>JAJBTX010000064.1 GCA_020860645.1 Lachnospiraceae bacterium | reverse complement strand
AGACTAAAATCCACTTTGCCCCCTTCAAAGTGGAAGTAAACTTTTCACTTCAGCGAATTTTCCGCATTTGTGATTTTTCTGCAAAATGCTTGACATTTTTCGTCAAAGGTTTATAGTAATGAGTGGAAAATTAAATTATATTTCCGGTTTGAGAGCCGGGTGTTGCAAGTTCCGAGAGGATTAATAGAGAAACCGGTGAAAATCCGGTACGGTCCCGCCACTGTGTGAGGGAGTCATGAAGCAGATATGTCACTGGACGTTCTGTCCGGGAAGGCGCTTCGGGACGATGAACTTGAGTCAGGAGAACTGCTTGCAATGAATCGCTGAATGATTCTTACGATGGATAAGAAGCAGTTTTTCTTTTGTTTAAATTTCTTCCGTTCTTCCTATTCCCATAAGAACCAGACAAGTGAATAAAAATGAATGCAAAGAGGGTATGAAAATGGCGACACCAGACGAGTTGAAGCAGCACGAGGATGCATGCGGCTGCGGCGAGGACCATGGCCACGCGCATGAGCGCGATCACGGAGACGAGTGCGGCTGCGGAGAAGACCATGGCCATGCACACGAGGACGAGTGCGGCTGCGGAGAAGATCATGGGCACACACACGAGGATGCGTGCGGCTGCGGCGAGGATCACGGCCACGAGCATGAGCACGATCACGGAGACGAGTGCGGCTGCGGCGAGGACCACAGCCATGCACATGAGGACGAGTGCGGCTGCGGCGAGGACCATGGCCACGAGCATGAGCACGACTATGGAGACGAGTGCGGCTGCGGTCACGACCACGGTCATGAGCATGAGCACAGCCATGTGCCGGGACATCCGGACGACTGCGAGTGCGAGCTCTGCCACCCGCACGAGGACTACTGCGACGTGTGCGGCGAGAGTCTTGCGAACTGCACCTGTGACATGCCGGACGCGACGAACAAGAAGCGCGTCTACATTCTCGAGAATTTAGGCTGCGCGAACTGTGCGGCGAAGATGGAAGCGAAGATCAAGGCGCTGCCGGACGTGGATTATGCGACGATCACCTACTCCACGAAGCAGCTGCGTGTCTCCGCGCCTGATCCGGATGCGCTGCTTCCGGTCATCCAGGAGATCTGTACGGCGATCGAGTCTGAGGTTATCGTAAAGAAGCGCGAGCGCAAGGTGGCCGCCGCGGCTCCGGTGGAGGCTGTTGATCCGGAGAGCCGGAAGAAGAAAAAAGAATTCCCGAAGGAAAAGCTGGAGCTCCTGGGTATCATCCTGGGCGCGGCGCTTTTCCTTGTTGTAGAAGTCATTCATGAGACCAGCGGCGTGGAGGAGCTTCCGCTTCCTCTGATTATCCTGTGTCTCGTCGCCTATGTGATACTGGGCGGCAAGATCGTCCTGACGGCGCTGAAAAATATCCCGAAGGGACAGGTCTTTGACGAGAACTTCCTGATGACGATCGCGACGGTGGGCGCCCTGATCATCGGCAGTTATACCGAGGCGGTCGGCGTCATCCTGTTCTACCGCATCGGCGAGTATTTTGAGGACCGCGCGGTGGAGAACAGCCGCAAGGCCATCATGGACGCGGTCGACATGCGTCCGGATGTGGTGAACCTGGTGGTCGGTGAAGAGGTGAAGGTCATCGACGCGGAGAACGCCGTGGTCGGCGACATTCTTCTGGTGCGCCCGGGCGACCGTATCCCGCTGGATGGCGTCATCGTCGAGGGCGAGAGCCGCATCGACACCTCTCCGGTGACCGGCGAGCCGGTGCCGGTGGCCGCGGGCTACGGCGACGAGGTGACCTCCGGTTGCGTGAACACCTCGGGCGTGATCAAGATCCGTGTGGAGAAGCTGCTGGAGGAATCCATGGTGACGAAGATTCTCGATTCCGTGGAGAACGCAGCGGCGACCAAGCCGCAGATGGAGCGCTTTATCACCCGTTTCGCGCGTATTTATACTCCCGCGGTCGTGGGTATCGCGCTGGTGACGGCGATTGTCCCGTCTCTGTTTACCGGAAACTGGTATCACTGGGTTTACACGGCCCTGACCTTCCTGGTCATCAGCTGCCCCTGCGCGCTGGTGCTCAGCGTGCCGCTGGCCTTCTTCTCCGGCATCGGAGCGGGCTCGAAGCTTGGTATCCTCTTTAAGGGAGGCAACTCTCTGGAGGCGATCAAGAATGTGACCACCGTGATCATGGATAAGACTGGCACGATCACGAAGGGCAACTTTGAGGTACAGGAAGCGGTCCCGACAAAGGGTGTGGACGCGGACAAGCTGCTGGCCTTAAGCGCGGCCTGCGAGATCAATTCCACGCATCCGATCGGAAACAGCATTATTGCTTACGCGAAAGAAAAGAATATCAATATCGAGCGTCCCTCCAAGGTCGAGGAGATCGCCGGAAAGGGTATCCGCGCGGTCGTGGCGGACGGCGAGGTGCTGTGCGGTAACCGCAAGCTCATGCGGCAGTTCGAGGTGGACCTCGGAGACTACGCGCCGGAGAAATTCGGCACGGAGGTGCTGACAGCGCTGAACGGAAAGTTCATCGGCCATCTGGTCATTGCGGACACGATCAAGGAGGAATCCCCGGCCGCGATCAAGGCGCTGCATGAGCTCGGCATCCATACGGCGATGCTGACCGGCGACGGTGAGGAGAGCGCGCTGGATGTGGCGAAGCAGACCGGCATCGAGGAAGTGCATGCGAAGCTGATGCCGCAGGATAAGCTGACACAGCTCAGTGAGATCCGGAAGCGCAACGGCGCGGTCATGTTCGTCGGCGACGGTATCAATGACGCCCCGGTGCTGGCCGGCGCGGACGTCGGCGCGGCGATGGGCAGCGGCGCAGACGCGGCGATCGAGGCGGCGGACGTGGTGTTCATGAACTCCAGCCTGACCTCCATCGCGGACTCCATCGGAATCGCCAGGAACGCCATGCGCGTGGCGATGCAGAACGTGGTCTTCGCCCTCATCATCAAGGCGATGGTCATCGTGCTCGGTCTTCTGGGAATGGCGAGCATGTGGTTTGCGGTATTCGCGGACTCCGGCGTCGCAGTACTCTGCGTGCTGAACTCGGTCCGTGTATTATACAGATACAATAAGAAGAAATAAGGGAGGAGGTAACAAGGTGAAAAAAGGTGATCTTTTAAAAAGACTCCTTCAGATCATCATCGTACTTTTCGGGATCAGCTTCCTGACCTTCGGCTTAACCTACATCGCGCCCGGTGATCCGGTGCAGGCCATGTACGCGGCGAGCGGCTCCATCCCCAGCCAGGAGATCATGGATCAGACCAGGGAGGCTCTGGGACTCAACAAGCCTTTCCTGGTGCAGTATGTGAACTGGCTGACCGGATGTCTGCATGGAGATTTTGGAACTTCTTATGCGTACAACAAGCCGGTGCTGACACTGATGATGTCCAGACTCTGGCCCACACTGAAGCTGGCGCTGTGTTCGCTGGTTCTGATGCTGGTCATCGCGATTCCGCTGGGTATTCTCTCAGCAACGCACCAGGGCGGACCGATCGATTACTTTGTCAGGGGCTTTACATTCCTGGGTGTGTCGATGCCGAACTTCTGGGTAGGACTTCTGCTGATGCTTCTGTTCTGTGTGAAGCTGGGATGGCTGCCAGTGGTATCGACCGGACAAGGATGGACGAAGCTGGTTTTGCCGACTGTGACGCTGGCTTTTGCCATGGCGTCCAAGTACACAAGGCAGGTGCGTACCGCGTTTCTCGAGGAGCTGAATCAGGACTATGTGGTGGGCGCGCGCTGTCGCGGGATCAAGGAGAGCACGATTCTCTGGAAGCATGTGCTGCCGAATTCACTGCTTCCGCTGGTGACGATGCTGGGTCTGTCAATGGGTTCGCTGCTCGGCGGTACGTCGGTCGTGGAGGTGATTTTCTCCTATCCGGGTCTCGGAAATCTGGCGGTGAGTGCAATCACATCCATGGATTACAATCTGGTGCAGGGATATGTGCTCTGGATTGCCCTGATCTATATGGTGATCAATCTGGTGGTGGATATTTCCTATGGATTCCTGGACCCCAGAATGAGAGAAAAGAGGTAGGGCCATGCAAAAGCTGAAAGAATTTGTAAAGAAGAATCCCAGTTTTACAGTATTTGCCCTGCTGGCGCTGGCGATCGTCCTGGTTGCGATTCTTGCGCCGTTCATCGCGACGCACGATCCCTATGAGGCGGTACTTGCCGACGCAGTGCAGGCGCCGAGCGCGGAGCACTGGTTCGGAACGGACAAGATGGGGCGCGACCTGTTTTCCCGCGTGATCTACGGGGCGAGGACATCTTTAAGCGCCGCGCTGATCCTGGTGGCGATCATCGTGGTGGTCGGCACGTTGCTGGGAATCATCGCCGGATACTTCGGCGGGATTGTGGACGCGGTGATCATGCGAATCTCTGACATGATGATCTCCTTCCCGGGCATGGTGCTGGCCATCGCAGTGGCAGGTATTCTGGGAGCGAATATCCGGAATGCGATCATCGCCATTTCGATTGTGAGCTGGACAAAGTACGCCAGGCTTTCGCGCAGCCTCGTGCTGAAGATCCGGAACCGCGACTACATAGCGGCGGCGCAGCTCACCGGCTCGAAGACCGGTTACATTCTGACAAAGCACATGTTGCCGAACGTGCTGCCCACGATCCTGATTACGGGCGCAACGGATATCGGAAGCATGATGCTGGAGATCGCGGGACTCTCGTTCCTGGGCTTCGGCGCGCAGTCGCCGACGGCGGAGTGGGGCCTGATGCTGAATGAGGGACGCGCTTATATGACGGCAGCCCCCTGGCTGATGATTTTCCCGGGTCTCGCAATATTTATCACGGTTGTTGTATTTAACCTGCTGGGCGACAGCTTAAGAGATGTGCTCGACCCCAGAAGCTAAATGAAAGAAAGGAAGGAATTTTATTATGAAAGCAAAAAAGATTGCGGCGCTGGTTCTGACAGCCGCCATGACTCTGTCCCTTGTGGCTTGCGGCGGGAGCAGCTCCAGCAGTTCCGACAGTTCCAGCAGCTCTGACAGCAGCACAAGCACGAGCAGTTCGGGAGGAACGACCTTCACCTTCGGCTGCGACTATTTCTCCGAGTACATCGATCCGTCGGTCAATGTAAACTCCGCCTGGTCGCTGGTTCGTTTCGGCGTCGGTGAGACGCTGTTCGCCTTTGATATCGACGCGATTGCGCAGGAGAACCTCTGCGACGAGGCGACGACGGACGATTACATCACCTGGACGCTGCATATCCGTGACGGTATCACCTTCTCCAACGGCAAGGAGCTGACGCCCTCCGCGGTCGTCGCCAGCTGGGAGATGATGTATGAGAAGGAAGCGGCGGGCAGTACCTCTACTCCGTCTCAGTACCTTGCGAATCCGACCTTCACGGCGGATGACGCAAGCGGCACGATTACCGTTGTCTGTGAGGATGTGACGACGAACCTGAAGGGCATTCTGGCTTACCCGTACTTCGCGGTTATCGATGTGGATTCCTATGAGGAGGGCGTGGTTGACTCCGTAGTCGGCACCGGTCCATACGTGCTGGACAGCTATGTGGAGGCAACATCCAAGACCTTCGTGAAAAATGACAGCTACTGGAACGGTGAGGTTCCTTACGATGGATACACCGCGATCTATATGACCGACAGCACGACCAAGGCGATGGCGATTCAGAGCGGCGACGTGGACGTGGTAGAGAACGTGACGACGGCCAGCGATCTGGAGACTCTGAAGAACGATTCTGCTTACACGGTGGAGAGCACCGCAGGCGGACGTCTTGCAAATACTTATTTCAACTTCAACGGACAGCTTGCGAACGAGACGCTGCGTCAGGCGATTCAGTACGCAATTGATGACGAGACGATGTGTAATATAACGGTGGGCGGCATTTATACCGCGGGTTGCTCCGTGCTTCCGTCCTCCATGGACTATGGCTATGACCAGCTGACCGATCCTTATGAGTATGATCTGGACAAGGCGCAGCAGGTGCTTGACGACGCGGGTATCGTGGATACCGACGGCGACGGCGTGCGTGAGATCGACGGTGAGAACATCAACCTCAAGTATTATTCCTTTGAGAGCCGCCAGCTGCAGACCTTTGCAGAGGCTGTGTCCACGGTGCTGAACAGCATCGGCATCGGCGTGGACTACCAGGTGCTGGATTATGATACGATTCTCGGCCTGCAGACTTCGGGAGATTTCGACATGGTTTCCTCGAATGCTGTTATCGTGCCGACCGGCAATCCGGACGCCTTCCTTGGCAACTTCTACAGTGGGAACTCCGACGGTTATGGTTACTACAGCAACGCGGAGTATGACGCGGCTTACGAGGAGATGATCACCTCTATGGATGAGGCGCGCAAGGCGGAGCTCTACGTTGAGATGCAGCAGATTCTGATCGACGACGCGGCGACGATCGTACACGGCTACTACAACAGCTCGATCACCTACAATAACAGCGTGATCCAGGGCGTTGAGATGTATCCGCTGGATTACACCTGGATCACCACGGACTGGGCTCCGGTGGAATAATCTGAGAACAAGAAGTGCGGGCAAATCGGGGCTTCTTAAAAAAGCCCCGGTCGCCCGGTAGTATGAAGGAGGAAATCCGATGCTGAGTATACAGGATGTTTCGATTACATACGGAAAAAATCCGGCTCCCACCGTGGAAGGCGTCAGTCTCGAGATGAAACAGGGCGAGATCGTCAGCATCGTGGGGGAGAGCGGCAGCGGAAAATCAACCGTGATCCGCGCGGTGCTCGGCTGCCTGCCGGGCGGCGGTTATGTGAGTAAGGGAGACATTCAGTTCGAGGGGAAGTCCCTGCTGGGCTATTCGCAGGAGGAGTGGAGGAAACTTCGCGGGACGGAGATCTCCATGATTTTCCAGGATTCCGGTGCGATGATCAATCCGATCCGCCGCATCGGCGCCCAGTATGTGGAATACATTCGGACGCATGAGAAAATGTCGAAGAAGGACGCCTGGGACAAGGGCGTGGAGATGCTGGAAAAGATGCGTCTTCCGAGCGGCGACAACATTATGCGCAGCTATCCCTTCCAGCTCTCCGGCGGCATGCGCCAGCGCGTCGGCATTGCGATGGCGATGACCTTCCAGCCGAAGCTCCTGCTGGGCGACGAGCCGACGAGCGCGCTGGATGTGACGACGCAGGCACAGATCGTGCGGCAGATGATGGAGCTGCGCGATCAGTACAACACCAGTATTATCGTAGTAACGCATAATATTGGCGTAGCCGCCTATATGGCGGACAAGATTATCGTCATGAAGAATGGCCGTGTGGTGGATGCGGGAGACCGGGAACAGATTCTGCATCATCCGTCGGACGCTTATACAAAGAACCTGCTTGAGAGTGTTCCCGCGATGGGAGGTTATCGATTTGTCTGAGTTAATATTGGAAGCAAAGCATGTGACAAAAAAATACCCGGCTTCCGGAGGACGGACTCTGATCGCCAACAATGACATCAACCTGAGCATTTACAAGGGCAGGACGCTGGGGATCGTGGGAGAGAGCGGCTGCGGCAAGAGTACTTTTATGCGCATGGCGATTTCCCTGGAGGCGCCGACAGAGGGAGACATTCTCTTTCACGGGAAGAGCATTCTCGGCCTGAAGGGCGAGGCACTGCGGCAGCACAGGCAGAATATTCAGATGGTGTTTCAGGATCCGACAGCGGCCTTCAATCCGAAGATGAAGATCATGGATATTATCTGCGAGCCGCTGCTGAATTTTAACCGTATCAAGAAGAGTGAAAAGGAAGAGGTGGCACGGAAATACCTGGAGCTCGTGGAGCTGCCCGGAGATTTCGCGACGCGCTATCCCCACAATATGAGCGGCGGCCAGAGACAGCGTGTCGGCATTGCGCGCGCCCTGACGCTGGAGCCGGAGATTATTCTCTGCGACGAGGCGACGAGCGCTCTTGACGTGTCTGTGCAGAAGAATATTATTGAGCTGCTTGTGAAGCTTCAGAAGGAAAAGAATATTGCGTTTGGCTTTATCTGCCATGATATGGCGCTGGTGCAGTCCTTCGCGCATCAGGTGGCGGTCATGTATCTGGGAAATATTGTCGAGGTACTGCCGGGGAGCAGCGTCGCGGAGGATTCGAAGCATCCCTACACGCAGGCGCTGATCGGTTCGATTTTTGATCTGAATATGGATTTCTCGAAACCGATCGAGAGCATCGACAGCGAGGCCCCGAGCCCGCTCGATGTGCCGGTGGGCTGCCCCTTCCAGAACCGCTGCGACCGCTGTATGGAGATCTGCAAAAAGGAGCGTCCGACGCTGAAAAATGTGGCGGAGAATCATCAGGTGGCGTGCCACCTTTATCAGGAGGTAGAAGGATGAAAAAATTTTTGAGTCTGCTTCTGGTGTGCGCGCTCGCACTGTCCCTCGCGGCCTGCGGCGGTTCTGCATCCACACAGGAGACTTCTGACGGAGATGTGAAATATAAGATCGGCGTGGAGGTTTATAGTCAGACAGACCCGGAGATGAGCATGTTTTTCAGTTACTATCGGGACTATATTGCGGAGAGCTTCCCGGTGGAGTTTATCATGTCCGATGATCTGAATTCGATTGAGGACAGCCTCGCGTTTATCGAAGAGGCGAAGGCGGAGGGTGCTTCCGGGATTATCAGCTTCTATGGGCTGGATCTGGAAACGGAGGTTGCAGCCTGCGCGGAAAATGAGATGTACTATGTACTCGGCTCTTCTTCCATCAGCGATGAGGAGTTTGATGCCGTGAAGGATGATCCCTGGTTTCTGGGCGTCATCGGACCGGACAGCGATGAGGAGTTCAATGCCGGAAAAGGAAT
This sequence comes from Lachnospiraceae bacterium, assembly GCA_020860645.1. Lineage (GTDB taxonomy): Bacteria > Bacillota > Clostridia > Lachnospirales > Lachnospiraceae > Hominiventricola. The sequence continues at coordinate 2,004 of JAJBTX010000064.1, read as the reverse complement.
GGCGGAGGATTTCATCGCGGACGGCGCGCTCAGCTTCCTGATTGTCAGCGGCGGCGCTGGCAACGCGGAAAATTACATGCACTATACACGTGTAGAAGGAATGCTGACGGCGCTTCAGGATGAGCTGGGACTCAGCTATGATGACACGATTGAAAATCTTGCGCAGGCAACGGAACTGACCACGGTTGAGACCGGGCGCGATGATGTGTCGATTGTAATCTCTCCCGGATATGTACAGATGGATGAGGGTCTTGATAATCTGTTTGCGGCTCTTGACATGGGCCAGTACGACGCGCTGCTTTCCGCTGTGGGTCTGAGCAGTGTGTTTGACGACCTGAAGGAAGACATTGAGAAAGATACACCTCTTATGCGGATTGGAGTTGTGGACTGTTTCTCTCAGGAGAATTATGACGCTTACTATGATATCGCGGCGAATGGATATGGCATGCTGCACTATATCAAGGGAAAATATGCATCGATGGTAGCTCCGGCATTTGTGGCGATGTTCAATGCCCTGGAGGGTGATGCTGATCTGGTCAATCCGGACGGCGAAGCGTTCCGGCTGTATCAGAGCTACTGGACGGCAGCGTCCGATGAGGAGTATGCGGAGCTCTTCGGTTATACGCAGAGTATCTATGAGAATGCTTACAGTGCAGCAGACCTGATGAGCGTTATCCGCGCTTATAACCAGGATGCAACTTATGAAGCATTTGCCGAGCTGGCCGAGAGCAGCGATATTGAGTCGGTGCGGGCGAGACTCGCGGAGTAGGAAATAATCTGATTTTATTACCGGTCTTTATTGCCGGGAAAATGGGACAGCCTGTGGGCACTTATCAATGTTCACAGGCTGTTTCTGGTGCAGCCGCTCTTGACGCTGGAATGCGCGGGGTGTATTCTTTTTCAGGAGGATGAAAGAACGATATGAGATTACAGAACATCGAAGTGAGCGCGGGCGAGAAGAAATCCGGCTATCTGAAAGTGCCGGGTACCCCATATGAGATTCCCGTGACCGTGATCTGCGGCGTAGAAGATGGGGAAACCGCGCTGATTACTGCAGGCATTCATAACGCGGAGTATGTCGGTATTCAGGCGGCCATAGAGCTGCAGAACGAGCTGCAGCCGGAGAATATCAGGGGGACGCTGGTGATCGTGCCGCTGGTGAATGTGAGTGGTTTCCAGAGGAGGACCATGAGCGTCGTCTGGGAGGATAACAAGAATCTGAACCGGGAATTTCCCGGCGATGCGAACGGATCAACGGCTTCGCGCTTCTGCTATATGATCGAGAAAGACCTGCTGTCCATCGCGAACTATTATATCGACCTTCACAGCGGTGATGGCTACGAGAAGCTGGACTCTTATGCTTATTATGTAGGGGCGGTGGAACCGGCGGTGCGGGAGACGGCCTTTGAGATGGCCTGCCGTGTGTCGACGGGTTGCCTGGTGGAATCCCAGGGACTCTCCGGCGGCGCCTACAATTACGCCTCCTCGCTCGGTATCCCCAGCATCCTTCTGGAGCGCGGCGGCTGCGGACTGTGGAACAGCCATGAGGTCGATCAGGACAAGGCGGATGTGCGGCGTATTCTGGCTTATCTTCACATCCTGAAAGGTGCGGACGGTTCCCATCCGGAAGAGAAGCACCTGATCTTCCGTGATGCCGTCTATGAGAATGCGCCGATATATGGTTGCTGGTATCCCTTCTTCCACATCGGGGATTTCTTCAAGGAGGGCGAGCTGCTCGGGGAGATCCGGGATTACTTTGGAAACACGCTGCATCAGTGCTACGCGAAGGCGGACGGTATGATCCTCTATCAGACCGGAAGTCTCTCCGTGGTACAGGATGGTCCGATGGTGGCCTATGGCGTGATGCCCGAGGAGGGACACCAGTATTGCGGTGGACGGGAAGGACATACGCACGGGTGAGTCCCCCGCACATTCTGGGTATCTCAAATGAGACATCTTGCGGACACAGTCGACATGCCAGTAAGTGGCAACAAAATCCACCCA
>JAJBTX010000098.1 GCA_020860645.1 Lachnospiraceae bacterium | reverse complement strand
GCATAAAAGGAAGGATGGTACGGTCCACCGGAAGTACAGACTTAGAAAACTAAATAGCGAAGAAAATAAATCATAATTACCACTAAGGTAATAAGAAAGAAGTAAAAACAGAAGGTGAAGGAACAGACCTTGATAATAAAAAACCACCATAAAAGGCCGTGAGGGTGCCATCAAATAAAAATCTACAGAAGAGAGGTTTACTCCATTGGACAATACAGTTTCATAGGCGGTATGAGGATTGCAGAGCAGATTCTCGTACCGCCTTTTCTTTTGCGTTTTTTCGGGAAAATGCATTTACAGACCGCACAATTTTATTTATAATAAGGTACAGTTACGAGAATTCTACATTACATGAGAGGAAGCAGCTTATGGCCAGAAGAAATGACAGTAATTTTAAAAAGGCGGTAAATGAACTGTTCGGCTCCGGCGATCCCGATGTGTCAAGGACACCTGTCCAGCAGGAGACCTCCGTACCGGTGATGCAAGAGGAGGATATCGCCTTGCAGACGTTGGAGACGGAGCCCGTGCGCGACGACAGAATCCACGTCTACAATCCGGGCGAGGACGGCGAAAATGGCGAGAACGCAGAGAATCTCTTCATCCGCCGGGACAACGCGATCATCCCGGAGGACATGATAATCTCCGGAAACATTGTCACAAAATCTAATATGAAGATTGCCGGCAGCATCGTCGGCGACATCAAATGCGAGGGCGACATTGAACTGCAGGGAACGATCCAGGGCAATGTCAGCGCGGGCAATCTCTCCCTCCAGTCAGGCACGCTGAACGGGGACGTATCCGCCTCCGAGGTCATCTACATAGAGGCAAACTCCTGCCTGAAGGGCAATCTCACAGCGCAGAATGTCCGCTCAAACGGGAGAAGCGAGGGACAGATCCAGGTCTCAGGTCTTGTAGAGCTGTGCGAGAATGCCGTTGTACAGGGAGATATCACCGCCGGAGCTCTGTCGGTGGAGACGGGTGCACGGATCAAGGGCATGGTAAATATCCGTGAGTAAGCGGAGACGCGCGCGGTATGCCGGCAGCGTAAGATTTTACAAACACCTCCTAATCGCATGCATAGTGGCCGCGATCGTGGTTCCCACCGGCTTCTGTGCCTTCCTGGCCATCTCCAACCGGGCGCTGAGCCGGACGGTCGAAGACCTGGAGGCGCAGGTCACGGAGCTGCAGCAGTCTGCGCAGATTACAACAGCGTCCATATCGGCTTCCGACAGCTCCTCCTCTGTATCGGAGAATGCTGCGGAGAGCACGGAGGAGGAAGACGAAGAGGAGAAGCTCTCCATCTCCACCGACGACTGGAATCTTTTCCTGGTCAATGAGCAGAACTTTCTCCCCTCCGACTTTACGGTAGAGCTGGAGACCCTGCCCAATACCGGCAAAAAACAGGTTGACGCCCGCATCGTGGAGCCGCTCAATGAAATGCTGAACGCCATGGAAGAGGAAGGGCTGCGCCCCGTGATCTGCTCCGCTTACCGCACGATTGAGTATCAGACGGAGCTCTTTGAGAACTACATAGACAAGCGGCTCGCGGAGGGCTGGACCTATGAGGACGCGTTTTATAAAGCCAGAACGCGGATCGCCATTCCCGGTGCCAGCGAACACCATACAGGCCTGGCTCTGGACATTGTCAGCAAGACTCACCAGCAGCTCGACGACGCCCAGGCCGATACCAAAGAGGCGATATGGCTCGCCGAGCACTGCGCAGAATACGGCTTTATCCTCCGCTATCCGGAGGGCAAAGAGGATATCACCGGCATCGAGTACGAGTCATGGCACTTTCGCTATGTAGGCGAAGAGGCCGCCACCTATATCATGGAAAATGAAATTACGCTGGAAGAATATCTGGCACTCGCCGAATGAGCGGACTTAAAGGGTTACGGATACATCGAAAAATCCCTTGTCCGCTCATATGCTTCCGCCGCGGGATCCTTCATCTGCCAGACGCGCCGCCACACTTTTGTCTCATCATCCCGCTCCACTTCCGACTGCTGGCGATACAGAAATCCGACGATCTGATAGCAGTCGATCCAGATCTCTCCATTCCCCTCTTTCTGTGATTCATCGAAAATCAGCTGCATGCCGAAGTGCAGATGTGTCTCGTCGATATTATTTGTATCCTCCTGCGCGCTGTAGCCGGTATGCCCCATATAGCCGATCACATCCCCCGCCAGTACCACAGAACCTTCCTCCAGATCAGGCTGATAAGGAAAGCCCTGCCGCAGATGGGCATAGTAATAATAGCGCAGCCCGTCAAAGCTGCGGATACCGATCCGCCAGCCGCCGTACTGGTTCCATCCGAGCGCCTCGACATAACCGGACTCAACCGCAATGACCGGCGTACCAGTCTGGCCCATGAGATCATGTCCAAGGTGCTGCCGCTCATAGCCGTAGCTCCGCGACACGCCGAAATCATCATAATCTGTGTAGGGAAATCCCTTCGCGATCGGGTGAAAAGCCTTCAGCCCGTACTTTTTCACCATCGTGACCTTTCCGTCCTCATCCGTCTCCTCGATCTCATACTCTCCGACCATTCCCCCGAGCACCGCCGTGTAGGCCTCCTGGTAATAAGAAAAATAAGGAAGCTCCGCAGTCAGATTTCCCAGCTCCTCTCCCGCCGCTATCTGCTCCTCCAGCTCCGTCATACAGGAATATACCGTCCGGTCATTGTCAAAGACGCCGCCGGTGTAAGCCGCCGTCCAGGCCAGCAGATCAATCCAGCTGATATGATCGCTCGTCCCGTAGGTATCCCGGTCATACTCATAGGCCTCCGTGAGCGCGAATTTTGAAACGTCGAAATCCACCCATTTTATAAAGTCATCCGCCTCCTCACGCACCTCTTCCCGGTCGTCCTCCATATCACTCTCTGCCGCGGAAAACTCCTCCCCGCCCTCCAGGACAGTCTCCATTCCGCTCCCCATAGCTGCCTCCAGCTTTTCCTTCTGGGCTGTCCAGTAGGACACGCTGGCGAACACCGACAGAATCAGCAGATTGATGAGTAAGATCCGTCTCAAGCCACGCCCTCCTCCGCTCCCCTTCTTATCCAGTCTATTCCCGGAAGCAGCGCTTCATGCAGGCAAAAGAAACTTGACTTTCCGCCATTCTGTGTTATAGTAGAAAAAGATTTGCAAAGGCGATGAAGGTGCATGAGTAGCGTCCTGCTTTCCGGCAGAGAGGATGGGTCGGCGGCTGAAAGCCCATCCGGGTTCAGGCAGAGATGTGAAGTTCCCACCGGAGCCGCGCTCCTGAAAGGAGTAGGGAACGACGTCCGCCGCGCGTTATGCGGTATGAGTGTCCGGCGCAAGCCGGGAAAAAGGGTGGTACCACGGACAATAAGCTTCGTCCCTGTTTATACAGGACGGGGCTGTTTTTATTTTATAAGAAAGGGAGATTTGCAAAATGAAAGACAGATTGCAGAAAATCAGGGAAGATGCGATTGCCCGGATCCGGGAATCCCAGAATCCGGACGCTCTGAACGAGGTACGTGTATCCGTCCTCGGAAAGAAGGGCGAGTTGACCGCGCTTTTAAAGAGCATGAAGGAGATCGCCCCCGAGGACAGGCCGGCCTTCGGACAGCTGGTCAACGACACGCGCGCCGAGATCGAGCATGTACTCGACGACGCGAAGAAAAATATGGATCAGATGCTGCTGGAGATGCGTCTGAAATCCGAAACAATCGACGTGACGCTCCCGGCGAAGAAGAACGCGGTCGGCCATCGTCATCCGAACACGATCGCGCTCGAGGAGGTCGAGCGTATCTTCATCGGCATGGGCTACGAGGTCATCGAGGGACCGGAGGTTGAGTACGATCTCTACAACTTTGAGAAGCTGAACATTCCGGCCAATCACCCGGCGAAGGACGAGCAGGATACCTTCTATATCAATAAGGATATTGTCCTGCGGACGCAGACCTCCCCGGTGCAAGCGCGCACGATGGAGACCGGTAAGCTGCCGATCCGTATGATCTCCCCGGGACGCGTGTTCCGCTCCGACGAGGTGGACGCGACGCACTCGCCCTCCTTCCATCAGATCGAGGGTCTGGTCGTCGACAAAAATATCACCTTCGCGGACCTGAAGGGAACGCTGGAGGAATTCGCGAAGGAGCTCTTCGGCGCGGATACGAAGACAAAGTTCCGTCCGCATCATTTCCCCTTCACGGAGCCGAGCGCGGAGATGGACGTCTCCTGCTTCAAGTGCGGCGGCAAGGGCTGCCGTTTCTGCAAGGGCGAGGGCTGGATCGAGATCCTTGGCTGCGGCATGGTGCATCCGCATGTCTTCGAGATGTGCGGCATCGATCCGAATGAGTACACGGGCTTTGCCTTCGGCGTGGGCCTGGAGCGCATCGCGCTGCTGAAATATGAGATTGACGACATGAGGCTGCTGTACGAGAACGATATCCGTTTCCTGCGCCAGTTCTGAAAGGGAGGAAAGAAATTATGAATACATCATTATCATGGCTGAAATCCTATGTGCCGGATCTTGACGTGACAGCGCAGGAGTTTATGGACGCGATGACGCTCTCCGGCACAAAAGTAGAGGGTTATACCAACCTGGACGCCGATCTGGATAAAATCGTGATCGGACAGATTTTGAAAATTGAGCAGCACCCGGACGCGGACAAGCTGATCGTCTGCCAGGTGGATATCGGGGAGGCAGAGCCGATCCAGATCGTGACGGGCGCCCCGAATGTAAAGGAGGGCGACAAGGTTCCGGTCGTGCTGGACGGCGGCAAAGTCGCCGGTAATCACGATGGAAAGATGACCGCTGGCGGTATCAAAATCAAGAAGGGCAAGCTGCGCGGCGTCGAGTCAAACGGCATGATGTGCTCCATCGAGGAGCTCGGCTCAAATACGGACATGTATCCGGAAGCGCCGGAATACGGCATCTATATTTTCCCGCAGGACGCGGTGGTCGGGGCGGACGCCATCGAGGCTCTGGGCCTGCACAATACGGTCTTCGAGTTTGAGATTACCTCAAACCGTGTGGACTGCTACAGCACGATCGGCATCGCGCGCGAGGCGGCGGCCACCTTCCGCATGGAATTCAAACCGCCGGTCGTAAAGGTAAAGGGTTCGGGCGGCGATGTGAACGACTATATCAGCGTCGAGATTCAGGACACCGATCTCTGCCCGCGCTACTGCGCGAGGGTGGTGAAAAATATCCGTCTGGCCCCGTCGCCGGAATGGATGCAGAGAAGGCTCGCCTCCGTCGGCATCCGTCCGATCAACAATGTGGTCGATATCACAAACTATGTCATGGAGGAGTACGGCCAGCCGATGCACGCCTACGACCTCGACACGATCGCGGGACATAAGATCATCGTACGCCGCGCAGAAAACGGCGAGAAATTCGTCACGCTGGACGGACAGGAGCGGCTGCTCGACGACGAGGTGCTGATGATCTGCGACGCCGAGAAGGCGGTCGGCCTCGCCGGTATCATGGGCGGTGAAAATTCCATGATCACAGACGACGTGCATACGATGCTCTTCGAGGCGGCAAACTTCGACGGGACGAACAACCGTCTCTCTGCCAAGCGTATCGGTCTGCGTACGGAGGCTTCCGCGAAATTCGAAAAGGGTCTCGACCCGAACAATGCGCAGGAGGCGATCGACCGCGCCTGCCAGCTCATCGAGGAGCTGGACGCCGGAGACGTCGTGGACGGAACGGTCGACGTGTATGTGAAAAAGAAGGAGCCGGTGCGCGTGCCCTTTGAGCCGGAGCGCATCAACGCGCTGCTCGGTACGGACATCAGCCGCGAACAGATGCTCAGTTATTTTAAGCCGCTTGAACTCATCTACGATGAGGCTGCGAATGAGGTGATCGCGCCAACCTTCCGTCAGGATATTTTCCGCACGGTCGATCTGGCCGAGGAAGTCGCCCGCTTCTACGGTTACGACAACATCCCGACGACGCTGCCGAAGGGCGAGGCGACGACCGGCAAGAAGCCCTTCTACCTGCGCGTGGAGGATGTGGCGAAGGATGTGGCGGAATTCTGCGGTTTTTCACAGGGTATGAGCTACAGCTTCGAGAGCCCGAAGGTATTTGACAAGCTGCAGCTCCCTGCGGATGCGCCGGAGCGGCAGGCGATCGTGATCTCCAACCCGCTCGGCGAGGATTTCTCGATCATGCGTACGATCTCGCTGAACGGAATGCTCAGCTCGCTTGCGACGAACTACAACCGCAGAAACAAAAATGTGCGTCTCTATGAGATGGCGAATATTTATCTTCCGAAGGCTCTTCCGCTCACGGAACTGCCGGACGAGCGCATGCAGTTCACGCTCGGCATGTACGGGGAGGGCGACTTCTACACGATGAAAGGCGTCGTCGAGGAATTTCTCTCGAAAGCGGGCTTAAGCAAAAAAGAGAGCTATGATCCGAATGCGGAGAAACCCTTCCTGCATCCCGGACGGCAGGCGAATATCGTCTATGACGGGAAAACACTGGGTTATCTCGGCGAGGTGCATCCGACCGTGGCAGCTGCCTATGGAATCGGCGAGCGCGCGTATGTGGCAGTGCTCGACATGCCATCGGTGGTGGAACTCGCCTCCTTCGACCGGAAGTACGAGGGACTCGCGAAGTTCCCGGCGGTGCTGCGCGACATCTCCATGATCGTGCCGAAGACCGTGCTCGCGGGACAGATCGAAGAGATCATCCGGCAGCGCGGCGGGAAGATTCTCGAGAGCTGTGAACTCTTTGACGTCTATGAGGGTTCCCAGATTAAAGAGGGACACAAGTCGATGGCCTACGCACTCTCCTTCCGCGCGAAGGACCGGACGCTGACCGAGCAGGAAATTTCCGCGGCCATGAAGAAGATTCTGAACGGGCTTCAGTCGCTTGGAGCGGAGCTGAGACAGTAAAGCTATGGATTTACACGATTTTTATTATGATTTGCCGCAGGAGCTGATCGCCCAGGATCCGCTGGAGGACCGGGCGAGCTCCCGGCTCCTTGTGCTGGACCGCGAGACCGGAGCGACAGAACATCATATTTTCCGGGAAATCATCAACTATCTGCAGCCGGGCGACTGTCTGGTCATCAATGACACGAAGGTAATTCCCGCGCGCCTGATCGGGAGCCGCGAGGGTACCGGCGCAAAGATCGAGGTACTGCTCCTGAAAAGAAAAGCGGACGATGTCTGGGAAACCCTTGTGAAGCCCGGCAAGAAAGCCCGGCCCGGCACACGGATCCTCTTTGGCGACGGCCTGCTGATCGGTGAGGTTCTTGAGGTGGTCGACGACGGCAACCGCCTGATCCGTTTTGAGTACGAGGGAATCTTTGAGGAGATCCTCGACCGGCTCGGCCAGATGCCGCTGCCGCCGTACATCACGCACCAGCTGAAGGACAAGAACCGTTACCAGACGGTCTACGCGAAGCACGACGGCTCCGCCGCCGCGCCGACCGCGGGCCTGCACTTTACGCCGGAGCTGCTGGACGATATCCGCGCAAAAGGTGTGAAGATCGCGCATGTGACGCTGCACGTCGGACTGGGGACTTTCCGCCCGGTCAAGGTGGAAAAGATCGAGGAGCATCACATACACTCGGAGTTCTATGTGGTGGAGGAAGAACAGGCGCAGCTCATCAATGAGACGAAGGCGGTGGGCGGACGCATCATTGCCGTCGGCACGACGAGCTGCCGGACGCTGGAATCGGCCACGGGCGCGGATGGCGTCCTGAAGGCCGGGAGCGGCTGGACGGACATCTTCATCTATCCGGGCTATCAGTTTAAGATGATCGATGCACTGATCACGAATTTCCATCTGCCGGAATCGACGCTGCTGATGCTGGTCTCCGCCTTCGCGGGGCGGGAGAAGATCATGGCGGCCTACGAAGAGGCAGTGAAAGAACGATATCGGTTCTTTTCGTTCGGTGATGCGATGTTTATTGTTTGAATCGATTTTCACTTTTGTAATTTACATTTTAAGGACTGTCTGAAGAACGCAGAAACTCAAAAAAGAATATCGAATTCCCCGGATGGCAGTCCGGGGAGTTTTTTTCCGTTGAAAAGTTTTGGCACGTTGAAATGAAGCGGCGAAGAGTGCAGAGCATTATAAAGAGATCTGCCCGAAATCAATCGATAAATCCGGATAAATAACGGAGCTTACCGTGTCGGAAAAACTGTATTCTGCCGAATCTTCTCCGACAAAATCATAGACCGTAACCCGGTTCTTATCAGGATCCACCACCCAGTACTCGCGCACACCTGCAGAGCGATATTGGAACAGCTTGATCATACAGTCCATACGGCGGCTGCCGGGGGAAACGATCTCGATGATCCAGTCCGGCGCACCGCTGCAGCCCTTTTCGGTGAGCTTCGCGGGATCACAGATGACGGAGATGTCAGGTTCGACATAAGTGTAGTCGTCGGCATTCAGGAACACGGCGAAGGGTGCTACGTACGGCTTGCAGGCTCCACCTTTTGAATTAATATAATTACTGATTCTGTTAAATAGTTCACCAACCATACCCTGATGTTTCCGACTGGGCGGCGCCATATCGTAAATCTCGCCGTCGATCAGTTCCGCGCGCTGCCCGTCCGGCAAATCATAAATATCATCAATGGTGTAATACTGTTCTTTTACTAATGGCATTGTTCCCTTCCTTTCTTCCACTCTTTCCAAACCGCATACCCGTACTTATAGTATACACAAAAACAGAGCAAAAGTATAGAAATCACCCGTTTAATTCTGCAGTCCCTTCAGATCGTTATAGAAATCCGGATAGCTGATCCGCACACAGTCCGCGTCCCGGATCCCGGTCTCTCCGTCTGCTGCCAGCGCGGCCACGGCGAAGGTCATCGCAATGCGGTGATCAAGGTGACTGTCGATAAGCGCTCCGTGCAGAGGATGTCCCCCTTCGATGATCATGCCGTCGTTAGTGGCCGTCACGCGTGCGCCCATTGCGGTGAGATTCTCCACCATCACGTCGATGCGATTGGATTCCTTGACCCTCAGCTCCTGCGCGTCGCGGATGACCGTCGTCCCCTCCGCAAAACAGGCCAGAAGCGCTGCGACCGGCAGCTCGTCGATCAGCGTCGGAATCAGCGCGCCGCCAATTGTGACGCCGTGCAGGCTGCTGTGCCGCACGAGCAGGTCAGCGGTCGGTTCGCCATTCTCATCATTTTCATTTAAGAGGGTGATATCCGCCCCCATCTCACGACATACCTTCAGAATGCCGTCCCGCGTGGGATTGACACCTACATTCCGAATCAGGATCTCAGAGCCCGGGACAAGCAGCCCCGCGGCAATAAAATAGGCCGCGGAAGAAATGTCTCCCGGCACCTTGATATCCTGGGCAGTAAGCTCCGGCTCCGGCTGGATCGTAGCGGTCGTCCCCGTGCTCGTAAGCTTCGCGCCGAAATGGCGCAGCATAATCTCCGTGTGATTGCGGGAGAGATACGGCTCCGTCACGCTCGTCTCACCGTCCGCGTAGAGCCCGGCCAGCAGGACGCAGGATTTCACCTGGGCGGAAGCAACCTTTGAAGTATAGTGAATACCGTGCAGAGAAGCGTTCCTGATTCGCAGCGGCGCACAGCCGTTGCCGCGGATGCTCTCAATATCCGCGCCCATCCGGGTAAGCGGATCGATAATCCGCTTCATCGGCCGGGTCTGAATGGACTCATCCCCGTTCAGCTCCGTTGTAAACGGCTGCCCGGCCAGAATACCGGAAATCAGCCGCGTCGTCGTACCGCTGTTGCCGACGTCCAGCATGGAGTCCGGCGCGGAAAGGCCGTGGAGTCCTTTCCCGTGAATCAGGATTTCCGTCGTATTTTCCTCGATCTCCACACCCATTTTGCGGAAACAGGAAATGGTCGAGAGACAGTCCGCCCCGCGCAGGAAATTCGTGACGCGAGTCGTTCCGTCCGCAATCGCTCCAAACATGATGGAACGATGGGAAATGCTCTTGTCGCCGGGGATGGTTACGCTGCCCCGGAGTGGTCTGTCGGCTTTGCCAAGTGCCATAAATATCTCCGTTCTATTACATTGCGTTTTAACGCTCATACACCGTGTAACGATACTTTCTCAGAATGTCAACCGCGTCCTTCCGCGCTTCCTCATCATAAAACTCGATACGCAGAACAGCCTCGACAAATTCCCGGCTGTGGACGATACCGATATTTTTCAGGCTGATCTGATTACTCGCCAGAATCGTCGCCAGCGTGGCAATACTGCCCGGCTCGTCCGCCATATCACAGTAAATCTCGTAAATGCGCTGAATCGGACCGCTGCCTTTTTCGGGCAGACTGTTCCGGTACTCGCGCGAGGTCTCGAAGAGACGGTAGATGGCGCCGGATTCCGCATGGTCGAGCTGTTCCCGGATGCTGCCGAGCGACGCGATGTAATCTGCGAGAATCGCGGAAATATTTTCACGGTTCGTCATGCAGATCTGCTCCCACATCTCCGGAGACGAGGAGGCAATGCGCGTGATATCCTTGAAACCACCTGCGGCGATCATCCGCATGACGCCGTCCTCCGTATCGGAATCCCGCACGAGATTTACGAGCGAGGAGGCGATGATATGCGGCAGATGGCTGACGCCAGCCGTCACATAGTCGTGCGTCCGGTAGTCAAGCACGAGCGGTAAGGCCCGCAGACTGCGCACAAAGTCACGATAACGCTCCACAGCCGCCTGGGAGACCTGCGAAGTCGGCGTGATGACATAATACACATTTTCAATCAGAATCCGTCTGGAATGCGCGTAGCCGGTCTTCTCAGAGCCTGCCATCGGATGTCCACCGATGAAATTCCTTTCCATCCCCAGCTCTGTGACCCGCGCGTGGATATCGGACTTGGTGCTGCCGACATCCGTGATAATAACGGAGGGCTGAATGATGGGTTTGAGCTGCTCCAGATAGTCCGCGTTGCTCGCGACCGGCGCGCACAGGAATATGTAGTCGCAGTCGGAAAACTCTTCACCGACCCCATCCAGGACCCGGCTGACGACGTCGTCCGCCGCAGCCTGCTCGACAGAGGCCCGCGTGCGGGAACAGGCGATAATCTCCGCCTCCGGATAAAAATGGCGGATCGCCCGCGCAATCGAGCCGCCGATCAGGCCAAGCCCGATAAAACCGATTTTCATAAAGCTTCTCCTCTAGCGTCCCCCCGCGATCTTGTTGACCAGCCAGATCACGATACAGGATCCGACGACCGCCACGATGATGCTGCCGATAAAGCCGCTTCCATGAATACCGATGAGCCCGAGCACAATATTTCCGACAACTCCGCCGATAACTCCGAGAATAATATTCCGAAGAAGCCCGCCCTCATTATTCATAATTTTTCCGGCAATCCAGCCGGCAATTCCGCCGATAATCAGTCCGATAATGATACCCATGTTTGATTTCTCCTTTCGTATGCCGCGCAGCGCTAACCTGGCGCGAACTGCTTCTTATGATAACACGTTTGACTGAAAAATACCATACGGGATGACCTGTCCCTGCCGAATTATCCCGCCTGCACGCTCCGGCTCAGCTCCGCGGCAGCCTTCTCATACTGCGGCATGGCTACCCCGTACTGTCTTCCCAGGCGGACAACCTGGTAGACGAGCCCGTCGATCTCCGAGTCTTTTCCCGCCAGGACGTCGCGCTGCATGGAGGTGGTTGCCTCCGGAGCCAGCGTCGAGAGGATATCCAGATTGACCTCCACAAGGTCCTGTTCAAATTGAATGCCCATGGCCGCGGCCAGCGCCACGATCTCCCGGATCATCGCCCTGAACATTTCGCGCGGCTCTCCCTCCTGCTGGATCTCGCCCGCAGCGCAGTGATAATACAGGCCAACCGCTCCGATCGGTGATACATAGGAAAACTTCTGTAATGCGTCTCTCTGAATATTCTCCGAAAGGATACCGTGAATCCCGCTCTCCTCCAGATCTGCGGCAATATCCGCGAGTACCGGACGATACTCGTTCTGATCTCGCACGCCAAACACGACGCGGCAGATCTCGCCGTGCTGCTGCAGTACGCCGGGCGACTCAATATTCGCGGAGACATAGATACAGCCGTCCGTGACAAAGATACCCGGGAGTTCCTCCTGCATCCTTCCGCCCGTCCCATAGATATTCAGGATCGGTATCACAACCGTATCCGGCCCGGATACCCGGCGAATCAACGGATACACACTGTCCAGCGAATAGCCCTTCACACAGACCAGAATCACATCCGGCTGCTCCTGGTAATCCTCCGCGGAAACCGCCTTTACCGGCAGGTTTTCTGTCTGCCCGTCCCAGATTCTATGAACCGTGAGTCCCTGCTCCTGCATGGCTCTCAGGTGCTCACCCCGGGCGATCAGCGTCACATCCTTCCCGCCCTTCGTCAGCTTGTAACCCAGAATCCCGCCGGTGCCTCCTGCCCCGATAATCAAATACTTCATAATTTTTTCGCTCCTTCACTGTCCTCTGTCTTGTCAGACAATCAGCATACAACATAATAGAATTGTGACAAAACCCTGCCCGGTGGCCAGAGCCGCCGGGCAATTTCTTTCGGATTCGTCACTGCACACCCGCTTACCGGCACGATGCAACTGCATATCTTCCTTTTCTGCGGGAGAGACACAATTTCTACTTTCTCAGCTCCTCCAGGATCTCCCGGAAGGCCGGCAGTGAGTTCACAATCGTCTGCTCCGACACGCAGTAGGAGACGCGCGCATAGCCCTCGCAGCCGAAGCTGTCGCTCGGGACGATCAGCACATCGTGGCGCTTCGCGCACTCAGAAAATTCATTCGCGTCCGGCACCGGAGACTTGACAAAGAGATAGAAGGCACCCTGCGGGCGCACGCACTCATAGCCGATCTCGGTCAGGCCGTTATAGAGCAGCTCCCTGTTGCGCGCATAGGCCTCGATATCGGTCGGCACATCCGCGCAGAGCGCGGCGACACGCTGAAACAGCACCGGGGCGCAGACAAAGCCGAGTGCCCGGCCCGCTCCGGCCACCGCCGCCATGACGCGCTTCGAATCGGCAACCTCATCCGGCACGATGATATAACCGATGCGCTCGCCCGGCAGCGACAAGGATTTACTGTAAGAGTAGCAGACCAGCGTGTCTGCGTAGTAATTCGGCACATAGGGCACGGTCAGTCCGTCGTAGACGATCTCACGGTAAGGCTCGTCGGAGATGAGATAGATCACGGTTCCATACTCCTTCTCCTTCGCACGGAGCAGTTCAGAAAGCCGTCTGATTGTCTCCTCCGAGTAGACGACACCGCTCGGATTATTCGGGGAGTTGATAATCACGCCCTTCGTGTGCGGCGTGATCAGGCTCTCGAATTTTTCAAAATCAATCTGAAAATCCTTTGTGTCCGCCGGAGTAATCTTCAGCTTCGCGCCCGCGTTCTCTACCCAGACTGCGTACTCCGGGAAGAAGGGCGCGAAAGTGATATACTCATCCCCTTCGCAAACCGTCGCCTGGATGCAGATGTTCAACGACGCCGCCGCACCGACTGTCATATAGAAATTGTCAGCTGTGAAATGTGTGCCGAAACGCCGGTTCACCGACTCCGCGAGCGTCTGTCGCACCTGCGGGTCTCCCGAAGCCGGTGAATAGCCGTGCAGCGCCTCTGCGGGCTCCTCCAGCAGCCCCAGCAGCGCCTCCTTCACCTGCGGCGGCGCCGGAATGCTCGGATTGCCAAGGCTGAAATCATAGACCTTGTCCTCGCCGACAATTTTCTTTCTCTCCAGGCCGTAGGCAAAAAGCTCGCGAATAATCGAACTCTTGCTCCCATATTCATACATTGCGCTGTTTACCGTCATTTCCTTCTCCTCCTCTTTATACGCGGAAAATCCCCATGGATCGCTCCACAGGGATTCCTGAAATCACATACTTATACCAGCTCCAGCACTACTTCCATCGCGCCGTCGCCTTTTCTCTGGCCGATCTTCACCATACGGGTGTAGCCGCCGTTCCGGTTCGTGTACTTCGGAGCGATCTCATCGAAGATCTTCGCGACCAGGTCAACTTCTTTGGTCTTTTTCTTCTTCGGGTCGACCTGCGTGCGCACCGGATAGAGCACCTTCATCATCTGCCTTCTCGCGTGCAGTCTGGACGGAAGATCCTTCTTGATCTCCTTCTCGATCTCGTCATAGACGGTCACTTTCTTTCCATCCTGTACTTCCTTTACGCGCTTGCCGTCCTTGTCCTTGCGGGCGACCTTCGCCGTCACCTTGACGACCTCATAATTATCCTTCTCGCGGACTCCGAGTGCAATCAGCTTCTCGGCGATCTTTCTCGTCTCTTTCGCCTTCGACTCTGTGGTCACAATCTTTCCGTTCAGAAGAAGCGCGGTCACCTGGCTTCTCAGCAATGCTTTTCTCTGAGAAGACGTTCTGCTCAGTTTTCTATATCCTGCCATGTCATTTCCTCCATTCGTTGTCCTCCGCGCCACGCGTCTTCGGGCTTACTGACGCGGAGTCTGGCTGCAACTAATTCTTTTTTAAGCTTCCTCGCTCTGGTTCAGCTCCAGGCCGAGTTCTTTTAATTTTGCGAGCACTTCCTCGAGCGATTTGCGGCCCAGATTACGGACCTTCATCATATCCTCGGATGTGCGGTTGCACAGCTCTTCCACTGTGTTGATGCCTGCCCTCTTCAGGCAGTTGTAGGAACGCACGGAAAGCTCCAGCTCATCGATGTTCATCTCGAGAACCTTCTCCTTCTCGTCGCTCTCCGTCTCCACCATGATCTCCGTCGCTCTCGCGTTCTCGGAGAGATCAATGAACAGGCTCAGATGCTCGCTCAGCACCTTCGCGGCAAGGCTGACCGCCTCGTCCGGGCCGAGCGCACCGTTTGTGTAAACGTCCAGCGTCAGCTTGTCAAAGTCCGTCTGCTGGCCTACACGGGTGTCTTCGACCGTCATGTTCACGCGCTCCACCGGCGTGTAGATCGAATCGATCGCGATCATACCGATCGGGAGATCATCGCTCTTATTCTTGTCAGAGCTCACATAGCCTCTGCCCTTCGTGATCGTCAGCTCTATGTAGAGCTTGCTGTCCGCACTGCCGTTCAGATGCGCGATCACAACCTCCGGATTCTGAATCTCGATATCGGGATCGCACTGAATATCGGCCGCCGTCACGACGCCCTCTCCCTCAAAGTCAATATAAGCGATCTTCGGTTCCTCAGACTCGCTGATATTCTTGATGGCAAGGCTCTTGATGTTCATGATGATCTCAGTCACATCCTCCTTCACGCCGGGGATGGAACTGAATTCATGAAGCACGCCGTCTATCTTTACCTGGCTCACCGCCGTTCCGGGCAGTGAGGAAAGCATGATCCTTCTCAGAGAATTGCCGAGGGTAGTGCCGTAGCCTCTTTCCAGTGGTTCCACAATGAATTTGCCATATTTTCTGTCTTCTGAAAGTTCAGCTATCTCGATTTTCGGTTTGTTAAATACCACCACTAAAAGCCCCTCCTGTTCTGTGTTGGACGACGGATTACTTGGAATACAGCTCGACGATCAGCATCTCGTCGACCGGAACGTCGATCATATCCCTGGCCGGAAGCTCCTTTACGCTGCCTTTCAGGTTCTCAAGGTCTGCCTCGAGCCACTCCGGAACGAGACGTCCCCCGGTGGTCTCCGCGATCGCCTTGAAATGATCGGAGCTCTTGCACTTCTCCTTGATCTCAATCGTATCTCCCGCCTTCACCTGGTAGGACGGAATGTTGACCTGTTTGCCGTTCACAAGCACCTGCTTGTGATCGACGATCTGACGAGCCTCTCTTCTCGTTCTGGCAAAGCCAAGACGGAAGATCACGTTGTCCAGTCTGCACTCGAGCATCACCATCAGATTCTCACCGGTCATGCCCTTCATGCGGTCCGCCTTCTCATAGTAATTGCGGAACGGCTTCTCCAGCACGCCGTAGATGAATTTTGCCTTCTGCTTCTCTCTGAGCTGAAGACCATACTCGGAAACCTTGCGGTTCGTCCTCTTTGCGTGTCTGTTCGACTTTTTATCAATTCCCATATAGACCGGATCCAGATCGAGAGCCCGGCATCTTTTAAGGACAGGTGTTCTGTTTACTGCCATCTTTTCATACCCTCCTGATTAAACTCTTCTGCGCTTCGGCGGCCTGCATCCATTGTGCGGCACCGGCGTCACATCGGTAATGCTGATAACCTCAAGCCCACAGGCCTGGAGCGCGCGAATCGCGGCCTCTCTGCCCGAACCGGGGCCCTTTACAAACACGTCCACAGTCTTCAGGCCATGGATAAGCGCCGCCTTTGTGGCAGTCTCCGCAGCCATCTGCGCAGCGTAGGGAGTAGATTTCCTTGAACCTTTAAAACCAAGACCACCGGCACTGGCCCAGCTCAGAGCGTTGCCCGCCGTGTCGGTCAGGGTAACGATCGTGTTGTTGAAAGAAGCCTGGATATGTGCCTGTCCGCGTTCAACGTTTTTCTTGACACGCTTTTTTGTCACTTTTCTCGTAACCTTTGCCATTCTAAACTAACCTGCTTTCTCTACTTTTTACTTTTTCTTATTTGCGACGGTCTTCTTCGGACCCTTTCTTGTTCTCGCGTTGTTCTTTGTGTTCTGTCCACGAACCGGAAGACCTCTGCGGTGACGCACGCCGCGGTAGCAGCCGATCTCCTGCAGTCTCTTGATATCCATTGCGACCTGTCTCTTGAGGTCGCCCTCGACGGTCTGCGTCTGCTCAATCACAGAACTGATCCTTCTGACTTCATCGTCAGTCAGGTCTCTGACGCGGGTATCCGGATTGACCCCTGCGTCCTTCAGAATGCGGTTGGAGCTGGTCCTGCCGATCCCGTAAATGTAGGTCAGGCCGATCTCAACGCGCTTCTCTCTTGGTAAATCTACACCAGCAATACGAGCCATTGTGATTATTCCTCCATCTTTCTTTTACTACTTACTTTTTCCTAAATGAGGCCCGAATGACGGATTCCATTCGATGCCCAAATGGGCAGCTGCCCATTCTTTCCGGTACTCGCGGCATATATGTCCGCCCATCCTTCCCGGTTTCAGGTGAGGTCCATCTCATATATGAATAATCGCTGCTCTTTTGTCTTTCTCTATTATAAAAGGACTAAAAGGCAATGACACTCACGAAAAGATTATCCCTGCCTCTGTTTGTGCTTCGGGTTTTCACAGATGATTCTGATAGTACCTTTTCTCTTGATGACCTTGCACTTCTCGCAGATAGGTTTTACCGAAGATCTAACCTTCACAGCACCAGTCCTCCTTTCTCATTTTTACACATAGAATGCGCGATTCGCAAAATCGCGCCTATATAGTATAGCAAAAGTCTCCCTCGATTGCAAGAGATATTTTTATTTATCTCTCCAGATTATACGGCCTTTCGAGAGATCATAGGGGGAGAGCTCGATCGTCACCTTATCCCCCGGCAGAATACGGATGAAATTCATCCGCAGCTTGCCGCTGATGTGCGCCAGCACCCGGTGCCCGTTTTCCAGCTCTACCTGGAAGGTCGCGTTCGGCAGCTTTTCCACTACGACTCCTTCGATTTCGATTGCATCTGCTTTAGACATGTTTATCCTCCCGCCGTGCCCGGCTGTCTGTGGGCACGTCCTGATAGATCACCTGCACGTGCCTGCGTTTCTTTTTCTTCGGGTTCTCCTCCGTCCGGTGTACACCGTCCACTAACCATACATATTCCTCGTCCACGCGGATTATGCGGTAAATTCTGCCCCGGTCGTGTCCGGCCAGGGATTTTGCCTGCATGCCGGCCTCGATTCTCAGCATCCTGTTCCCCTCCGTATTATATGGTGAGCGACAGGATTTCCGGATCGCCGTCCGTCACAAGAATCGTATTCTCATAGTGAGCGGAGGGGTTGCCATCCTCGGTCACAACCGTCCACTTGTCTTCCCTCCAGCGCACTCTCCAGGTGCCAAGGTTGATCATGGGTTCCACCGCCAGCGTCATACCGGCCACGAGCCGGATACCCCGCCTTTTCTGCCGGAAATTCGGCACCTGCGGATCCTCATGCAGATGCGTCCCGATCCCGTGTCCAACCAGGTCCTGGACGATCCCGTAGCCGTAAGGCGTGACGTAGTCGTCAATCGCGGCGGAAATGTCGAAGAGATGATTCCCGGCCTTCGCCTGTTTGATGCCCTCGAAAAAGCTCTGCTTTGTCACATCGAGCAGCTGCTGCAGCTCGGGGCTGATCTTTCCCACCGCATGCGTCCGCGCCGCATCGGAATGATAACCTTTGTAAATAAGACCCGCATCCAGACTTACGATATCGCCCTCCTCAAGGATACGGTCGTCATGCGGAATTCCATGGACGACCTCCTCGTTGACGGAAACGCAGATGGAAGCCGGAAAGCCGTTGTAATTCAGGAAATTGGGCTCACAGCCGAGCTTCCGGATGATTTTCTCCCCGTGCCGGTTGACATCCATCGTGGAAACGCCGGGCCGGATGAACTCTCCCATCTCGGCATGCACGATCTCCAGACGGCGCCCGGCCTCGCGCATCAGCTCAATTTCCCGTTCCGATTTTACTGTAACGGCCATGTCCTACGCCTCAAGGATCCCCAGAATGGCCGCGAAAACGTCTTCCATGCTCATGGAACCGTCCACGGTTCTCAGGATTCCCTTCTTATCATAATAGTCAATCAGCGGCTGCGTCTGCTCATGGTACACATCGAGACGCTTCTGCACCGTCTCCGGCTTGTCGTCGTCGCGGAGAATCAGCTCCCCGCCGCATACGTCGCAGATGCCCTCTTTCTTCGTCGGCGCGTAGACAAGATGATAAGTCGCTCCGCAGCCCACGCAGGCACGACGGCCGCCCATCCGCTTCACAATATTCGCATCCGGGACATTCACATCGATCGCATAGTCCACCGACTCGCCTGCTGCGTTAAGCGCAGAGTCGAGGCTCTCCGCCTGCGGAATCGTCCGCGGAAAACCATCCAGAATGTATCCCTTCGCACAGTCCGCCTGCTGAATGCGGTCCACGACCAGATCGCAGACCAGCTCATCGGGCACCAGCAGTCCCTGATCCATGTAGGTCTTCACCTTATTTCCGAGTTTCGTGCCGTTCTTGATATTTGCACGGAAAATATCGCCGGTTGAGATATGCGGAATACCGTATTTCTCCGCGATCTTCTTCGCCTGGGTCCCTTTTCCTGCGCCCGGCGCACCTAACATAATAATCTTCATAATCCAGTCTCTCCAGTTTTTACCATATCATACCTGAGAACGCCGCGAAAGCCTGTACCAGATAGCCGTACAGGCTTTTCGCCGTATGAATCAGTCGTTCAGGAATCCTTTGTAGTAGCGTACCAGCATCTGGGATTCGATCTGCTTGAGCGTCTCCAGAACAACGCCCACGATAATGATGATGGACGTGCCGCCGAAGGATACGTCAGCCCCGAACATTCCGTTGAAGAAAATCGGAATCACGCATACAATAATCAGCCCAACCGCGCCGACAAATACAATATAATTCAGAATTTTGCTCAGATACTCCGTCGTCGGCTTGCCGGGACGGATACCCGGGATGAAGCCGCCCTGCTTCTTGATATTGTTCGATATCTCAATCGGGTTGAACGTGATCGACGTGTAAAAATACGCGAAGAATACGACCAGCACGATATAGAGCAGCAGTCCAAGTGAATAAATCGGCTGACTCGGATCACACCAGTTGGAGGAGCTTAAGCCCGCAATGATTTTCGATCCAATGCCTGTCCCGCCGCTCTTTCCCAACAGCGATACGATAACGCCCGGGAAGCTCATCAGCGATGATGCAAAAATGACCGGAATCACGCCCGCCGTGTTTACCTTCATCGGGATGTTCGTCGACTGCCCGCCGACGATCTTGCGCCCCTGCATCTTCTTGGCGTACTGCACCGGAATCCTGCGCTCGCCTCCCTGCAGGAAGACGACGAAAACCACCGTCACAAGGATCACTGCAAGGATGATCACCGCCGCAAGCGCCGCATTCAGAATCGTCTTGCCCTGCATGAACTGCTCATACAGCGACACGAAATCGTCCGGTATTCTCGACGTGATGTTGATCAGAAGCACGATTGAAATGCCGTTTCCGACGCCGTACTCGCTGATCTGCTCGCCGATCCACATCAGGAAAGCGCTTCCGGCTGTCATGGCCGCTACCGCGAGGATCACATTCGGCGCGTTGAACTCTTCGAGCAGGCCGCTGTTTCCGAAACCGATCGTCATGGCGATACTCTCAATCAGCGCCAGCGCCACCGTCAGATAGCGGGAGATCATCTGAATCTTCTTCCGCCCGTCCTCGCCATCCTTCTGCATCTCCTCAAGCTGCGGAATCGCAATCGTGAGAAGCTGAACGATAATCGAAGATGTGATGTAGGGCGTGATGCTCAGCGCGAACAGCGACATGCTGCTGAAGGAGCCGCCGGTGAACGCGTCAAAGAAGTTGAACGCGTCCCCGTTCTGCTGCGCAAACCACGCCGCAAAATACTCTCTGTTCACACCCGGGATCGGGAGCTGCGAGCCAAAGCGCACAACGATTAACATTAAAAATGTGAAGATCAGCTTTTTCCTGATATCCTCAATCTTAAATGCATTTCGCAATGTCTTGAACATCAGATCACCTCGGCTTTTCCGCCAAGAGCCTCAATCTTCGCCGCGGCGCCTGCGGAAAACGCATTCGCCTGGACGGTCAGCTTCTTGGTTAATTCTCCTTTTCCAAGGATCTTCACTCCATCCTTCGGATTTCTGATGATCCCTTCCTCAATCAGAGTCTGTACAGAGACAACGCTGTCGTTGTCAAACTGCTCAAGTACATCAAGATTAATCGCAACGATTTCCTTGCTGCTGCGGCAGGTGAAGCCTCTCTTCGGGAGTCTTCTGTATAAGGGCATCTGACCGCCCTCAAAGCCCGGCCTCGGAGCTCCGGAACGGGCCTTCTGGCCTTTATGTCCCTTGCCTGCGGTCTTGCCGTTGCCTGAACCATGCCCGCGGCCTCTGCGGAAGTTATCGCTCTGTCTGGAGCCCTCCGCGTACGTCAAATTCGATAAGTCCATTGTGACACCTCCTTATCTGTAATAATCAGATTTCTTCCACCTTCACCAGATGTCTCACATGCCAGATCATGCCGCGCACCGCGTCATTGTCCGGCAGCTCGACAGTCTTGTGCATCTTTCTAAGACCGAGCGCTTCCACCGTAGCTCTCTGCTTCGGAATCGCGCCAATCGGAGATTTTACCAGGGTTACTTTTAACTTCTCTGCCATGTCCGCTCTCCTCCTTATGCCATAATCTCATCCACGGACTTGCCGCGCTTCTTCGCGACCTCCTCCGGGGCATTCAGGCTTTTCAGGCCATTGAGGGTGGCCAGTACCACATTCTGCTTGTTGTTGGAGCCCAGCGACTTGGTACGGATATTCTTCACGCCCGCAAGCTCCACCACCGCACGGACCGCGCCGCCGGCGATGATACCGGTACCTTCCGGAGCCCTCTTGAGCAGTACGGAAGAACTGCCGAACTCCCCGATGATATCGTGCGGAATGCTGCTGTTGCTGTCCAGCGCGATGCGGGTGAGATTCTTCATCGCGTCCTCCTTGCCCTTACGGATCGCTTCCGGAATTTCAAGGGCTTTTCCAAGGCCTGCACCTACGATGCCGTTGCCGTCGCCGACGACCACCAGAGCCGTGAAACGCTGCGTACGTCCGCCCTTGACCGTCTTGCTGACGCGCTTGATCGTCACGACCTTATCCGTCAGCTCTAACTGGCTCGCATCAATGATCTCATGTCTCATGCCTTTTCTCCTCCTCCTTTAGAAATCCAGACCCGCTTCACGGGCTGCATCTGCCAGCGCTGCGACTTTACCATGATAGACGAAACCTCCGCGGTCGAATACGACCGTCTTGATTCCCTTCTCAAGAGCTCTCTCGGCAAGCACTTTTCCTACATATGCCGCCGCGTCAACGCTGTTCGTCTTCTCAAGCTCTGCCTTGATATCCTTCTGGAGAGTAGAAGCGGAGACGAGGGTGTTTCCTGCTGTATCATCAATGATCTGCGCATACATATGCTGGTTGCTTCTGTATACGGCCAGACGCGGCTTCTCGGCAGTGCCGCTGATATGGTTGCGCAGTCTGTAGTGCTTCTTGGCGCGTACTTCTTTTCTTGATTTCTTCTTAACCATCTCTACACACTCCTTACCTATTTCTTACCGGTCTTGCCGACTTTGCGCCGGATCACTTCATCCGCGTACTTGATGCCCTTACCCTTGTAGGGTTCCGGCGGTCTCTTGGCGCGAATCTCAGCCGCATACTGCCCGACCTTTTCCTTGTCGATACCCTTGACAGTGATCTTGTTGCCGTCGACGACAGCCTCCAGACCCTCCGGGTCGATCATCTCAACCGGATGAGAATAGCCCAGATTCAGCGTCAGCTTCTTGCCGGACTTCGCGCAGCGGTAACCGACTCCGTTGACCTCAAGCACCTTCTCAAAACCGGTGTTGACGCCGGTCACCATGTTGGAGATCAGCGTTCTGGTCAGTCCGTGTAAAGATTTCATTTTCTTCAGGTCGTTCGGTCTCGTCACGACAACGTGACCATCCTCGACCTTGATCGTCATTTCTGCGGGAAGCGTTCTCTCCAGCGTTCCCTTCGGGCCTTTTACGGTCACCTTGTTTCCCTCGGCCACATCAACTGTGACGCCTGCCGGAATCGCTACCGGCAATCTTCCGATACGGGACATAAATCAAAAATCCTCCTTACTTAGATTTTCGGAAGAGGCGCTGAGCCTCTTCTGTTTTCAGTAATATACTGTCTTTCGGTCTGCTACCAGACGAATGCCAGCACTTCTCCGCCTACGTTCAGCTCTCTTGCCTTCTTGTCGGTCATCACACCCTTGTTCGTGGAAATGATGGCGATACCCAGGCCGCCGAGCACCTTCGGAAGCTCCTCCTTGCCCGCGTACACGCGAAGGCCCGGCTTGGAGATCCTTTTCAGTCCGGAGATGATCCTGTCACTCTTGTTATTGGCATATTTCAGGGTAATACGCATATCCTGAAAACTTCCATTGTCGACCAGCTCATACTTCTCAACATATCCCTCGTCTACCAGAATGTCTGCGATCGCAAGCTTCATCTTCGATACCGGGACATCTACCGTGTCATGCTTTCTGATGTTCGCATTACGGATTCTTGTGAGCATATCTGCGATTGGATCGTTCGTTGTCATTTTTCCTACCTCCTTACCGGTTACCAGCTTGCTTTTTTCACACCCGGGATCTGGCCCGCGTAAGCCAGCTCGCGGAAGCAGATTCTGCAGATTCCATATTTCCTCAGGTAAGCATGCGGACGACCGCAGATCCTGCAGCGGCTGTATTCTCTCGTCGAGAATTTCTGTTTGCGCTGCTGCTTGATTTTCATCGATGTCTTAGCCATGAAATTCCCTCCTATCTTGCAAATGGCATATTGAATAAGCTCAACAGATAACGTGCTTCCTCGTCGGTCTTGGCCGTGGTCACGAAAATGATGTCCATGCCTCTCACCTTATCCACCTTGTCGTATTCAATTTCCGGGAAAATCAACTGTTCCTTGATGCCGAGGGCATAGTTTCCTCTGCCGTCGAACGCGTTCGGGTTCACGCCGCGGAAGTCGCGCAGGCGCGGGAGCGCCAGATTGATCAGACGATCCGCAAACTCATACATTCTCTCCTTGCGGAGCGTGACCTTGCAGCCGATCGGCATACCCTCACGAATCTTGAAGTTCGCGACGGAGTTCTTTGCCTTCGTGACGACCGCCTTCTGACCGGTGATCGTCTCCAGATCCTTTACTGCAGAATCCAGAACCTTGACGTTCTCCTTCGCCTCGCCGACGCCCATATTGATGACGATCTTGTCGAGCTTCGGCACTTCCATAATGTTCTTATATCCGAATTTTTTGATCATGGCATCCACGATCTCATTCTTGTACTGTTCTCCAAGTCTGCTCACTTTTTTTCAGGCCTCCTCTCTTCCATCAGTCGTCGATGACCTTGCCGGTCGCCTTCGCTACGCGCTTCACGACTCTCTTCTTGCTGCCGTTCTCGCGCTCCTTATACTCGACCTGAAAACCGACGCGCGTGGTCTGTCCGTCCACCACAAGCATGACATTGGAAGCATCGATCGGAGCCTCCTGATGAACGATGCCGCCCTGCTGGTTCGACATCGAGGGCTTCGTGTGCTTCGTGACCATGTTCACGCCTTCCACTACAACTCTGCCCTTCTTGTGGTCAACCATGACAACCTTGCCCTCAGCGCCCTTGTCGGCTCCGGCAATCACTCTGACGGTATCGCCCTTTTTGATTTTCATTGTAGCCATTCCGATACCTCCTATAATACTTCCGGAGCGAGGGAAACGATCTTCATGAACTGTTTCTCACGAAGCTCTCTCGCGACCGGCCCAAAGATACGGGTTCCCCTGGGGTTCTTGTCTTCCTTGATGATGACCGCGGCATTCTCGTCGAAACGGATATAAGAACCGTCCTTACGACGGGCGCCCTTTACCGTACGGACCACGACAGCCTTCACCACGTCGCCCTTCTTGACAACGCCGCCTGGCGTTGCGTCTTTAACCGTAGCGACGATCACATCGCCGATGTGTGCATATCTTCTCGTTGAGCCGCCCATAACGCGGATGCAGAGGAGCTCTTTTGCACCGGTGTTATCAGCAACCTTCAGTCTTGATTCCTGCTGTATCACTTCTACATCCTCCTATCTGGCTTTCTCAATGATGCTGACCAGTCTCCATCTCTTGTCCTTCGACAGCGGTCTGGTCTCCATAACCTTTACGGTATCGCCGATGCCACACTCGTTGTTCTCGTCGTGCGCCTTCAGCTTGTATGTCTTCTTTACAATCTTTCCGTAGAGCGGATGCTTTACGTGGTTTTCCACAGCTACCACAATGGTTTTGTCCATCTTATCGCTGACCACTTTACCGACACGGGTTTTTCTCAGATTTCTTTCCACGGCTTCCTATTCTCCTTTCTCACACTGCGCTTCCGGACTCTTACGCGTTCTTCTGTGCGATAACAGTCTGAATCCGGGCGATGTTCCTGCGAACTTCCCTGATCCTCGCCGTGTTGTCGAGCTGGTTCGTCGCGTTCTGGAATCTCAGGTTGAAAAGCTCCTTCTTTGCAGCCGTCAGCTCGGTATTCAGCTCAGCGGCCGTCTTTTCCTGTAAATCTTTCACATATTTATTCGTTTTCACTGCTATCACCGCCTTCTAAGTCTGCGCGAGATACGATCTTGCATCTGCAGGGTAACTTGTGGGTGGCCAGACGCAGGGCTTCCTTCGCGACATCCTCGGAAACTCCCGCAATCTCAAACATCACGCGGCCCGGCTTTACAACTGCCACCCAGTATTCCAGGGAGCCTTTTCCTTTACCCATTCGGGTCTCAGCCGGCTGGCTGGTCACTGGCTTATCCGGGAAAATCTTGATCCAGACTTTACCGCCACGCTTGATGTAACGGGTCATGGCCACACGGGCTGCCTCGATCTGATTGGACTTAATCCAGCAGGGTTCGAGGGCGATAATACCGTATTCGCCATTCGTGATCTTATTTCCTCTCATCGCTTTCCCGGCCATGCTGCCGCGGAACTGCTTGCGATGCTTTACTCTCTTCGGCATTAACATTATCGATCGCTCCCTTCCTTCGCCTTCTTCGGAAGGACCTCGCCTTTGTAGACCCAGACCTTCACGCCGACTTTTCCGTAGGTAGTGTCCGCCTCCGCGAAACCATAATCAATATCAGCTCTCAGCGTATGAAGCGGAATCGTGCCCTCCGAATAGGTCTCTGTGCGGGCGATGTCCGCGCCGCCGAGACGGCCGCCGCAGGACGCCTTGATTCCCTTCGCGCCGGACTTCATCGCTCTGCCCATGCAGGACTTCATCGCACGGCGGAAAGAGATACGGTTCTCAAGCTGCTGCGCGATATTCTCCGCCACGAGCTGTGCCTCGCGGTCCGGTCTCTTGATCTCGCGGATATCCACGACGACCTTCTTCGGGGTCATCTTCTGCAGCTGCACTCTGAGCTTCTCAATCTCAACGCCGCCCTTTCCGATGATCATGCCGGGCTTCGACGCGGAGATCGTGATCTTCACACGGTCGGAAGTACGCTCGATCTCAATCTTGGAAACTCCTGCACTGTACAGCTTCTTCTTCAGAAACTTTCTGATCTGGTAATCTTCGACCAGGCAGTCCGCGAAATCTTTTTCCGCGTACCATTTGGAATCCCAGTCTTTAATAACACCGACCCTGAGGCCGTGCGGGTTAACTTTCTGTCCCATGATTGTCCTCCCTTACTTCTTCTCGTCCAGCACGATGGTGATGTGGCTCATCCGCTTCTCAATGCGGTAAGCGCGGCCCTGTGCTCTCGGTCTGATTCTCTTCATCGTCGGTCCCTTATTTGCGTAGCACTCGGCGACATAGAGGTTTTCAGCCCTGTAGTTCTTGTCCGGATAATTGTTCTCTGCATTCGCAATCGCGGACTTCAATAATTTCTCGATCAGAGTGGACGCATATCTCGGATTGTAAGTGACAATGCCGAGCGCGGTCTGCGCATCCTTCCCTCTGATGGCATCTAATACGAAGCATGCCTTCTGGACGGACACGCGCGCAAACGAAAGCTTTGCGCTCGGACGCTCATCCTTGACGGCATTTCTTTCTCTTTTATACTGACTTCTGGAACCCTTTGCCATTCCGGTTTAACCTCCTTCCAAAATATAGACGACTAACGCCTGGACTTCTTCTCGTCTTTTCCATGTCCCCGGTAGGTTCTGGTCGGCACAAACTCTCCGAGCTTGTGGCCTACCATGTCCTCGGTGACATAGACCGGCACATGCTTTCTTCCATCATGAACTGCAAATGTGTGGGAAACCATCTGCGGGAAAATCGTGGAGCGGCGCGACCAGGTCTTGATCACGGCCTTGTTTCCGCTGGCGTTCATCTCATCTACTTTCTTCAGCAGGCTGGCGTCTGCAAACGGTCCTTTTTTTAATGAACGGGACATGTATGAAACCTCCTATTTCTTATTTAAACGTCTTGCCGTCTCTTCTTCTGACGATCAGCTTGTTAGACTGCTTGTTCTTCTTCCTGGTCTTGAGGCCAAGCGCCGGCTTGCCCCACGGTGTGCACGGACCCGGGCGACCGATACCGGCCTTGCCCTCGCCGCCGCCATGCGGGTGGTCGTTCGGGTTCATAACGGAACCGCGGACGGTCGGGCGGATGCCCATGTGGCGCTTGCGTCCCGCCTTGCCGTAGTTGATCAGGTTGTGCTCACCGTTGCCGACGATACCGATCGTCGCGCGGCAGTTCATGGGCACCATCCTCATCTCACCGGACGGAAGTCTGAGGGTCACATACTTGCCTTCCTTTGCCATCACCTGCGCCCCGTTTCCTGCGGAACGAACGAGCTGTCCGCCCTTGCCCGGGTGCATCTCTACATTGTGAACCATGGTACCGACGGGGATATTCTCCAGCGGCAGGCAGTTGCCCGAATGGACTTCAGCCTCCGGTCCATTCATGACGACCATGCCCTCCTTCAGGCCCTGCGGCGCGAGGATGTAGGTCTTCTCGCCGTCCGCATAGCAGATCAGCGCGATGTTGGCCGTACGGTTCGGATCGTACTCGATGCTGAGAACCTTTGCCGGTACTCCGTCTTTCCTTCTCTTAAAATCAATAATTCTGTATTTTCTCTTGGCGCCGCCTCCGCGGTGTCTCACTGTAATCTTTCCCTGGGCGTTACGTCCGGCCTTCTTCTTGAGGGAAGTCGTCAGGGACTTCTCAGGGGCTGTCCTGGTGATCTCTTCGAAATCATATCCGGACATCTGCCTCCTGGAAGGGGTATATGGGCGATAGGTTTTGATTCCCATTACGTTATCTCCTTTCAAACTCTACGCGGTTTCGTGATACTGGTCGGCTCTTTACAGTCCCTCAAAGAGCTCGATGTCCTTGCTGTCGGCGGTGAGCTGTACGACAGCCTTCCTGGTCTTCGCCGTCTGGCCGACGACCATACCGCGTCTCTTATTTTTAGCCGGGCAGTTCATAATATTGACCTTCTCAACCTTCGCGCCCGCGAACATTTTCTCGACCGCATCCTTCACCTGGGACTTCGTTACATCCGGATGAACGAGGAAGGTATATTTCTTTTCTCCCATCATGGCCATGCTCTTCTCGGTGATGACCGGTTTGCGGATTACATCATAATATTTAATGTCAGCCATTACGCGTACACCTCCTCGATGGTAGCGACGGCGTCCTTCGTGACGATCAGGGTGCTGTACTTCAGGATGTCGTACACATTGATCGTGTTCGTCAGCGCCGTGCGGACGTTTGCAATATTTCTCGTGGACTTCACAACGTTCTCATCATTCTCGTTCAGGACGACCAGCGCCTTCTTCACATTCAGCGCATCGAGAACCGCCTGCATCTTCTTCGTCTTGATCTCATCAAACTTCAGCTCGTCAAGGACGATCAGCTTCTTCTCGTTCACGCAGTTCGTCAGGACGGACTTGAGGGCGAGCCTCTTCTCCTTCTTGTTCAGACGAATCGTGTAATCTCTCGGAGTCGGGGCGAATACCACGCCGCCGCCGGTCCACTGGGGAGCTCTGGTCGAACCCTGACGGGCATGTCCGGTTCCCTTCTGTCTCCAGGGCTTTCTTCCGCCGCCGGAAACCTCGGAACGGGTCTTTGCCTTCTGCGTTCCCTGTCTCTTGTTTGCGAGCTGCGCCACGACGACCTGATGTACCAGATGCTCGTTGACTTCTACTCCGAAAATCTCGTCGGAAAGCTCGATCGTTCCGACTTCTTTTCCTTCCATATTATAAACAGCTACGTTTGCCATAATCGTGTTCCTCCTTTCCCGTCAGCCTTATTTGCCGCTCTTCACGGTCTCTTTGATGGTAACTAAGGCTTTCTTCGGGCCCGGTACCGCACCTTTGACCAGCAGTAAATTGTTTTCTGCGTCAACTCTGACTACTTCCAGGTTCTGGATCGTGATCTGCTTCGAACCCATATGACCCGGCATGCCTTTTCCCTTGAACACACGGCTCGGATCGGAGCAGGCGCCGTTGGAACCCTGATGACGGTGGAACTTGGAACCGTGAGCCATGGGGCCTCTGTGCTGTCCGAGTCTCTTGATCGTGCCCTGATATCCTTTACCTTTGGAAATGGCCGTCGCGTCGATCTTGTCTCCCGCGGAGAAGATGTCCGCCTTGATCTCCTGTGCCGGCGCGTACTCGGACGCGTTCTCCAGCTTCAGCTCCCGGACGAATCTCTTGTAAGATACGCCGGCCTTGTCAAAGTGGCCTTTCTTCGGCTTGTTCACAAGCTTCTCTCTGATGTCGACGAAGCCGACCTGCACCGCATCATAGCCGTCGTTCTCGACTGTCTTGACCTGCGTCACGACGCAGGGTCCGGCCTGAAGCACGGTGACGGGCGTGAGCACGCCGTCTTCGTTGAAGATCTGGGTCATGCCGACCTTCGTCGCTAAAATAGCTTTCTTCATTCTTTCTTTTCCTCCTGTTTTCTCTACAGCGGAATGCACCACAGGGCATTCATTCTAGCCGCAGGATTATTTGGTTTTCATCTTTATATCAACATAGACACCCGCAGGCATATCCAGACGGGACAGGGCGTCCACCGTCTTCTGCGTCGGCGCGATGATGTCGATCAGTCTCTTGTGCGTTCTCTGCTCGAACTGCTCTCTGGAATCCTTGTACTTGTGTACCGCACGAAGGATCGTAACTACTTCCTTCTTCGTCGGAAGCGGCACCGGTCCGCTCACCTTAGATCCCGTCTTCTTCACCGTCTCGATGATCTTCTTTGCGGATGCATCGATCAGCTGATGATCGTACGCCTTCAATGTGATTCTCATTACTTGACTTGCCATAAAAAAAGTCGCCTCCTTTTCGTACTTTTGACTACCAGTACGACAAGCGGTGACTGTACACTCTCCCGTGCGTGTCGCGAAGACTTTCACACGTCGTTTCCTTCTTCTCTCAAAGGACCGTTCTAATTGTATACAGTGACTTGTCGCCAGTTTGCTAACTTGACATTCGCTCCACGGAAAAACCCGCGCGTTCAGCGCGGCAACCTCACGCTTCATCGCTATCAATATCACAGCAAGAATCAGTATAAAACAAAGGCCTGCAAAATGCAAGCCTTTTTTCTAAAAAAATCAACGAAAATTTTCACAAAAAGTTATGATGGCAGGGGTGGCTGTGATCAGCAACTCTCCCAGCGTCCTGCCGCTCCGCAGGGCAGGACAAGGCCGCTCTCCGTCACCGGAAGGCCTACCTCCTGCGCGTCGACCCGGCCGCCGATGCGCCGAAGCTCCGTCCCAAGCAAATAGGCGAGCACCGCCGGCTGCAGGCCGGTCGTGTAAGAGTTAATAAGGAAGAAAAGCGGATCGTCACTCAGAAGCTGCGCGCACAGCCGCACGAGCGGGTGAATCGCATCCTCGATCTTCCAGATTTCTCCCTTCGGTCCTCGTCCATAGGACGGCGGATCCATGATCACCGCGTCGTAGCGGTTCCCGCGGCGCAGCTCCCGCTCGACGAATTTCTGACAATCGTCAACAAGCCAGCGAACCGGCGCGTTCTCAAGGCCGGAGGCCTTCGCGTTCTCCTTCGCCCAGCCGACCATCCCCTTTGAAGCATCGACATGCGTGACCGCGGCTCCCGCCGCCGCTGTCGCCAGCGTCGCTCCGCCCGTGTAGGCAAACAGGTTCAGTACCTTCACCGGTCTGCCCGCGCTGCGTATCTTTTCCGAAAACCAGTCCCAGTTTGCCGCCTGCTCCGGAAACAGCCCGGTATGTTTGAAGCTGAAGGGTTTCAGGTGAAAGGTCAGGCGCTTCCCACAGGGCAGTTCATAGGAAATATCCCACTGCTGCGGCAAATCAAAGAACTCCCACTCGCCGCCCTTCGCGCTCCGGTGATAGTGTCCGTTCCGCCGCCGCCAGCCGGGATTTTCCCTGGGAGTATCCCAGATTACCTGCGGGTCGGGCCGCACAAGCAGATAGTCCCCCCAGCGTTCCAGCTTCTCACCGCCGGAGCAGTCGATCACCTCATAATCCTTCCAGTTCTGTGCTGTAAACATTGTTCAAAGGCTCCTTTATCAAATCCTGCACCACCTCGCCCGCAAGGATCAGTCCCGCTACCGCGGGAACGAACGCGGTACTCCCAGGGGTCTGACGCCGCTGTGCGCGTTTCCCGTCCGCCTCCGGCGGGCAGGCGTCGTCGTCCCCGTCGGTCATTTCCTCCGTCGGCGTAAGCGGCGCTTCTTTTGAATAGACTACCTTCAGTTTCCGGACGCCGCGCTTTTTCAGTTCGCGCCGCATCACACGCGCCAGCGGACAGACGCTCGTCTCATAGATGTCGGCCACCTCGAAAGCGCTCGCGTCCAGCTTGTTTCCCGCGCCCATGCAGCTGATGATCGGCGTGCCGGAGCGCTCTGCCTGCAGCACAAGCGCAATCTTTCCGGTCACGGTGTCGATCGCGTCCACAACATAGTCATAAGAAGAAAAATCAAACTCTCCCTCCGTCTCCGGGCCATAGAAAGTCCGGTATACCCTGACCTGTGCGTCCGGATTGATCGCGAGCACACGCTCCCGCGCCGCATCCGTCTTGTATGCTCCGATCGTTCCGTGCGTTGCGAGAATCTGCCGGTTCAGATTTGTCAGGCAGACCCGGTCGTCATCGATCAGATCAAGCGCGCCGACGCCGCTGCGCGCCAGCGCCTCCACCGTATAACCTCCGACGCCGCCTAGCCCGAACACGGCTACGCGCGCGCCGGACAGCCTTTTCATTCCCTCCTCGCCGAGGAGCAGCCTTGTCCTGGAAAACTGATCTGTCATTGCTTTCTCTTCCCTTTTCTGCTCATTTCTACGCAAAGTACGGCCGGGCCGCCACTCCGCTCTTCCGGTTCCCGCAGACGCCACCCGCTCACACTATCATGCAAAAGCAGCTGCGTCAAGCAAAAAATAAGGGATACCACAATTATCTGCAGGCCTGGTACAGCCGCTCCACAGCCTCCTCGATCCGGCTTTCTTCTATATTAGAGTAATTGATGACAAAGGTATGCGCGGAGCGGGTCTGCTCCTCTCCTCCATGGAAATAACGGGACAGCCCCGTCAGCCGTATTCCGTTTTCCGCGGCGCGCTCTGTAATTTCCTCATCGGACAGCTTCGTGCTGACATGCATAAGGAAATGCAATCCCGCGTCCTCCTCGGAAATTGTGACCAGCGAGGCAAGCGGACTCTCCCGGATCGCGTCGAGCAGCAGATTCCGCTTCCGTCGGAAGCTGTTGCGCATGCGGTTGATGTGCTTCTCATAATGGCCGTCCCGGATAAAGGCCGCCAGCGTGTACTGTTCAAAATTTGACACGGTGCAGGAGTAAAACCCCAGCTGCTCCCGGTATCTTTCCAGCAGCGGTACGGGCAGTACCATATAGCTGATACGGATCGTGGAGGCAAGACTCTTGGTAAAGGTATTAACGTAAATCACGCGTCCGTCCCGGTCAATACTCTGCAGCGTCGGAATCGGCTTCCCGGACAGGCGAAACTCACTGTCATAGTCATCCTCGATGATATATCGTTCTTCCGCCTTTGCCGCCCAGCCGAGCAGCTCATGGCGGCGGCTGACCGGCATCGTGATCCCGGTCGGAAAATGATGCGACGGAGAAATGTGTATCACATTCGCGTCCGAATTCTCCAGAAGCTCCGGACGCATACCGCTATGGTCCAGATCAATATACCGGCAGGTAACTCCATATGCCTGGTAAATCTTCCATATCTTCTGATAGCCCGGATTCTCCACAGCGTACACGCTGTCAAAACCAAGCAGCTGAATCAGCAGACCGTAAAGATACTCTGTCCCCGCGCCGACGATGATCTGCTCCGGCGACACCTGCATATCCCGGAATTCACGCAGCTGTCCGGCGATTGCCTCGCGCAGCGGGAGAATTCCGCCGCCGGGTGGATTTTTCAGGAGATGATCTCCCTGCTCCGCCATCACCCGGCGAATCAGCTTCGTCCAGACAGAGAAGGGAAAGTTCTCTTTTCTCGTCTGGTTGCTCGAAAAGTCCGCGAAATACTGCCTCTCCTCGGGCTGCTCCCGGATAAGGACAGCAGAAGCGGGGGAGGAAACCTCCCCCGTCTGCAGCCTGTGAAAAGCAGGCTGAATATCCGCAACATAATAACCTTTTTTCGGAAGGGAACTGACATAACCCTCGGTCTGCAGCAGCGCGTAGGCATTCTCAACGGTGAGCGTACTGACGCCAAGCTGACGCGCGAAGCTGCGCTTCGAGGGAAGCTGTTCCCCGCTCTTCAGCTTACCGGACAGAATATCATCCT
Source organism: Lachnospiraceae bacterium (assembly GCA_020860645.1). GTDB lineage: Bacteria > Bacillota > Clostridia > Lachnospirales > Lachnospiraceae > Hominiventricola. The sequence continues at coordinate 15,062 of JAJBTX010000098.1, read as the reverse complement.
TCATGCACTTATAGAGCCAGGTGTACAGCGCTTCCTTCCCTCTGTTTTCAAAAGAATACGTGAGCATCCGGAATCTCCCTACAGGAGCGGTCCAATTGCCAGAAACAGCGGCGCGAACACCAGGGACACGATCGTCATCAGCTTGATCAGAATATTGATCGCCGGTCCTGAAGTGTCCTTGAACGGATCGCCGACCGTATCGCCGACCACGGCGGCCTTGTGCGCCTCACTCCCCTTGCCGCCATGATGACCGCTCTCGATAAATTTCTTCGCGTTATCCCAGGCTCCGCCCGCATTCGACATATAGATTGCCAGCAGAACGCCCGTCACCAGCGCGCCGCTGAGAAGACCGCCGAGCGCCTCAACGCCCAGGAGCAGGCCGACGACAAGCGGAACCAGCACCGCCATCACGCCCGGAAGCAGCATCTCGTGCAGCGCCGCCGTCGTGGAAATCGCCACACAGGAGGTGTAATCCGGCCGCTCCTCACCCGTCATGATGCCCGGTTTCTCGCGGAACTGCCGCCGCACCTCCTCGATCATCTTATAGGCGGCCCGCGAAACCGATTCCATCGTAAGCGCCGAAAAGAGGAAGGTCAGCATGCCCCCGAGAAAGAGACCGATGATCACCCGGTAATCCAGCAGGTTAATCGCGTCAAGTCCCACCGCATCCGCATAGGATACAAAGAGCGCGAGCGCCGTCAGCGCGGCGGAACCGATCGCGAAACCCTTTCCCATGGCAGCCGTCGTATTTCCGACCGAATCCAGCTTGTCCGTGATCTCACGCACCGATTCGTCCAGGCCGGACATCTCCGCGATGCCGCCCGCATTATCCGCGATCGGACCGTAGGCGTCAACCGCGACGGTAATGCCTGTCGTCGAGAGCATGCCGACCGCCGCCAGCGCGATACCGTACAGGCCGTCCACACGGTAGGAAATAAAAATTCCGACACAGATCAACAGCAGCGGAAAGGCCGTAGACTTCATGCCGACCGCGACACCGCTGATAATGGTTGTCGCAGCACCCGTCTCCGACTGTTCGCCGACCTTCTGCACAGGCGAATAGGCGTCCGACGTATAGTATTCGGTAATCTTTCCGATCACCACACCGACGACCAGTCCGGAAATCACAGCCGCCGCCGCGTTCATGTCGCCGAACAGATACCGGCTTAAGACCAGCGACACGACGATCACCAGAGCCGCCGATACATAACTTCCTCTCGTGAGAGCTTTCTGCGGATCATTGCCCTCGCTGTCCTTCACAAAGAATGTGGCGATGATGGAAGCGATCAGGCCGCAGGCTGAAATCAGAAGCGGGAACAGCACGCCGGAGACGGCCGCGACCGCTACCCCGAGCGTCAGCGCGGATACGAGCGAGCCGACATAGGATTCAAAAAGATCGGCCCCCATGCCCGCCACATCGCCGACATTGTCTCCGACATTATCAGCAATCACCGCGGGATTGCGCGGATCGTCCTCCGGGATACCGTTCTCCACCTTGCCGACCAGGTCTGCTCCAACGTCCGCCGCCTTCGTGTAAATACCGCCGCCCACACGCGCAAACAGCGCGATGGACGATGCACCGAGGCTGAAGCCGGACAGAACCTCAACATTTCCGGTGACGATGTAGATCAGACTGACGCCGAGCGCTCCGAGCCCGGCCACACACATGCCCATCACCGTGCCGCCCGCAAAGGCAATCGAGAGCGCCCTGTTCATGCCGCTCTCCCGCGCCGCGTTCGCCGTGCGCACATTGGCCTTCGTGGCAACTGTCATGCCACAGTAGCCGGCTGCGGTCGAGAACAGCGCCCCCACCACAAAACACACCGCCGTCACCCAGCTTCCGATGCCAATACCGATCAGTACAAAGAGCACAGCCACAAAAATGACGAGAATCCTGTACTCTGCTGTCAGAAAGGCCCGCGCGCCTTCCGCAATCGCCGCGGCGATCTCCTTCATTCTGTCCGTGCCCGGCTCCTGCCGCCCTACTTTACGTGCCTGAAGAGCGGCAAAAAGTAAAGCCAGCACGGCAACCACTGGTACCACATACATCCATTTGTCCATTTTAAGTTTTCTCCCTTTTGATATGTATATGATAATCATAGCACATCGCGAGGGAATACGCCATTAAAATATTTCATGCAAATCCCGCAAATTATGAATCTTATAACAAATCCCATAGGCTTTTCTCTACAAATCATAAAAGTGCGTATAATAACGCACTCTCATGTTTTCCTATCCGATAATTCCGATGTACTATCCAAAAAACTGATTACAATATTTTACATTTTCGCATGCATCCTGCATTACCAGCCCCAGAGATTCCTTCAGCTTCTCATCTGATATCTCCCCGTCGCTCTCGTACAGATTACGATCCTCCGCCAAACCCACAAGACTGACAACCAGTGCCATATTCATGCCCGCGATCAGGTGAAACGACGGCCGGTCTTCCAGCGTCATGCGGCGAAAGAATTCATTATTAACGCTACCCCCAAAGAGATCCGTCACTACGATAACCGGATCGCATCCGCCCGCTCTGGCAAATGCCTCGTCGATCTGCTGATTCAGATCATCCTCTGGATTACAATATGCACACAGCGGATCCATCAAGGAACCTGTGTCTCCCATAATAAAGCTGACTGTCTCCTTCATCGCTTTTGCCAACGGCCCATGCGACGCCAGTATAATCCGCATCATAATTATACATCCTTCTCTTTTTTCTGAATTATCTTTTCGATCTCACGCGCCACTCCATCCACGCTGTTTGTCATCGCAGCATAATCTGCAGCAGCTCGAACCTCAGGCACTGCGTTCCCCATCGCCACTCCGGTACCAGCGAATTTCAGCATGGAAATATCATTAAGACTGTCTCCAAACGTCATCGTCTCCTCACAGGTCATTCCAATATAATCCAAAAGAAACTGAAGCGCCGCCCCCTTGTCTGCATCACCGGCATCAATTTCTACATTACTCGGCGTAGAGGATGTAACGTTCAATTCTGAGAAACACTCACGCAGATCTCTGAGCAGCGCCGCCCGGAGCTCCGGTTCACAATACTCTGCCACAATATGAAATATGGGCTTCTGTTCTTCGCGCAAAGTTTCCCGCAGCCTGGACACTGGTCTGCGCGCTTTCTTCAGAATATGCCGGAATGGACTCTCAGCCGGAACATACTCGTCGATCCTGTCATATAAAACTCTGTCCATGCAATATTCCCCATCCACGACACAGCTGTAAAGAAGGCCTTTTTGCTCCAGCTCATCAAGCACCATCTCTGTTTCGGGCCGCGTAAGCGCCGCGACCCGGAGATTCTCTCCGGATACGGCGTCCAGCAGCTGAGCTCCGTTGAGCAGAATATAATATCGAATATAAGCACGATCCAGCAGTGGCTGCGGAATATTTGACCAGGTTCTACCACTAGCCACAACAATTTCTACTCCTTCAGTCGCAGCTCGGTCAAGCGCGGCCAGCGAGCGGGGAGTAAGCTCTCTCCTGTCATTTAACAGCGTTCCGTCCAAATCGACCGCTATCAGGCTTATTTTCTGCACTTTCCACCTCTCCTTCCCGCCGCACATTTCATTTCCGCAACTCTCATATCACTTGAAAAGACGATTATACTTCTTGATATCAAAGCGTTCCGGAACCGGGAAGATCGCATCGAGTTCCTTCAACACATCATCTGTCAGCTGGATATCCAGCACTTTCAGATTATCCTCGAGCTGTTCCACCCTGGAAACGCCCACCAGCGGGCAGGTGACATCCGGATTGTGGAGGAGCCAGGCCATCGCCACATGCGATGGAGTCTCTCCAAGATCGGAGCAGAGCGCATGATAGCGCTTCACCTGATCGGTCAGCTTTTCATCCAGCTCATAATTAGCTGTACGGCTTCCCGGACGGGGATTGAAAATATTGTCGGCCAACACGCCTCCACACAACGGATGGTAGACCGTCAATCCTTTCCCCATTTTGCGCACTGCCGGAATCAGCTCATTCTCGATATCGCGTTCGAGAAGATTATACGAGCTCTGCTCACAGACAATACCCTGAAAATGGCGTTTTTCCGCCTCAGCCTGCGCAAGTGCCAGTTCAAACGCCGGCGTATTACTGGACCCCAGATAGTCAATCTTCCCCTGTGCAATCAGCCCCTGGTAGGCATCCATCAGTTCCACCCAGGATACGTTCGGATCATGATGATGCATGATATACAGCTCCACATGATCAGTCTTCAGATTTTCAAGAGACTGATTGATGCAACGGCGAATCTTGTACAGGGATAATCCATTATCCTCATTCGGATCCGGTTTTTCCGAGATGCGGTAATAGCATTTTGTCTCAAGAATCATGTCCTCCCGACGCCCGCCGCCCTGCGCGAACCACTCGCCGATGATACGCTCTGTCGCGCCCGGTCCCGAAGGCCCTCCATAGTTATTTGAGGTGTCCAGGAAATTAATACCGGCTTCCCTGGCACAGTCCAGAATCTTAAAAGATTCCTCCTTACCAATTGTATTGCCAAACATCATAGAACCAAGGCAAAAACGACTCACTTTCAATCCGCTTGTTCCAAGATAGGTATATTTCATAGTAAAACTTCTCCTTTCCATACGGGCAGAACCGAAAAGGTTCCACCCGCAGTTGACATTTTAAACAAATTTGTGCATATCCGTCTTTTCCATTCGCGGTACTTTCTGACCATAAAGCTCTACGCCTTTGTCCATAATCGCGCGGAAATCCTCCAGCTCCTCTTTCGTCGCCCAGATATACTGCAGCAACCGTTTTCGCGTTCTTGATGTACCCATATTCCCCACATTGATTGAGGAAATCTGCACCCCCGCATTCAGGAGCGCCAGATATACTGAGGGAACTTTTGCCACCAGCAGAGCGCGGCATCCACTGCCTGTATACTCCTCTGTTTTCAGTTTCTCCTCAGCCGTCTTCACAGACAGGACGTCGACCGTACAGCCACGCGGCGCCATCGACTGAAACATTCTGGTAAACATCGGGTTCGCAGCCGTCGGATCGTCGATAATCACAATTCTGGTCGGATTCAGTCCGCCTACCCAGTCCATCGCGATCTCACCGTGCAGAAGCCGTTCGTCAATTCGGGAAAAAATAATCATGCACCAATCCTCCTTAAATGCTGCTCCTTAACTGAGAATTCCAACCGCGCCAAGCACAAACGCAGCAACAAAGACAATCAGAAGCATCGCAAGTGCGCTTACTTTGTTCTTCTTCAGCATATTGTAGCACCACAGCAACAGGCAGAGCGGAAGCAGCCCCGGTAAAATCTTATCTATCAGATCCGTCTGGAGTGTGACGCCCGCAAACGCAAGTTCCCCAAAGGAGAGTTTTACATAACTTGCAGCCAAAGCACCAAACGCGACTGAACCGATCACTCCGCCGATTTCAGACACTACGGTACCAATACCGGAAGAAAACAACTTGTCAATAATCCTTGTGCCAAACCTATAAGCAACAACCGGCGTTCCCAGAACGAAGATACCGTTGCCGATCAGCATGCCAAGGAACGCAATCCCTGCGCCCCACGCAGAACCGGCGTTCACCATGCCAAGGCCGACGGAGATGCAGACAACATTGATAACCGCCTGCCCGAGCGGATCGCCGATAGCAGCCACCGGTCCCATCGTACCGGCGATATAACCGTTGATAACCTCCGGGGTTACCTCTTCATTCCCCTGCGCGCGCTGTTCTTCCATCAGCATAACCGGCGCTGTGATCACACCACTCAGAATCGCGGCGGTCGTAAAGTAGCAGTCATACTTTGACAGCTCCTCCACCTGCCTGTCCTGATTATCCGGATAGAGCTTCTTCATGATCGGAAGCATGATAAGCATCAGAGTTTCGCCCAGATACTTCACACTGTTCACAATATAATCGTTGCACATGTTCATCTTAAGGCTCGCAACAACCGCGTCTTTCTGGGTAATTACATGCTGTGAACGCTCCTCTCCTTCTTCAAAGAAGGACGAGAAATCCACCTCTCCCCTCTCGATTTTCCCAAAAATGATAAACGCCGACAGGCAAACCGCCAATATGCACATTGTCATTACGCTGAGTTCGAGCTGGCTGACCAGAATGAAGGAAATAATCGTATACCAGACTGTTCCCCTCCCGGATAGAGGCTTCAGGCCAAGCGCAAGACCAACTGCAGGAAGCGCTCCCGCTACCACCGTCATGCCAGCAGTGATCCACGCCGGGATGTTGTCCACAAGCCCGGTCAGATTACTGACGCCAAACCGGAGGGCAATAAACATTGCGACAAAATAAATCGCCATTTTACAGAAACCGCTGATAAAGAACCACACATAGGCCATGGAATATTTTTTCTCATAAATACTCTTGCTCACCATATTCGCGAACACAATCAGCAGCGTGGCAATCCAGTTCTGCATCGTGGCAAGCGCAACTCCGACCGGCACTGCAAGGACTAAACCCGCTTCCGCATCCAGAGCCTGAATCATAACGAATGATACGCCGATGGTGGCTGCCACTACCTTGTTGGAAGAAACCGTATTCCCGACAGAGACAACGCCCAGATAAACCATCTGAATCAAAGCGCCGGTCGTGGCGCCTGTCAGCGGATCCCCCAGAATGATACCGATTACCCAGCCGATTACCAGCGGGCTGTTTGCCGCTCTGCAGATAAAGCCAAACGGCAAAAAGCTCTGTACACATGAATAGAAAAGTGCAATCAATACAATTTGTAACGTAGTTACCTGCATAGAAACTTAACCCCCTCTACATTTTATTATAAGTTCTCAAAATTAACTTTTTGCTACTCCGAATACCAAACCCCCGTGTTCCGCAAACTTTGGCGAGTCATAAACCGCCGGATTATAGCAGCGGGACGGTTTTACACCGTTCAGAAAATCCGTAAAGCTCTCCAACATATAGGTGTAGGAATAATAGGCTCGCTTGTCCCCAAATCCTGCAATATGCGGCGTAATTATGCAGCGATCGAGCGGAAGATCTGCGAACATGGGACGTACTCCTTCCCCTTCCTCTGAGAAAACATCCAGTCCAATTCCCTGAATTCTTTTTTCTTTCACCGCATCATAAAGCGCCTGCTCGTCGAGGATATCCGGACGAGCACAGTTGATGAAAAACGCTGTCGGCTTCATCAGGGCAATCTGCTCACGACCGATCATTCCCACATTTTCCTTCGTCACACGCACCTGTGTTGTAACAAAATCCCCCTGAGAAAGCGCTTCCTCCAGCGTTGCTTTCTCAATATTGCACTCCTCGTACACCTCGTCACCGATAAACGGATCATAGACCAGCACTCTCATATCGAAACCGCTCACAAGCTTTCTCAGCGCACGGCCATTCCGACCGAAGCCAATGATGCTCAATGTCTTTCCCGACAATTCATACATGCTGTCAAATTTGTTGTAAGCCTTGTCCGAACGCGCCGGCCAGCCTTCCGGGCTGCACAGTCTCCTGTTATAGTACGGAATCCTTCTCGCCAGCGCCATCATCATTGCCAGAATCAGCTCAGCCACAGCTCCGGCACAGCGTCCGCCAGCCGCGAACACCGGAATTCCCATTTCCGCACAGGCTGTCAGATCAATATTTTCCTCAGGCCCATCTCTCTCTGACAGAATCAGCTTCAGGTCCGGGGCGTGTTCCAGCACATCCCGCGTAATCGGCTCAGAGCCGAGCAGCAGAACGTCCTTGTCCGCTACCAGTTCATACAGTTCATTCGGATCGCGTACCACGGCATTCAGTCCCTTTTCCGGGTGCGCCGCCATACCCGCCTTGACAATTTCATGTCCGGCAAAAGCCTGCTCCCATGCTTCTCCATGTCCGGCTGTCCAAAGAATTTTCATTTTTCTTTGTCCCTCCTTTTGTCCCTTGATTTAATAACGTCCTGCCGCCCCAAAGAGCTTCATATAATGCATCACTTTCTGTTTGAATCCCTCATGGTAATAGTTACGATAGAACAACGGCTTGATATTGTTTGTCTCGATCTCATATTTTACGCGATCTACGCCCGACTTCCCAAGTTCAGTCGCAATATTGATCTTGCTCATTCCGCTGTGCGCGGCACGCTCCAGAAGTTCATCGCCGGAAAAACTTCCACCATGAAGGACAAGCGGCACATCCACTTCCTTAAGGCATGCATCAATGATGTCAAAATTAATATGCGGCGTCCCTTTATAGTGTCCGTGCGCAGTACCTACCGCGATTGCCAGGGCGTCCACACCTGTACGCTCCACAAAATCCCGCGCCATGTCCGGTTCTGTGAGATTGCTCACTCCGTCAATCGTGTAGTTTGTACCAAGACCCACATGACCAATCTCACTCTCCACACTGACGCCGCACGAATGCGCAATCTTTACCAGCTCCGCCACCTGTGCCACGTTCTCCTCATAAGGAAGCTCGCTGCGGTCAACCATGATGGAAGTAAATCCGGCTGCGATGCAGGCCATTGCGGAGCCAAAGGTCGGGCCATGGTCATGCTGGAACGCAATCGGAACCTTTGCCTCCATCGCATACGGCTCCAGCGCATGCATCAGATTGACTAATGGGCGACGGGTTTCCAGCGTATAAGATTCTTCGCTGATACGGCCCATGTCAATGAGGACAGGCGCCCCAAGCTCTTCTCCCGCTTGGATGCAGGCGATGCCTTCCTCAAGAGTGAAAATATTCGGAGAACACACAGCATAATTGTTCTCCTTCGCGTGTCTGAGCATTCCTATTGTGTTTACAATCATTATTCTGTTCCTCCTTCAAGAGTATCTATTATTTCAGATGCCCGGGTACATCCGGAATAATCATTCACAAAATGTCAGCGCTGACAATGCTCTTTCGTGTCGATTCTTTCAGAGCCTCGATCAGCTCCTTTCCCCGCATCATGCGGCGAAAGCTCACCGCATCGAGCAGCATCGGCAAATTGAGTCCGGAAAGCCCGTGCAATCCGATATCTCCGTAACGCATTGTCATCTGAATACAGGGCGTGCCACCAAATAAGTCAAACAGGACAATCGATCCCTTCGGCGCGTTGTTATATATTTCCTCTGCCTTGTCAGTGTACTCTACAAGATCCATGTCATCCGTGAAAGGCAGTGCATAAATCTCTTCCAGGTCTTCACTCAGCATTGCCGCGGACTCGAGCATGGCATTGCAGATCGGGCCATGAGACATGAGCAGAATAGCCGGTAAATTGGCCTCTTTTTCAAAAGTCAGATTCTCTATGTGCATATTTACTCCTGTCAGGCGGGCCCGGTTCGGCGGTTAACGGCCAAATGCCCAATAAAGTTTCTTTATTTACTGAATATTATGAACTAAATGCGCAATGCAAGCAAATCATAATCGGGCCTTATTAATACAATTCTTGCATTAATACAAGTCCGGGTGTATAATCAGATTATCAATAAACAGGGGAATGGTATCATGGATTTTACCGCACTAAAAGAATTCCTGACCATTGCGCAGACAGGGAATTTCACACGCGCCGCCGACCAGCTGTATACGACGGAAGCTACTATCTCAAGACACCTCAGAAAACTGGAAGAAGAAATAGGAGGCGCATTGTTCATACGCTCCACAAGAAGTATCAAACTGACTGCACTCGGAAAAGCGCTCTTGCCATACGCAGAACAGGCCGAATCACTACAGGCAGAAATACAGGGCACGATTCGAGAGGTTTTACACCAAGAACATACGCAGCTCAACATGGCCACAATGCCAGTTATTGACGAATACATCAATCTCCATGAACTAACTCAGATGTTCCAGGAAAAAAATCCTCATATAGAAATCAATATCCTGACTGCATATTCTGATATCAGTTCCATGCTTCTGGGCAACCTGTGCGACATTGGTATGATTGCGGAGTCACACTATCTTCCTGATCCGCGTTTTGAGCGGCTCACCATTACCAGAGATCGTATGATTGCTGTAATACCTCAAAATCATCCATTGCAAAGGAAAGCCAAACTTCTCTGGAAAGACTTCAGGATGAGAAACTGGTATTTATGTCGAAGGGAACTCCGATGCATCGTCTCTGTATCCAGCTGTGCCAGGCACACAATTTCCGGCCGCATGTACCTATGACCGTACCAAGCGGGCCGAATTTCCGCGCCACAATTCAGAATGGCGGCGGAATTGGCCTGCTGATGAAAAAAGCGTCTATCCCGGAGGATAAAGAATCGCTTTCCAGTCAGGATCTCATTTACCGCACACTGGAGCCTGCCGTGTGGGTGGATATTAATCTAATCTATCTTCACAACTCTACAAGGGCGACTTCAACCTTTGTCTCTTTTCTCAAAAAAAATCTTGATTTTTACAAAATGTGATATCCGCAGCCTTTCCCATACAGGCTGCGGATATCACTCATTCCGACGTCACCGGTGTAATCGTAATATTCGCGGCCTCGATTCCCGTCTTGCGCTTGACGATGTCCTCGATCTGGGCGCGCTCCGCGTCGCTGACCTGCGTACTGCTGACCACCACATCCGCGCTGTTATCCGTGATGCTCACGACGGCCTCATCGAAGCCCTGCGCCATCAGCAGCGTCTCCGCTGCAAGCTCCCGCTCTGCCACGTCCGTCATGCTCACCATCGCTTCGATGGCACTCTGCTTCTGCTCGTCTGTGACCGACGTGCTCTCGATCAGTTCCATCAGAATTTCTTTATTCTTTGAACGGGTCTGCTCCCTCGTCACCTTCGCCTCGGAGACAATGCCGACGCCCACCGTGCCCGTCACGAGAACGGTCTCCCCGGCAGACGCCGTCTCCACATCATTGTCAGTCTCCGCAGCGGCGCTGCTTTCATAGTCCTCGTCAAGGCTGGCGATCTCCTCCGTATACTCTCCTTCCAGATCCGCGATGTCCGTTTCCCCGCTCGCAGCATAGCTGTCCTCCGCAGAGATGTCCAGCGCCAGATCGGTATCCTCCTCGACCGCCTCGCTGTTTGCGCTCAGGAGCGACGCGTCCAGGCTGGCGCCGGAATAATTCAGATAACCGGCGACCGCAATCATGGCCGCCAGCGCCGTAATGATGATCTGATTCTTTTTGAATACGGGCTTCTTTATCACGGGTTTCTTTAACGGCTGCTTTGCTTTCACTTAATCGCCTCCATACTTCATGATTTTAATTTTATGTGCCTCAATACCAAATAATGCCTGCACGGCGTCGATGATATCCGCTTTTACATCGCCGTTGCCGCCGCCCCCGGCGACGATGAGGACGCCCTCCACCTGTGGATTCGTCTCAGAGCTCACATAGGGTGTGCGCACGCTGCTGCCCTGTTCCTCGTAGACTGTCTCCTCCTGCGTCGAATTCTCCGAGACGCTGACGTCCTTCTCGACCTGCTTTTGCCCGCTGTCCGCAAATGTCAGCATGACATGCACCTCGCCGATCCCCTCGACCTGCGAGAGCAGCTCCTCCAGCTTTCGCTCCATCCGGCTCTCATAATCCTCCACCGTCTCCTCCGGCTCTTCAGAAGCCGCCACCGTTGCCTCGCCCGCCTCCCTGCCCGCCTTCGGTACCGGAACCGCGATCACCGCCAGCAAAAGCCCCAGAAGCGCCAGAATCAGCAGCTGATCCTTCCGCGGCGGCCAGTATTTCTTCTTCCATTTTTCCCATTTTTCTTTGTTCACCGGTTTTCCTCCACCTCCTGCTCCAGCTGTTCGACCAGCGCCTCCGCGTCCAGCTGCTCCGCGAGGCCCGCGATTTCAAAAACCGGCCGCAGCAGGAGCAGCACCAGCAGCAGGCCGAGATAAAACCGCACATACTTTTCATAACTGCGTCCGGGCAGAAGATAGAGCACGATCTGCTCAAGCAGATAGAAAACCGCGACCGCCCGGACCATCTCCAGTATTCCCTCCATCTCTTCATCCTCCCGTCAGCGCCGTCATCAGCGCGATTGAAAGGAAAAACAGCGCAAGCACGGTAAAGACCGCACGGAAAAGCAGGCGCACGCCGTTTCCCATACCGCTCAGGCAGCCTACGATCCGCTCGTCCGACACCGGCTGCAGCACCGCCGCGAGCAGATAGTATACCGCCATGATCACCGCCAGTTTGACGAGCGGGATCAGGCAGAGCAGAATCAGGACAACCAGTGCCGCCGCACCAATCCCGTTTTTGATCAGTACCGCTGAGCCGAGCACCAGATCCGTCACGCCGCTGCCCACACTGCCGATGCCGGGGACCATGCCGATTCCTCTTCCAAGAGCCTGATTTCGAAAAGAGTCCGCTGCCGGGGAAAGCAGGCTCTGTATCATATGAAAACCGCAGACAAGGGCAAGCGCCGCCTTCAGGCTCCAGTCCGCCGCCATCGATACGAGTCCCGCGAACTGTCCGAGCCGCTTCTCTCTTGACAGATGATTGACCAGCACAAGCAGTACATAGATTTCGGCACAGGGCAGGACAAAGGATTCGGCCAGCCACTGTACGCCGCTGATCAGCAGCAGAATAAACTCATAGTAGACGCCTGCAGATGTGAGATAGGAGGACAGCGTCATCGCGAGAAAGTAGGCCGGCGCAAGTACTGTCATAAAGCTTCGCATCGCCTCCATCACCTCCCGGGCGATCCCGAGGCTCGTCTGAAAAGAGCTGATCAGCAGCAGAAATAAAATCATATAGATCATGCAAAAGCTGATCTCCGGCACGCTGCGGTTCTGAAATACATCCGCAAAGTGAAGGAGCAGCGCCGCGGCGAACGCAAGAACCAGAATGTGCATCCAGAGCTGTTTCTGCGCGAGCAGCTCCTCGAACAGCGCGCTCTGCACCAGAGAAGCAAGCCGCTTCCAGGACAGCGGGCTCTCTCCCGCCGCGCCGCTTTCCACCATGGCCTGAAAGTCAAGGTCACTCCCGAGCAGTCCATCCAGAAGCTGTTGAATCTCCCTGTAATCAATCTCCTCCATCGTGCATCCTCCCCCACTCATACCACACTCCCGCCTTCCCGGCGCTTTGTTTTTCTGTTGCGCAGGCACATGTGCCTGCAGCCCCTCACAGAAAACTTTGTATCGTGTCCAGCAGCGCGGACAGAATCGGCATGCTGACCGCCAGCACCGTCAGCTTGCCGAACATCTGAATCTGACCCGCGATCGTCTGATAACCCGCGTCCTTGCAGAGATCCGATGCGAATTCCGCGATGTATGTAATCCCGATAATCTTCATCAGCGTCTGCAAATAGCCGACATTCAGCGGCAGACTGGTCTGAATTGCCAGGAGCGTGTCCCTGATCAGCGTCAACTGTCCGGTCAGGTTCAGAAAAATCAGCAGGCTGACGCCCAGACAGAGATAGATGGCAAGCTCCGATTTCAAGGTCTTCAGCTGCTGCGCCAGCAGCACGCCGACGACGCCCAGTACCGCAACCCGTATCATGCGTCCCACCTCCTATAAAGTGAAGAGCTCCTGCATCATCTCAAAAAGCTCATAGACGTAGGGAATGATCCAGAACAGTACCAGCAGAAGCCCCGCAAGGCTCGTCAGGAACGCCTGCTCCTCCCTCCCGCTGTGCTTCAGCACCTGTGAGAGCACGGAAACCAGGATTCCCACCGCGGCAATTTTAAAAATCAGCGTTACGCTCATAAGCTTTCCACCCTACAGAATAAAGATCACGACCGCGACGCCGCTTAAGATGCCCAGGTAGCGGTACAGTTTTTTACGGTTCTTCGCGTCCTCCGCGGCGTCAGCGAGCGCACGGTTCAGATTTTCCTGATAATACGCGAGCGCCCCGAGCTGCTGCTTTACATCCAGACAGCCCAGCATGCCGCCAAGCTCGTCGAGCGCCCGCAGATCCGGCTCCGTCAGATGAAGCTCCCCCGCGCAGTTTTTCAGATTCCGCTCCCAGATAAGCCGCGCACTCCGGCCATTCCTCTGCTCCAGATCCGTCGCTGTCCGCAGCAGAAAATCCCGGAACGGCTCCCCCGTCCGCTCCCCTGCACTGCGGAACGCCTCCGGCAGGGGACGATGCAGATGCCGGATTTCCCCATTCAGGAGCAAAACAATCTGTTGCAGCGTCTGCAGCTCCCGGATCCGCAGATCCAGCTCGTTCGCCATCCGCAGGCCAAGACCGCCGGTGCCGGTCAGAATCAGGAGAATCCCAACCCACTTCAACATTTTACGCTCCTGCACTGTCCGTCCAGAATCTGCCCAACATTCCCCGGCGTCCTCCCATTTTCCAGAAATACATAACGCTCAAACAGAGCAGAGCCGACCATCTCCCCGAGCACCGGCTTCCTTTTCAGCTCCTCCATCGAGTCCCCGTGCGCAGTTGCCAGCAGCACGCAGCCGCAGTTCATCGCATGCCGCAACGCTGCCAGGTCCGCTTCGCTCCCGACCTCGTCAGCCGCAACCGCATCCGGCGCCATGGAGCGTATCAGCATCATCAATCCCTCCGCCTTCGGACAGCCGTCGAGCACATCGGTCCGCAGCCCGACATCGTTGCACGGAATCCCGCGAAAGCAGCCCGCGATCTCGGAGCGCTCGTCGACCAGGCCCACCATCATTCCCGGATGCGCGTCGCTCCCGTCGGAAATCTGCCGGATGCAGTCGCGGAGCAGCGTCGTCTTCCCCCTGCCCGGCGCGGACACAAACAGCGTGTGGCGCAGCCGCCCTCTCTCCCACAGATACGGGAGTACCGCGTCGGCACAGCCCTTCACCTCATGCGCAAAACGAATATTCAGGGAAGACACCTCTGAGAGCGTGCGCACCCTGCCATCCTCCAGTACCGTCTTCCCGGCCAAACCCACGCGATGTCCGCCCGGCAGCGAGAGAAAGCCCCGCCGGATCTCATCCTCCCAGGCATAGAGCGAATAATTACCCAGATAAGCCAGAATCTCGCCAACCTCCGCTCCCGTAAAACGCCGCTTCAGAATCCGCTCGCGCCCGCCGCTGCGCACGATGAGCGGGCGTTCCGTCCGGATGCGGATCTCCTGCAGATTTCCCTGCGTGAAACCGGCCCCTGCAAGCGGCTCCCGCAGCATCTCCGGAAAGATGGAAAAGACATCGTATTCCCTCATGAATCTCGTCCCCCCCCCTCAGACCGTCCGAAAAGGCGTAAAATCAGCCACTTTTCTCGGTTTTGTGCTCTTGA
>JAJBTX010000125.1 GCA_020860645.1 Lachnospiraceae bacterium | reverse complement strand
ATCCATTGTCTGAGCGCTTCTTTTCTGATATATTTGGGACAGGTATAGGTTTTTTATGCTGCTTGCGGAAAGGTCAGAACTTGAAAAGAGAAAATCAAACAGCAGTGTCGAATACGCAGCCGACGAGGTCCGGGGCATCACAGCATGAGGACGCGGCTCTGAAGCTCATGATGCAGTTTTTTGCGGATGAATTGTTGCCGTATCTGGGGATTCGCGGAAAGGCTGTTGCCGCGGCGCCGACTGAGACGGTGCGGCTGGAACTCCACAAATCCTATGAGGATTTCAACCTGATCATGGAGGACGGGAGTTGGAAGCACTTTGAATTCCAGAGCAGGAACGGCGGCCTGGAGGATTTGAAACGGTTTCGAGTTTACGAGGCAAATGCGAGCTACCAGCACAAGGTTCCGGTCACGACCTACGTTCTGTTCTCTGGCAGAATCCAGAAGCCCATGACGGAATTCACGGAAGGGATCAATACCTACCGGATTCAGCCCCTTATTATGCAGGGCAGGGATGCAGGAAAGGTGTTCGCCGGAATCCATGAAAAGATACAAAGCAGCGGGACGCTGACAAAGAAGGACCTGGTTCCCCTGGCGCTGACCCCCCTGATGGGCGGAGAGATGACGCAAAAGGAAAGGATTATGGCGTCGCTCGAGATTCTCCGCGAGTACGGGAGCTCGGAGGTTGGAGCGGAGGAACGGGACTGCATTGAGAAACTGGAGGCAGTGATTTACACAATGGCGGAGAAGTTTTTGGAAAATCTGGATATGGAAGATGTGAGGAAAGGAGTCGCAATGACAAGATTAGGGCAGATGCTGGTGGAAGAAGGCCGCGAGGAGGGCGTACAGAAGACGATACTCGAGAGTATTCGCAGTTTGATGGAGACGCTGAAGCTCTCCGCGGATCAGGCGATGGAGGCGCTCAAGGTTCCTGTCGAGGAACGGGAGAAATATCGGACAATGATTTAAGGGCAGAAACAATTTTGCTATTTTTTGAACGCCGTATTCTATTTTCAGAGTGCGGCGTTTGCTATACTGGTGATATTATAAAACAAAATATAAGGAGCTTACGAACATGAAGAAAAAAATGACATTTGCACTGTGCTTCTGTAACCGTGGTTTCATGCCGGGCGAGCTGATTTACGGCGCGAGAGAGGACATGATCAAGGCCGTGACCGACGCGGGTTACGACTACATCGCGATGGACGCGGAGCTCACCCGCTACGGCGGAGTGGAGACCCGGGACGAGGGCCTGCTCTACGCGAAGTGGCTGAAGGAGCATGAGGGCCAGTATGACGGCGTAATCTTCTCGATGCCGATCTTCGCGGACGAGAACGGCGCGATCACGGCGCTGCAGGATGCGGGCGTGCCGATCCTGATGCAGGCCTATCCGGACGAGATCGGAAAGATGGACTTCGCGCATCGCCGCGACGCTTACTGCGGAAAATTCTCCGTCACCGATGTGTTCACGCAGTACGGCGTGCCCTTCACAGTACTCAAGCCCCATGTTGTGCATCCGCTGAGTCCGGCATTCGCGCAGAATCTGAAGGACTTCGCGGCGGTCTGCCGTGTGGTGAATGGCATGAAGCGCTTCAATATCGGCTGCATCGGCGCGCGGACGACGGCCTTCAAGACCGTGCGTTTCGACGAGATCACGATGCAGAAGTACGGTATCAACGTCGAGTCTTTCGATCTGTCGGAGGTGTTCTTCAAGCTGCGCCAGAAGGCGGACGACGACGCGGTCGTGCTGAAGAAGATTGAGTCTCTGAAAAATTACACGGATTTCTCGAAGGTGCCGGAGTCGAACATGCTGACGCTCGCGAAGCTGGCGGTTGTCATCGACGAGTACATCGACGAGTATCATCTGGACGCGCTCGCGCTGCGCTGCTGGAATGAGATGGAGACGGAGCTCCGCGTCTGTCCCTGCGTCCTGCTCAGCGAGCTGAACGACCGCGGCATCGTGGCTTCCTGTGAGATTGATATGTGCTCCGCGATTACGATGCGTGCGATGAATCTGGCGAGCGAGGAGCCGACGGCGGTGCTCGACTGGAACAACAACTATGGCGACGAGGAGAACAAGGTGATTCTCTTCCACTGCGGTCCGGTGGCGCAGAGCCTGATGACGGCGAAGGGAACCGTGACCGAGCACAAGATGTTCGCGAAGGGCGATCCGGGCAGCGGCTGGGGCACGAACGAGGGTCGGATCGCGCCGAACGACATCACGATCTCCAACTGCCAGACGAAGGACGGCAAGATCATCGTCTACGCAAGCGAGGCGAAGTTCACGGACGATCCGATCGAGGACGCATACTTTGGCTGTGCCGGCGTCGCGGAGATCCCGAACCTGCAGGACAAGATGATCAAGCTGGCGCGGGGCGGCTTCAAGCATCACACTGCGATCGGCGTGGGACATATGAAGTCCATCCTCGAGGAGGCCTTCACGACCTATCTGCATTATGACTGGGTGGATATTGATTAAAGAAATGTACATCTGAAAAGTGCGGAGGATGCCGGTTTTCTGGTATTCTCCGCACTTTATTGCTGACTGTGCAGTCGTTTGTATTCGCGTGGGGTGATGCCTGTCAGGCTCTTGAAGACCTTCGTGAAATAGTTATAGTCGCTGATGCCGACGGCGTCGGCGATCTGGCTGATCGGAAGCGAGGTGGTCTCCAGCAGCTGCGAGGCCCGGTCGATACGGTTCTTGCGGATGTATTCCGTGATGCCCATGCCGAAATTCTCCGTGGAGATCTGGTAGAGTTTCGTCCGGCTGATCTCGAACTGTTCACAGAGCCGCTGGCTGCTCATATCCTCACTGATGTGCGCCTGGATGTAGCGGTCGATCTGGTAAGGAAGACTGTCGTGCTTCATCGCGGCCAGATGGGAAATGCACAGGTAGGAGGCGACGGCGTTCATGAGCTCCGAGGCGGCCTCTATGTAATCGTTCGCGAAATATTTCCGGTCGGAATAGGCGCTCTCCAGCATATCCATATCCACGTCGTAGTCCTTGCAGCACTCGCGCACGATCACCCAGCCCTTATCTGTCTGCGGCTCCGGAGCGATATGGCCGAAGAGCAGATAACCGATCACAATCTCCCCGAGGACAATCGGCGTGATGGACTCTGTCAGGCCCGCATGACAGCGGTAGGTGTAGGTCCGGTGCAGCTGATTTACCTGCTGACAGGCGGCCTGATCACAGATCTTGCAGTGTTCGAGGCCGGAGGGACATTGGCGGATCAGAGTGCAGAAAAGAGGAATCTTCGCCGGGTAGGCGACGATCTCCTGAAAATTTTCATCGAAGACCGTGATGCGGATGCCGGTGAGAATGTAGTAGCTCTGCAGCAGCTTTTTTAATTTTGAGATATTGAAGGTGGATACCATATTGATAACCTCAGCTTCTCAAAGACGGTGAACAATTTTTCTATTTTAAGTACATTTATTTCTATAAGTATAGCACAGAATTCTGGATAATAAAAGAAGGAAAAGGAAAAGGAAAAGGAGGTAAACAGCATGGCGATAGCCGGTGTGGACGTCGGGACAACAGGCTGCAAGTGCACGGTGTGCGGTCTGGACGGCAGTATGCTCGGCGAGGCATACGAGGAGTATGACGTAGTAAAGGAGAGCGGCGGCAGAGAACTGGACGCCTGGGAGGTCTGGCAGAAGGTAAAGTCTGTCATCCGGCAGGCTGCGCGCTCTGCAGATAAGATTCACGCGATCGGCGTCACCTCATTTGGCGAGACGAGCGTTTTCGTCGGTGAGGACGGAAAGCCGCTGATGAACGCTCTGCTCTATGTGGACGCGCGCGGTGAGGAGCAGTGCAGGAGGCTCGAGGAACACTTCGGGGCGGACTATATTTTTCAGGTGACGGGTGCGAGACCGCACTCGATGTACAGCATTTCGAAGCTGATGTGGATGGCGGAGTATGAGAAGGACGTATTCGCCCGGACAAAGCATATCTGTCAGTTCGGCGATTACATCGTGTATATGCTCAGCGGGAAATTCCAGATTGACTATTCTCTGGCCTGCCGTTCGATGGCCTTTGATTACCGGAAGCTCGACTGGTCGGACGAGATCCTGAACTTTGCGGGAATCGACCGTTCGATGATGTCGCAGCCTGCGCCGACCGGCAGCCGGGTCGGACTGATCCGCAGGGAGCTGGCGGAGGAGCTGGGGCTTACGGACGATGTCGTGATCGTGTCCGGTTGTCATGACCAGGTGGCTGCTGCGATCGGAACGGGCTGCCTGAAGAAGGGCATGGCCGTAGACGGGACCGGGACAGTGGAGTGCATCACGCCGGTCTTCCCGGAGCCGCAGAAGCCGGAGGCCATGTTTGAGAGCAATCTTGTGATGGTGCCCTATATTGGCGCGGCGGACTCCTACGTGACCTACGCATTTTCCTTCAATGGGGGTTCCCTGCTGAAATGGTATCGTGACAACCTGGCCTCCCTGGAGGCAAAGGCATTTTCGGAGAAGGGGATCAGTCCCTATGACGGCTTCAATGCGCAGATGAAAGCCGGAAAACCGTCCGGTCTTCTGGTGCTGCCTTATTTCTCCGGTGCGGCGACGCCCTATATGGATGCGGGTGCGACCGGCGCGATCCTGGGAATTACGGACAGTACGACGTCGATCGATATCTATCAGGCGCTGATGGAAGGCGTCACCTACGAGATGATGCTGAACCTCGAGTGTCTGCAGAAGGCGGGTATCGAGGTGAGCGAGCTGCGCGCGACCGGCGGCGGCGCGCGGGCGGAGGCCTGGCTGCAGATGAAGGCGGATATCCTGAATAAGAAGATCGTGACGCTTGGAAACGCGCAGTCCGGTACGCTGGGCTGCATCATGATGTCGGGCGTGGCCTGCGGCGTGTATGAGAGTCTG
Source organism: Lachnospiraceae bacterium (assembly GCA_020860645.1). Taxonomy (GTDB): domain Bacteria; phylum Bacillota; class Clostridia; order Lachnospirales; family Lachnospiraceae; genus Hominiventricola. The sequence continues at coordinate 6,222 of JAJBTX010000125.1, read as the reverse complement.
GAAGCAGCGGCGGACATTTTCGTGAAGACCGGGAAGGAATACCTCCCGAATCCGGAAAATCACGCAAGATACATGGAGTATTATGAAAAATACAAAAAGCTCTATCCTGCAGTCAAAGAGGTGTGGGCATAAAGGAAAGGATGGAAAAGAAAAATGCCGATTATCAGTAAACGGGACGAGGTAGTGAAAATCTATGAGGAGGCGGCGAAGAAGGGCTGGGTCATCCCCTGCCTCTGCACGGAAAATCTGACCACGACGGAGGCGATTCTCTCCGCGGCGAGTGAGTTCGCGAAGGACAATGGTCTGAAGAGCGTGCCGGTCACGCTGGCGATGACGATCTGCTACGAGCACCGTCCGCAGGCGAAGAATTATACGCACAGCCGCAACTGGCAGACGGGCCTCGAACTTTTCAAGGCAGATGCAAAGGCGCTGATGCGCGAGGGCGGCGATTACGAGAATGTGGATCTGCTGCTGCATCTCGATCACGCACAGCACGATCTGGACGCGGAGCTCTGCGACAGTGACTTAAGTGAGTATTCCTCCATCATGTATGACGCCTCAACGCTTCCGCTGGAGGAAAACATCGCGAAGACCCATGCCTTTGTCGAGAAGAAAGGAAAGGAAATTCTGATCGAGGGAGCCTGCGACGAGATCATCGATGCGGGCGGCGAGGCGCACAATGATATCACGAGCGCGGAGAAATGCGAGGATTATATGAAGCGAACCGGCGTGGATCTCGTGGTGGCGAATCTCGGAACGGAGCATCGCGCTTCCGGCAAGGAGCTGATGTACCACGGCGACGCGGCGCGTGCGATCAAAGCCAAGATCGGTCCGAAGATTGTGCTGCACGGCACGTCCTCCGTTACGAACGAGCAGGTGCGCGGCCTGTTCTCCGACGGCGTCTGCAAGGTCAATATCTGGACCGCGCTCGAGCGCGATTCCGCTCCGGAGCTGGTAGATTTCCTTGTCAGGAATGTATCAAAGGCGGCGGGACCGGAGAAGACGGCGAAGCTTGTCTCGGACGGTTATCTGACTGAAAGCTGCGCGACCGGCGAAAAGCAGGCGTTGAGCGCGTTCACAACCGTCGCCAGACAGGATATCGTCTATCAGGTGATGAAAAAAATGGTCAGGGAATATCTGGACATGTGGTATGTAATGGGTTAAAATAGAAGGCAGTAAATCATCTTAAATAGCAGGAGGTATGAAAGCATGAAGACAAAGGCAGTCAGAATACACGGAAAGAGAGACCTGAGACTCGAGGAGATCGAGCTTCCCGAGATCGACGCCGACGGCGTGCAGGTGAAGATCATTTCCGATTCTATCTGTATGAGTACCTGGAAAGCGGCGGAAGAGGGTGGCGAGCATAAGCGCGTGCCGAACGATGTCGAGAATAATCCGACGATTGTCGGACATGAGTTCTGCGGACAGATTGTCAAGGTCGGCGAGAACTGGAAGGATAAATATAAGGTGGGCGACGGCTTCTCGATTCAGCCGGCGCATTTCTACAAGGGTTCCCTGCTGGCGCCGGGCTACTCCTATCCGTATTGCGGCGGAGCTTCCCAGTACGCGAATATTCCGATCGAGACGCTCCTGATGGACTGCCTGCTTCCCTATGATTCGGACGTTTATTTCTATGGCTCCCTCTCTGAGCCGATGAGCTGCATTATCGGTACTTATCACGCGATGTACCACACGAAGGCCGGCAGCTACGAGCATCAGATGGGTATCGTAGAGGGCGGCAAGATGGCGCTGCTCGCGAGCGTGGGTCCGATGGGGCTCGGCGCGATCGATTATGCGCTGCACTGTGACCGCCGTCCGTCCCTGCTGGTTGTGACGGATATTGACGATGCGCGCCTGGCAAGAGCCGAGAGCATCTACACGGTGGAGGACGCGGCGAAGAATGGCGTGGAGCTGCACTATGTGAATACCGGAAAGGTTGAGGATCCGGTAGCCGCACTGCGTGAGCTGACCAGCGGCACGGGCTATGATGATGTAATCTGCTTTGCCCCGGTGAAATCGGTTGTGGAGCAGGCGGATGCGATTCTGGGCCACGACGGCTGCCTGAATTTCTTTGCAGGCCCGACGAATTCGCAGTTCAAGGCGGAGTTCAATTTCTACAATGTGCATTACGCATATACGCACGTCGTCGGCACGAGCGGCGGCAATACCGATGATATGCGTGAAGCGATTCAGATGATGAACAGCGGACGCATCAATCCGGCGGCGATGGTGACGCATGTCGGCGGTCTGAACGCGGAGGCGGAGACGACGCTGAATCTGCCGAAGATTCCGGGCGGCAAGAAGCTGATTTACACGCAGATCGATTTCCCGCTGACAGCGATCGCGGACTTCGAGGAGCTTGGAAAGACGGACCCGCTGTTTGCGGAGCTTGACAAGCTGGTTAAGGCGAACAACGGCCTGTGGAACGGCGACGCGGAGAAGTATCTGCTGTCCCACGCAAAGCCGATCGAGTAGACGGGAGGCGCCAGGCGAAGATGAAAGCGGTAATGTATGGCGGCGGCAATATCGGCCGCGGCTTTATCGGGATGCTGTTGTCGCAGTCCGGCTACGACGTGACCTTCGTGGACGTGGTCGACGCGGTCGTGAACCGTCTGAATGAGGAGCACTGCTATCCGGTGCGCATCATTTCTAGCGAGGGACACGAGGACGTTCAGGTGGAGCATGTGAGCGCGGTGAATGGAAACGACCAGGCCGCGACAGCAAAGGCGATCGCTGAGTGTGATATCATGGCGACGGCTGTGGGCGTCAATATCCTGAAATTTATTATCTCGAACCTGGTCGCGGGCATCCGCCTGCGCCGGGAGCAGGGCGGCGGCCCCTTGAATATCCTGATCTGTGAGAACCTGATGGACGCGAACAAGGTGCTCGAAGGCATGCTGAAGGCAGAGCTCACGGAGGAAGAGATCGGCTGGTTCGATGAGAACATCGGACTTGTGGAGGTCTCGATCGGACGTATGGTGCCGGTACAGACGGACGCGATGAAGGACGGCGATCCCTTACGCGTCTGCGTGGAGAGCTACGGCTTCCTGCCCGCGGACAAGGCGGCCTTCAAAGGCGGCGTGCCCGAGATCAAGAATATGGTTCCCTTTGATCCCTTTGATTTTTATATCAAGAGGAAGCTCTACGTACATAATATGAGTCATGCGACCTGCGCGTATCTGGGACTCTACACGGGCAAGGATTACATCTACCAGTCGATCGACGACGCGGACACGGAGCTCATTGTGAGCAATGCGATGACGGAGAGCACGATGGCGCTCTCGGCAAAGTACGGTGTGCCGCTGGAGGATCTGGTGAAGCACACGCAGGATCTGCTGCGCCGCTTTACGAACAGTGCTCTGATGGATACCTGCAAGAGAGTGGGCGGAGATCCGAAGAGAAAGCTCTCTCCGGCGGACCGCCTGATCGGCTCCTCCCGCACCTGTATGGAGAAGGGCATCTGCCCGGCCTACATCAGCGTCGGAACGGCGGGCGCGGTCTACGAGTACCTTGTGGAGAATGAGCTGCCGCAGACGAAGGAGAACGCGCTGGAGGTTCTGCGCACGATTTCCGGACTCTCCGATGATGAGGAGCTGACGGCGATTGTGCTGCGGCTGTACGAGTTGTACCAGAGCGGAGCCGATATCCGCACGATCCGGCTTCTGGCGGCGAAGATCCGCGCGGAGCACGCGGAAGCGGTAATTTAAGGAGAACAGGATGAATCCATATATCGGACATGCCACCCAGTGCAGCGGCGTCGAGGAACACCGCCTCGTGGGTGGAAAGGGCGACGGCCTCCGGCTTCTGGAGGTCACAAATAATAAAGGAACGGAGCTGACGGTCAGTCTGGACCGCGGAGCGGGGATCAGCCGCCTGCGTTACAAGGGCGTCAATATGAATTATATGACTCCCTGCGGCTATGTCGCGCCCGCTTACTATGACAGTCATGAGGCGAACTGGCTGAAGGGCTTTACGGCGGGATTTCTGACGACCTGTGGTCTGTACAATGTGGGAAGTATCTGCGATGACGAGGGTGAGCATCTGCCCCTGCATGGTGATATCGACTACACGCCCGCGGAGCACACGTGGTGGGAGGAGAAGGATGGTCAGCTGCATGTCTATGCGGAGATTCCCAGCGAGGTAATCTTTGATAAGAAGCTGGTACTGCGCCGTCATATTGCACTTGATCTGGAGGGAAATTCCTTCACGGTGACGGATACGGTCGAGAATCGCGGTGATCAGAGAACGCCGTTTGAGGTGCTTTACCATATGAACATGGGCTACCCGCTCCTCGACGAGGAGAGTATAGTCAGGATTCCGTCCTGCAAGGTGGAGCCACGCGATGGAGAGGCCGCCGCGCACATGGACAGCTGGAGCGTGATGGAGAAGCCGCAGGCCGGTTTTGTGGAGCGTTGCTATTTTCATTCCTTTGAGAAAGAGGGGATTGCGGCGATCTGGCAGCCGAAGCTCTCCGCGGGCCTTGTGATCCGCTTTGACCCGGAGAATTTGGACTGCTTTACCGAGTGGAAGATCATGGGCGTGCGGGATTATGTGCTTGGACTCGAACATGTCAACTGCCTGCCGACCGGCCGCGCCGGGATGCGTGAGTCGGGAAAGCTGAAATTCCTGGATCCAGGTGAGAGTAAGACCTACAGCTTCCGGGTGGAGCTTTTCGACGACGCAAAGGTGCTGGAAAGCCTTTGATAAGAATCAGACAAATAAAACAGGCGTCCGCGAACAGAAAGAATTCGCGGGCGCCTGTTTCTTTAGTCACTTGTTAAGTTTGTAATTATCTCATGGATTGTGTCCACATCCTCTTCTAAGGCATCCGCGATTTCTTCCGTCGTTTTACCCTTTGCAAGTTTCTTTTTTACCAGTTCAGCCAGTTTTTCCGCACGACCTTCGGTGAGGCCTTCTACGCGGCCTTCTGCACGACCTTCCGCACGACCTTCCTCGCGGGCTTCTTCACGATCATAATATTTTTCTTCCCATGCCAGCATATATTTCACCCCGACTTTTTCATACCCTTAGATAGATTGGATAAACTGATCAATATATATCAGAGCGGCGCCGACAGCGGAGCTTTCTGCGTGAAGCATGCACGGAAGAATGAAGTCTGCGTTGTCGGAAAAAATTTCTGTTTTCATGACAAGCTCCTTAAGAAGATCCATATATGGCTCTATGAAATTTCCGACATAGCCTCCTACAATGATATCGCAGTCAAACAGCATGTGAATATTGCTGATCGTCATAGCTACGTAATTCAGATATTCTTTCCAGTGTGCCTGGTAGGAGGGGATCCCCTGTTCCAGTTTTTCAAAAAAGTCTTCCAAGGTTCTGTTTTCCGAAAAATCAGAGAGATAGTTGGCAGAGCAGTAGGAATCAACACAGCCCAACCGTCCACAGTAACATTTTTTGCCGTCTGGCATCAACGTGGTATGCCCGATTTCGGCGCTTCGATTGTTCATTCCTGGATAAACCTGGTCTTGAAAGAGAATCGAACCACCAACAGAATTGCTCAGCAGGAGGTAAAACATATCGGTGTGATCCGGATGATACCAGTGTTCAGCGAAACCACTGCAGGATGCGTCATTCATCAGCATGGCAGGGAATGGAAAGTAGCCCTGTATATGCTGAAGAATCTCTACATCTGCAGGAAGACTCGGAATCAATCTGGAGTAGGTGATGGTTCTGTGATCCGGTTTCACAATCGCGGGGATGGAGATACACATCCCTAATACAAAGTCATTGGAAAGGCTTTGTTTTTTCAGTATCTCGTTTACCTGTTCTGCAAGGTTTTCATAAAAATCCGGAGTGTCCTGATAAATACAGCGAAGACGTCTGCTTTCCAGAATGTTTCCGAGTAGATCAACCAGGACGATCGAAATATGATGCTTTGTGATATCAAGCCCCAGCGCGACATGCGCCATTGCGTTGATACCGAGCTTTTTTGCCTTGCGTCCACCCGTGGAATCCTGAACTCCTTTTTCTATGATGAGATTTTGCTCACGCATCTCGTTTAAATTTTGTATGACTGTTGGCATACTCAGATTAAGGTTCAGCGAAATTTCTTTCTGAGAAAGTGCGCCTTTCTGGAAGAGATGCCGAAAGATCTGGGTGCGGTTATAGCTTTTAATGTTGATAGTCGTTGTCTTTCCCGCCATGGCAGTCTCCTTTGTTATATAATTCACATATCATTAATATTCTAATTGAACTCTCAAA
>JAJBTX010000067.1 GCA_020860645.1 Lachnospiraceae bacterium | reverse complement strand
TTTGTTTGCCATACCCTTTTTGCTTTCTAACCGCTACGTTCCAGTTTCAAACTTTTCGTCTCCTTTGCTTTGGCTTTTTATGGGGGTTCCAGAGGGGGATGTTCCCCCTTGGCCAGATGTTGTTTGTGATACAAACAACGTATCTGGCCTGTGCCCTGTGCTCCGAAACCCGGTAAATTATTTGAGTACGGGCGCGGCAGATTCCGCAATGGCGAATGTGGTGTCCTGACAGATCGGCACAAGCCCGAATTTGTCACAGGCGAGTGAGAGGTTCTGTGACAGATGGTCGTACAGGTACACACTGTCGCTCAGATAATCCTTCGGGGCTACGCACGTCTGATTGACTTCTTCCACCATTTTCTGGAAGAAACGCAAGTCCTGACCGTGATAGGGGAAAAGGAGCACTTCATGCCTTGATGATGGGAGCACGATCATATCTTCATGGCAGGCTTCTTTCCAGCTGCTGCATAAAATCCCTGCAGCTCCATTTTGTAATGAGGAGTTTGTAAGGACAATGACGTCCCGGACATTGCCGGAACGTAAGTCTGCCTCGATCTGTTCCTGCGCTGCCTGATCAGCTGATTTGAGGTCGGCCAGCTCCGCCGTTGTGTCGGTAAGATATTTCAGAACTATATCACGGTTCATGTTTTCGAGCGCTGCTTCATACAGCCTGTCCGCTGAAAGGCTGTGGTTGACGGTGACAGAATTTTCACCGATGTACGCCACCTTGTTATCTTCCAGTGGGACATAATAGGATGCGGACAGGTCGCCGATGCGGAAAGAGAAGATTCCGTCGTCCCGGTCTGGGTCGAAGTTCTTAAGGGAAAGGCGTACATTTTCATACACCTTTTCCGGGCTGGAAAGGTTATCAAACATCATGTCCATCCCTCCCCTGTATATAGCTCTCCATCTTGTCGAGCAGATGGCGGGAAAAATCTATATCCGCCTGTGTGAATAGTTCGCCGTCCATGAAGCGCTGCTTCATCCCCGTGTATGTATCTATACACCATGACAGCATGGTATCTGTATCAGGCTCCTCAATAAGCCCATGCTCGATCAGTTTTTCAATAATCAGGAAGAACCTGTATTCAAGCTCTGTCCTCTCCTTTAAGTAAGTATTATCATCCATAGCATTACCTCCTGCTTCTGTTTATTTACTATTAGTATGACAGACGGGATGTAATACAGATGGAAAAATGCAGCTAATTGTGAGCCAGCCGAAAATGTCACCCCCTTGGGATGGATAAAAGTGCTGTTTTTATGGGTTTTCATGCCCGACCGCTCACTATCTGTATATTATAGGAAGGATATAGAAGATAATATATAAGGGTAGTGTAATAGTTATAAATGTCACCCCTGTTTGGAGCCGTCAGGGGTGCGGCTGTCCTCCTCCCGGATTTTCTGGCGATCTCTCCGAATCGTGCGGACGGAGACGTGCCACATTTCGGCAAGCTCTTTTGCGCTCAGATCGGGATAGTTCCTTACATCCTCTTCGCGGGCGCTTCGGATTACATCCCCGTCCCGTTCCAGTTTGCGTTTTTCGGCAAGTTTTTTGCTGGCGCGTTGCTGTGTCTTTTTCCGTGCCTCTGCCTGCCTCTCCTCTGAGAAATTGGAGTAGGACTGTTCTATATCAAGCGGAGTGAACTGCAAAATCTCCGCGATTGTGACATTCCTGTAACGGTACTTTGTGGGATTGGCATATACCTTCCTGACGGTGTACAGGGCTTCCTCCTCGAAATCAGGTGTTGTAAACCTGTCTATGAAGTCCAGTGCCTCGTCCAGTGACATGACACGTTTTAAATGCACCGCCATAATCAGAAAAAAGTTGTTCCGGCGTCCTTCTATGTCCCCATGATGGCGATAGTAGAAGTTATTCAGGTCTTTGATGATGTTCCAGTTGCGGGCGCTGTCCGTGAAATTAGTAAAATAGATGAGGCTTTCCTTGAGTATAGGCGGGCCTGCAGGGGCGGGATTTGCAGGGCGTTGCTTCCCGGTATTGCCTGTGGTGTTGGCGGGCTCCTCTTTGCCGGACTTCGTTTTATCTGTCCGTGCTTTCTTTGAGGGCTTGGGGGTGCTCTTGGCGGTCGTCGCCTTGCCGGATTCGTTTTCTGCCTGTCTGGCAGCCTTGTTCCGCTCGCGTGTCTCCCGGCTTTTCCTGTTCCGCTCCTCCTGACACTTATCCATATATGCCTCGATTTCTTCCGGGGATTTTTTGAAGAAATCAAGCCTTTCTATGTCGTGCCGGGCGGAAGCGTTGAGTCGGTAGAGGGCAGTCTTCACCTCTTTATGCTTTATATTGTAGCTATAAGGGATGCGCAGAATCCTGCTATTGTTCCGGCAGGCTTTGTCCGCGCCGAAGTAGGTGATAAGGTAATCTGTGTACAGCCGCCGCTTTGCACTGTCGTCCTCGCGGTGCAGGTTCAGCTCGTCCACCAGATAGTAAAGGTGCAGGCCATGGCCGGAAGTGACGCACCAGTCAGGGAGAAGCTCCTGTGGTAATCTGTATGTATCAGTGAGCCATGAGGCAAGCTGTTCTCCATTCATGCCGGAGAAGTCCATCCCCTGCACGTCGTCAATGTCAATAAAGATCGTCCTGACATGGCGGGCATTACAGTCCAGCCGCCAGCCAGTATATGAGGCAGGGCTGTAATAAAGGTTGTAGCTGCAATCTGAAATGAGGCATACGGCATTTATGAGGCTGTCCGTGTCCTTATAAGACAGGTTGATACTGTTGAGGTTATCCGATACCATAATCCAGTAAAGCTCCTGCTCATGCTCCGGCAGGATGGAACGTAAAAACTCCGCCGTCTGCGGGTTATAATGGCTGCTGCTGTCCGTGTACTTGAGTAGCGTCTGAATTTCGATACTTAACCAGTTTTTATCCGTGAAATCGTCGTAAGCGATGCCTGTTATATCTTCGTATTCTGTAATGATGGCCTTCCATTTGCTCATGTTGGGTGTCTCCTTTGAAATTTGTATTACATTGTTAGTATGATGCGATGGGAGAAAAAAGAGAGAAAAAAATGAAAAAAGAGCATCAAAAAAAGAGCCTGTGAAAGCTCTTTTCTTTTCCTGTTGTTTATGCTATAATCCTGTTTGTCGCGAAAGTATGAGCAAGGCTGCATGCAAGTCTTAGTGGCATACGGGTCAAAACCTGTTAGCTGTTATGGGAATTTAGTACGATTTTAGTACACTCGGATAGGTGGTTCTGCAACCTCCTTATTTTACAGTGTTTTTTAAAAGTGCAATTATCCGATTCCCGTCAGCAGCTTGTAAAAAGCCCTGATTTTCAGGGCTTTTTCGCTTTCTGTGTATATTCTTCAATCGCCCCCTGTAAATTGCCTTAAGTGTCCGGTCAGAACTTTCATCCACTGCGCTGCATAAAATATTGATCCTGTTGTGGTCATTGGCATTGTACCGGGGCACCTATTCACGCAGATTGGAATGTAATAAAGAAGGCGGCGCAAGCGTCGGCAGAAAGTGAGGAAGATTATGAGCATCAAAGGAATTGACGTATCGAGTTACCAGGGCACGATCGACTGGGCGAAGGCTGCGGCCGCGGGCGTGCAGTTCGCGATTTTGAAGGTGATTCGCAGGGATCGGAACCCGGACAAACAGTTTGAAAATAACTGGGCGGGAGCGACCGAGGCTTGTGTGCCGATCCAGGGCGTGTACAATTATTCCTATGCGGCGACGGTCGCGAAGGCGAAGCGTGACGCGCAGGCTGTGATCAGCGTTCTTGGTGGGCGCACGCCGATGGTGTGGCTGGATGTGGAAAATGATGTCCAGAAGAATATCGGCCAGATGCTGACGGAGATCATCAACGCATACGGGGCGATCATCACGGCGGCGGGCTGTCGGTTCGGTGTGTACACCGGGCTGGGTTTCTACAATTCGTATATCAGGCCGTATGCGGATCAGATCACTTACCCGTTCTGGATTGCGCACTATCCGGGCAGCGTTTCCATGAGCATCTCGGCGGATCCGGCGGACGACAGGCGCCCGGAGATTGTACATGATCTGTATGGCTGGCAGTATTCCAGCAAGGGCAGCGTGTCCGGTATCAGCGGCAATGTGGACCTTGATGAGCTGTATGTGGCGGTCGAGACAGAGGAAGCAGCGTCTGCAGCCGTGAGCTATACCGTCAGGTCCGGCGACACTCTCCTCGCAATCGCAAAGAAGTACGGCACGACGGTGAGCGCGATCATGGCGCTGAACAGTTCGATCATGGACGCGAACCGGATCTACGTGAATCAGGTGATCCGGGTGAAATAAAAGCGGTAATACTGAAATTTCACATAGCCTTGCAAACCCCGCTTTAAATGTGCTATGATAAAAAACAGTTTTAACCGAGGAGGAGCCTGTTATGGAAAATGAAGTCGTTTCCAGAAATTTTATCGAGACGGAGATCGAGAAGGATCTCGCGGAGGGCGTATATGATACGGTGCACACCCGTTTTCCGCCGGAGCCGAACGGTTATCTGCACATCGGACATGCGAAGTCGATCCTGCTGAACTACGGGCTCGCGCAGAAGTATCATGGAAAATTCAATATGCGCTTTGACGACACGAATCCGACGAAGGAGCGGACGGAGTTCGTGGAGGCGATCAAGGAGGATATCCAGTGGCTCGGCGCGGACTGGGAGGACCGGCTGTTCTTTGCGTCGGATTACTTTCAGCAGATGTATGAGGGCGCGGTAAAGCTGATCAAAAAGGGCAAGGCCTATGTGTGCGATCTCTCCGCGGAGGAGATCCGCGAGTACCGCGGGACGCTGACCGAGCCGGGCAGGGAGAGCCCTTACCGGAACCGCAGCGTCGAGGAGAATCTCACGCTTTTTGAAAATATGAAGAACGGCGTCTACGGGGACGGTGAGAAGGTGCTGCGCGCGAAGATCGACATGACCTCCCCGAATATGAACATGCGCGACCCGGTCATCTACCGCGTGGCGCACATGACGCATCATAACACCGGCGATAAATGGTGCATTTACCCGATGTACGATTTCGCGCATCCGATCGAGGATGCGATCGAGGGCATCACGCACTCGATCTGCACGCTGGAGTTTGAGGATCACAGGCCGCTCTACGACTGGGTCGTGCGCGAACTCGAGTACCCGCATCCGCCGCGGCAGATAGAATTCGCGAAGCTCTATCTGACGAATGTCGTGACCGGCAAGCGCTATATCAAGAAGCTGGTCGAGGACGGCACGGTGGACGGCTGGGATGACCCGCGCCTGGTGTCGATCGCCGCGCTGCGGCGCCGCGGCTTTACGCCGGAGTCGATCCAGATGTTTGTGGAGCTCTGCGGCGTGTCCAAGAGTCAGAGCTCGGTCGATTACGCGATGCTGGAGTACTGTATCCGTGAGGACCTGAAGATGAAGCGATCCCGCATGATGGTGGTGCTCGACCCGATCCGCCTCATCATCGACAATTATCCGGAGGGACAGACCGAGTATCTCGAGGCGGCGAACAATCTGGAGAATGAGGCGCTCGGCGTGCGGAAGGTTCCCTTCTGCCGTGAGCTTTACATTGAGCGGGATGATTTCATGGAGGAGCCGCCGCGGAAGTATTTTCGCCTGTTCCCGGGCAATGAGGTCCGGCTGATGCACGCCTATTTTGTGAAATGTGTGGGCTTTGAGAAGGACGCAGACGGCAGGGTGAGCGTCGTGCACTGCACCTACGATCCGGAGACGAAGGCCGGGAGCGGCTTTACCGGCCGTAAGGTAAAGGGGACGATTCACTGGGTGCCCGCGCCGTATGCGGTGGATGCCGAGGTGCGGCTCTATGAAAATCTGATCGACGAGTCGAAGGGCGTTTACAATGAGGACGGTTCGATGAACATCAATCCGAACTCTCTGACAGTCGCCCGCGCGAAGCTGGAGCCGGCGCTCGCGGAGGCGAAGCCCTACGACAGCTTCCAGTTTGTACGAAACGGATTTTTCTGTGTGGACGCGAAGGATTCGCGGGAGGACGCTCTCGTCTTCAACCGCATCGTCTCGCTCAAGAGCTCGTTCAAGCTCCCGAAAAAGGACTAAAAGGCAAAACAGAAGAGACCGGAGCCACTGCTATGGGGTTCCGGTCTCTCTTTTTCTTCCTTTTGTCAGGCTTCTTCCGTCTTCTCCTCTTCGGCGGTCTCAGCTTCCGGCTCCTCTTTGGCCTCGTCCTCGAAGATCTCCTCGGAGGCCTCCGCCTCGTCTTCTTCCTTGTCCTCAGTCTCCTCTTCGTCTTCTTCGTCATCAAAGAAATCTTCGTCGTCAAAATCGTCCAGATCCTCATCCTCTCCGAAGAACTTCTGATAGAGATAGAATCCGCCTACCGCGGCCAGAGCGGCAGTACCGATCGCCGCGATTGCTTTCAACAGTTTTTTCATCTAAAAGGCTCCTTTCCATATGGATAACAGGTTTTCTTCATTCTAATATAAATATGGTCAAAAGGAAAGCATAAAATCCATATTTTAGAAAAATTTTATGATGTCTGTGCGGAAGAATGGTGGAGAATTCACACATATATTTTGACGCGGCGGCGGAAATCTACTATAATAAAGAAGACTTTTGCGAAAACCTGGAGGGGAAGATTTGAAAAGCTTTGTTGGAGAATATACACCGAAATATCCCCTGTCCGTGCGCCCGATGGCGGAGATCAAGGGCTATCCGGTCAGGCCCGGCGATTTTACGTCCTACGGGGCGACCGCGATGCCGGTGGGCGTCAATTTCACGATTCATACCCACTATGGGACGGCCTGTGAGCTGCTTTTGTATCATCGCGAGGAGGAGGAACCCTACGTCGTACTGCCGTTCCCGGAGGAGTACAAGATCGGGGACGTCTATTCCATGCTTGTATTTGGCCTCGACATTGAGGATTTTGAATATGCCTACCGCATCGACGGACCTTATGACCCGAAGCAGGGGCTTCTGTTCGACCGGAACCGCGTGTTGCTGGACCCTTACGCGAGGGCTGTTGCCGGGCAGCACATCTGGGGAGAGCATAAGACCGGGAATTATCGTGCGCGCGTCGTGCGTGACACCTTTGACTGGGGCGATATGCCGCAGTCGAAGCAGAATCTGTGCGATCTTGTGATCTACGAGCTGCATGTGCGCGGATTTACGCAGCATGCCTCGTCCGGCGTGCAGTACCCGGGCACCTTCGCGGGACTGATGGAGAAGATCCCGTATCTGAAAGAGCTGGGCATCAACGCTGTGGAGCTGATGCCGATCTTTGAGTTTGACGAGGAGATCAATGCGCGCGAGGTGGACGGCAGACGCCTGCTGGAGTACTGGGGCTACAATACGGTCGCCTTCTTTGCGCCAAACTCTGCTTATGTCTCCGAGAAGGGGCGCAATCGCGAGGGCTACGAGCTCAAGCAGCTGATCAAAGCGCTCCATGATAATGGAATCGAGGTCATCCTGGACGTGGTGTTCAACCACACGGCGGAGGGAAATGAGCACGGTCCGAGCTTCTGCTTTAAGGGCATTGACAACTCGATTTATTATATGCTGACGCCGGACGGCAATTACTATAATTTCAGCGGCTGCGGCAATACGCTGAACTGCAACAATCCGGTGGTGCAGCAGATGATCCTCGAATGTCTGCGCCACTGGACGATCTCGTACCGCGTGGACGGCTTCCGCTTTGACCTGGCCAGCATCCTCGGGAGAAATGAGGACGGCTCGCCGCTCGCGCAGCCGCCGCTCCTGCGCAATCTGGCCTACGACCCGATCCTGAGCCGTGTGAAGCTGATCGCGGAGGCCTGGGATGCCGGCGGCCTGTATCAGGTCGGCAGCTTTCCCGCCAGCCGCCGCTGGGCGGAGTGGAACGGGAGATACCGCGACGCGCTGCGGGGTTATCTCAAGGGCGACGCCTGGCAGTCCTGGGATGCGGCCTACAGTATCTGCGGTTCGCCCGACCTCTATGGCGGCGGCACAGGGGATATGGACAATTATCGCGGCGACTATGACGGGCTGAATTCCTGTGTGAATTTCATCACCTGCCACGATGGCTTCACGATGTACGATCTGTACTCCTACAATGAGAAGCACAATGAGATCAACGGCTGGGACAACACGGACGGGCATAATGACAATCGCAGCTGGAACTGCGGCGTGGAGGGAGAGACGGACGACCCGGAGGTGCTGAAGCTTCGATTCCGCATGATCCGCAACGCCTGTGCGCTGTTGATGTGCAGCCGCGGGACGCCGATGTTTCTGGCGGGCGACGAGTTCGGCAATACGCAGTATGGCAACAACAACTGCTACTGTCAGGACAACGAGTTCTCCTGGCTGGACTGGTCCCTGCTTGAGAAAAATCGTGATCTGTTCGAATTTTTTAAATATATGATCGCGTTTCGCCAGAATCACCGCGTGATACGGGAGCGGCTTCCGCGCGCTGTCTGCGGGATGGACGAGATGCACATTCACCCGCCGGACGGAGAGCTGGTGGATATCCCGCGCGACGCGAAGATTTTCTCGGCGAGCTTCGCCGGCTACGACGCGCAGAAGGGGCGGGATGACCTGGTGTACGTGACGGTAAATACGCACTGGGAGTCGATCCCGATCACGCTCCCGCGCGTGTGGGGACGCGTGGGCTGGCATCTGTACGTCAACACAAACGGGGACGGACAGGGGCGTTACTGCTATTCTGAGGCTGAGGCGCCGTTCATCGAGCGTGAATTCATCGTGCCCGCGCGTTCCGTGGCGGTTTTTGTGGGGACGCATTACTGAATCGGTGTCAAAAGCAGTTGAAAACATGAAAAGATTGTAATAAAATAGTCGTGATTCAGGATTTCGGGAGCATAAGAGATATCCGATTTTTGCCGCCAGTTTATGCTTCGAAGGAATCCGTTGTATCATAGAAATGGGATAACAGGAAAGGGGAAAAGCTATGAGTTATGTAGACGAGGTGCTTGCGAAAGTCAGGGAAAAGAACGCATCGGAACCTGAGTTTCTGCAGGCGGTAGACGAGGTGCTGGAGTCGCTTCGTCCTGTGATTGACGCGAATGAGGAGCTGTATCGCAGGGAGGCTCTGCTGGAGCGCCTGCTGGAGCCGGACCGCCAGGTCAAGTTCCGCGTGCCGTGGGTGGACGATAAGGGACAGGTGCAGGTGAATACCGGCTATCGCGTAGAGTTTAACAACGCGATCGGACCGTACAAGGGAGGACTTCGGTTCCATCCGTCGGTCAACATCGGCATTATCAAGTTCCTGGGCTTCGAGCAGATTTTCAAGAATTCTCTGACCGGACTGCCGATCGGCGGCGGCAAGGGCGGCTCCGATTTTGACCCGAAGGGCAAATCCGACAGAGAGGTGATGGCGTTCTGCCAGAGCTTTATCAATGAGCTGTACAAGTATATCGGAGCGGACAAGGATGTTCCGGCGGGTGATATCGGCGTCGGCGGCCGCGAGATCGGCTATATGTTCGGACAGTACAAGAAGCTGACCGGCTCTTACGAGGGCGTCCTAACAGGCAAGGGCCTGAGCTTCGGCGGTTCGCTGGCCCGCACGGAGGCGACCGGCTACGGACTTCTCTACATCACGCGTGAGCTGCTGAAGTGCCACGGTATGAGTATGGAGGGCAGGATCTGCTGTGTATCCGGTTCCGGAAACGTGGCGATCTACGCGACCGAGAAGGCGCAGCAGATGGGCGCGAAGGTCGTGACCGTATCGGATTCTACCGGCTGGGTCTATGATCCGGAGGGCATCGATGTGGCGCTTCTCAAGGAGATCAAGGAAGTGCGCCGTGCCCGCCTGACCGAGTATGCAAAGGAGAGACCGTCAGCCCAGTATCACGAGGGCCGCGGCGTATGGCAGGTGAAGTGCGATATCGCTCTTCCGTGCGCGACGCAGAATGAGCTCCTCCTGGACGACGCGAAGCAGCTCGTGGCGAATGGCTGCACAGCGGTCTGCGAGGGCGCGAACATGCCGACCACGCTGGATGCGACGAAGTATCTGCAGGAGAATGGCGTACTCTTCATCTGCGGCAAGGCTTCCAATGCCGGCGGCGTCGCGACCTCGGCTCTGGAGATGACGCAGAACAGCGAGCGGCTGAGCTGGACCTTCGAAGAGGTGGACGCGAAGCTCGAGCAGATCATGGTCAATATCTATCACAATATTGATGACGCGGCGAAGCGCTACGACATGGAGGGCAATTACGTGGCAGGCGCGAATATCGCGGGCTTCGAGAAGGTGGCGAACGCCATGCTGGCGCAGGGCGTGTGCTAAGCAGAGCTTTGCTGTGAATAGAGTGAACAGTGAAAAATAACAGACGTTCACTGTAAGGCGTTACATAGACGGGCGAATTGACCTGCACAGTTGACAAAAGACCGACATCCCATAGTCAGGGATCGTCGGTCTTTTCCATAACCTGCAATAAAAGTTTTCGATGTCCGTATAATCTGTTTTTTGCGAAAGGAGCCTCCCAGCTCCAGGCTCTTACACCTCGAAGATCAGGTCGCCGTAGGACGGCATCGGCCAGACCTCCTTGTCGACGAGCATTTCGAGCCGGTCGACCGGGCGGCGCAGCGCCTCCATGGCGGGAATCACGTAGTCGTGGTAATAGTGTGCCCGCGTCTCGTTGTCCTCGATGGTGGGAGCCTCGGCGGCGACCTTCTTCAGAATGCGGACCGCGCCGTTCGCCTCATTCAGCAGCGTGCTGATGTCGCGCAGCAGCTCGAACTGCACAGTAGGAGTTGCTCCGGCGGCCTTCACGGACTGGATGATCGAGGAGAGCGTGCCGGTGTAGCCGATGACAGCCGGCAGGATCTGCTTGACCGTCATGTCGATCATCGTCAGAGCCTCGATATTGATCGCCTTATTGTAGGTCTCATACTGAATCTCCGCGCGGGAGCGCAGCTCCGCCTCGTCAAAGACGTGGAAGCGCTCGAACATGGAGATGGACTTGTCAGTCACGAGGGCCGGGATCGCGTCCACCATGGAAGGCAGATTCGGCAGTCCGCAGCGCGCGGCCTCGGCCACCCACTCCTCGGAATAGCCGTTTCCGCTGAAGACAATTTTCCGATGCTCGCTGAAATACCGGATCAGCAGGTCATGGAGCGCGGCATTGAAATCTTCCGCTTTCTCGAGAATGTCACAGGCGTCCGCGAAAGCCTCCGCCGCGATCGTGTTCATGACGACGGTGGAGTGCGCGATGGAATCCCGGGAACCGACCATGCGGAACTCGAATTTATTGCCGGTGAAGGCAAAGGGCGAGGTGCGGTTGCGGTCGGTGGCGTCCTTCATGAAATCCGGAAGCGTCTTCACGCCGGTATGCAGATGATGACTCTTCAGGCTGTGGGTCGCGTCTCCGGTGCTCAGGATCTGGTCGATCACATCGTCGAGCTGCTCGCCGAGGAAGACGGAGATGATCGCGGGCGGAGCTTCATGGACGCCGAGGCGCAGGTCATTTCCGACATTGGCGGCGGATTCGCGCAGCAGGTCGGCGTGGGTATCGACCGCCTTCAGGATGCAGGCCAGGACGAGCAGGAACTGCCGGTTTTCGTGCGGGCGCTTTCCGGGATCGAAGAGGTTGATGCCGTCGTCCGTGGTCAGCGACCAGTTGTTGTGCTTGCCGGAGCCGTTGACGCCCGCGAAGGGCTTCTCGTGGAGCAGGCAGACGAGCCCCTGCTGTGCCGCCACTCTCTTCAGCGTCTGCATCATGATCTGGTTGTGGTCGGCGGCCACGTTGGCCTCCGCGTAGATCGGAGCCAGCTCGTGCTGAGCCGGGGCGACCTCGTTGTGCTGCGTCTTGGCGGGAACGCCCATCTTCCAGAGCTCCTCGTTCACCTGGCGCATGAAAGCGCCGATACGCTGGCGCAGCGTGCCGAAATAGTGGTCGTCCAGCTCCTGCCCCTTCGGCGGCATCGCGCCGAAGAGCGTGCGCCCGGTGTAGATCAGGTCTTTTCTCTGTAAATATTTTTCCCGGTCAATCAGGAAATACTCCTGCTCTGCGCCGACGCTCGGGATGACCTTGCGCGAGGTCGTGTTGCCGAACAGCCGAAGGAGGCGCAGCGCCTGCTCCTCGACGGCAGCCATGGAGCGAAGAAGCGGCGTCTTCTGGTCGAGCGCCTCTCCCGTGAAGGAGCAGAAGGCGGTCGGGATGCAGAGAATCGCCCCGGCGGCGTCCTCGCGGATGAAAGCCGGAGAGGTGCAGTCCCAGGTCGTGTAGCCCCGCGCTTCAAAGGTCGCGCGCAGGCCTCCTGACGGGAAGGAGGAGGCGTCGGGCTCGCCCTTGATCAGGTCCTTGCCCGAGAATTCCATGAGCACGGAGCCGTCCTCCCGGGGCGGTGTGAGGAAGGAGTCGTGCTTCTCGGCGGTGAAGCCGGTCAGCGGCTGGAACCAGTGCGTATAGTGGGTCGCGCCCTTCTCGATCGCCCACTTGCGGATCGCCGCGGCGACCACGTCCGCGATCGCAGGATCCAGCTCCTTGCGGCCCTCGATCGTCTTGCGGAGCTCATAGTAAACGTTCTTCGGCAGATACTGGCGCATCACCTTGTCGTTGAAGACGTTCGTCCCGAAAATGTCCATGATTGACTGTTTGTTTTCCATAAAAACAGAATCCTTTCTTATAATAGAATCGTGTTTCAGACAGGTTTATGATACAATATTTAACTGGGAATCACAATAGAAACTAAAAATTTTTCGGTGCGTTGACTTTCCCGTTTCCGCTTGCTATCATAGGATAACAATGGCAGGAAAGAAGGAGGGAGCATAGCATGACAGTAGAGGTATTAAGAGGAATTCTGATCCCGCTGCTGGGTACGTCTCTGGGGGCGGGCTGCGTATTATTTATGAGGAAATCCATCCATCCGCTGGTGCAGCGCGCGCTGATCGGCTTCGCCTCCGGGGTCATGGTGGCGGCGTCTGTCTGGAGCCTGCTGATCCCGGCGATCGAGCAGGGAGAGGGCGCGGTGGCGGTGCTGCCCGCCGTGCTGGGCTTCTGGGTCGGCATCCTGTTTCTGCTGCTTCTGGATCACGTGATCCCGCATCTGCATATGAACAGTGAGGAGGCCGAGGGACCGGACGGCGCGAAGGGGCGCCTGAAAAAGACGACGATGCTCGTGCTGGCCGTGACGCTGCACAATCTTCCCGAGGGCATGGCTGTGGGCGTGGTCTATGCCGGTTACATGAGCGGAAGCTCGAATATCACCGCGCTTGGCGCGCTCGCGCTGTCCGTCGGAATCGCGATCCAGAATTTCCCGGAGGGCGCGATCATCTCCATGCCGCTGCGCGCGGAGGGCGTCGGGAAGGGACGCGCCTTCCTGTATGGAGTGCTCTCCGGTATCGTGGAGCCGCTGGGTGCATTGCTCACGATCCTTGCCGCCGGACTGATTCTCCCGGCGCTGCCGTTTCTTCTGAGTTTCGCGGCGGGCGCGATGATGTATGTGGTCGTCGAGGAGCTGATTCCGGAGATGTCTGAGGAGCCGCACTCCAATATCGGGACGGTGCTGTTCGCGCTGGGATTTACGGTGATGATGGCGCTGGACGTGGTGCTGGGATAAATAAAAAAAGTGCTTGACAGAGTTGGCAGAAACTGGTATATTAAAACAGTAATAATTATCGTTATTATATAATCAGAGGAGGAATATCAATGAAAGACTTAAAAGGAACGAAGACTGAGCAGAACCTGATGACCGCGTTCGCGGGCGAGTCCCAGGCGCACACGAAGTATCTCTACTACGCGAGCCAGGCGAAGAAGGACGGCTATGTGCAGATGGGGGATATCTTCACGGAGACCGCGCTCAATGAAAAGGAGCATGCGAAGATGTGGTTCAAGCTGCTGCACGGCGGGAAGGTGCCGGGCACGATGGAGAATCTCGCGGACGCCGCCGCCGGTGAGAACTACGAGTGGACTGATATGTATGATGGCTTTGCGAAGACCGCGAAGGAAGAGGGCTTCGATCACATCGCTTTCCTCTTCGAGGAGGTTGGCAAGATCGAGAAGGAGCACGAGGAGCGCTATCGCAAGCTGATCTCCAATATCGAGGGCGATCTGGTTTTCACGAAGGACGGAGACGCCGTCTGGCAGTGCTCGAACTGCGGCCACATCTGCGTGGGCAAGAAGGCTCCCGAGGTATGTCCGGTGTGCGCGCACCCGCAGAGCTACTTCCAGGTCAGGGCGCAGAATTATTAAGACTAAGTCCATATCGAAGATATCAGGCCGCCGTGGGCTACGTTCCGCGGCGGCCATCTTGTTGGTGCGCCCGGCGGCTTCGCGGACAATTGACATTATAACGGAATTCCGTTATAATTTTGAAAATGTTTTTTTACAGTCTGACTGGAAGAGGGAAGTGGCAGTATGTTGCGTGACCGGCTGAAAGAGAAAAATATGAGTATTTACCAGTGCTCGAAGCAAAGCGGGATTCCTTATACCACGCTCCGGGAGCTGCTCTGTGGCAAGACCAGACTGGCCAACTGTACGGCAGATACCTTATACCGGCTTTCGGTGGCGCTGGATGTTCCCATGGAGGAGCTTCTTCTGGAGAGCGTCGACTATCGTATCAGCTTTGAAACCTATAAAGGGAATGTATGCCATCAGGTCAAGGACAAGGGGGATCTGGATTTTATTATTGAGACGCTTGGATCCGGAGATATTCGCCGCTACTGGGAGCGCAGGTGGTATCCGGAAGCCTTTTATCTTCTGGCGATGGTAGATTACCTGAGTCGGCTTAACGAGCTTCCGTTATGCGGCGATTATAACGATATCCGCGCCTGCTCCCTGAAAGAACCTCTTTATCCGGGCGATGTGATTTTTTCCGTAAAGCTCGACGAAAAACGGGATCAGAGAGAACAGTGTGAGAAAACAGCGATTCCGGAATTCAAACGATTTAATATCATGGAAAGCGAGGTGCGGAATGTCCTTTGAGGTGCCGTTCACAAAGAAAAACCTCGATTTATATTTAAGGGAACTGGGAAAAGAATACCGCAGACGAGGGAAGGGCGTACATGCGGAACTGATTCTGATCGGTGGAGCCTCCGTCCTGATCAATTATGGTTTTCGCGAAATGACCTATGACATTGATGCTATTTCCATGCCGCCCACGGTGATGAAGGAGGCGGTCAATGCCGTGGGTGATCGTTTTGGCCTTCCGAATGGCTGGCTGAACATGGATTTTATGCGGACATCGTCCTATACGCCCCGGCTGGCTGAGTACGCTGTTCATTATAAGACCTTTTCCCATGTTCTGGAAGTACGCACCATAAGGGCGGAATATCTTCTGGCCATGAAGCTGGTTTCCGGGCGAAGATATAAAAAAGATATGTCAGACATTGTCGGAATTCTCATTGGACAGGCACGGGCGGGACAGCCTCTGTCTTATGAAAAGATTGACAAGGCAGTTATTGACCTGTACGATGACTGGAGCAGGATAAACAACGATACACGCACTTTGCTTTTAAAGGCACTGGAAACGCCGAATCTGGAAGAATTATTTTCCGAACAGTGCGCAGAAGAAGCAAGGTCGAAGGAGGTAATCGCAGAAATTGTGCAGAAATCTCCCGGTGTCGTCAGAGAGAATAATATACAGGAGATTATAGCGGCAGCACTGGAGAAAAAGAAGTGACCGCCGGGAGAGGAGCATGAGATGGAACGATTGATAGCCGCCATGATGGAATACGACAAAGGCGATCCAAAGAGAATCCAGCACTTTATCAAGGTGTACGAGTTCGCGCGGATGATCGGAAAGCTGGAGGGGCTCGACGAGCATACGCAGTTTATACTTGAGAGCGCTGCGGTCGTGCACGACATCGGCATCCATCCGGCGGAGGAGAAATATGGAGACTGTTCCGGAAAATATCAGGAGCTCGAGGGACCGCCGGAGGCGGAGAAGCTGCTGAAAGGCCTTGGCTGGCCGGAGGATGTGACGGAGCGGGTGTCTTATCTGGTAGGACATCATCACACGTATTCGCAGATCGAGGGCAGCGACTACCAGATCCTCGTGGAGGCGGATTTCCTGGTCAATCTGTTCGAGGATGCGTCTTCCGAAAAGACACAGAGAAGCGTTTACCGGAAAATCCTCCGCACGCAGGCGGGGAAGCGGCTCTTCGCGGCGCAGTTCCCGGCGGCGGTGGATGAAGCGTCATGAATGGGCATATCTGTATCGCGGTGCTGGCGCATGTCGACGCGGGAAAGACGACGCTCTCGGAGGCGATGCTCTTCTTAAGCGGCGCGATCCGGCGGCTGGGCCGCGTGGATGCGCGGAACGCGTTTCTGGATACGGATGAGCTGGAGCGCGCGCGGGGCATCACGATCTACTCCAAACAGGCGGAATTTGCGCTCGGGGATTATCAGATAACGCTGCTGGACACGCCGGGGCATGTGGATTTCTCGGCGGAGATGGAGCGCGCCCTGCAGGTGCTCGACTACGCCGTGCTCGTGGTGAGCGGCGCGGACGGGGTGCAGAGCCACACCCGCACGCTCTGGAAGCTGCTGCGACGCTATGAGATTCCGGTGTTCCTCTTTGTCAACAAGATGGACCAGCCGGGAACGGACCGTGCGGCGCTCATGGAGGAGCTGAAAAGAGAGCTGGACGGGGGCTGTGTGGATTTTGGCGGTGGAGACCCGGCCTTTCTGGAAAATGTCGCGGTCTGCGAGGAGCAGGCGCTGGAACGCTATCTGGAGAGCGGAGCGCTCTCAGAGGAGGAGATCGCACGCCTCATCCGGGAGCGAAAGGTCTTCCCCTGCTGGTTCGGCTCGGCGCTCAAAGTGGACGGAGTGGAGGATTTCCTCGTGGGGATGGAGCGCTATATGCGCTGTCCTGCCTGGGGCGACGCCTTTGGCGCGCGCGTCTTTAAGGTCAGCCGGGACAGCCAGGGCAGCCGTTTAAGCTGGCTGCGCGTGACTGGCGGGACGCTGCGTGTGAAGGACATGCTGCCCGGCGGAAAGGTCAATCAGATCCGCGTTTATTCCGGGGAAAAATATGAGACGAGGAGCGAGGCGGAGGCGGGGAGCGTGTGCGCGGTGACCGGCCTCGATGAGACGCGTCCCGGCGAGGGTCTGGGAGCTGACGAGGGGACGCATCTGCCGATCCTTGAGCCGGTGCTGACTTACCGGGTTCTGCCGCCGCGCGGCTGCGATCCGCTGCAGCTCTATGGAAAGCTTCGCCAGCTCGAGGAGGAGGAGCCGGAGCTGCACATCCGCTGGGACGAGGAGCTGCGGGAGATTCAGGCGCAGCTCATGGGCGAGGTGCAGATCGAGATTCTGAAAGCGCGGATTCTCGAGCGCTTTGATCTGTCGGTCGATTTTGATGAAGGAAATATTGTATATAAGGAAACGATTCGAAATACCGTGGAGGGCGTTGGACATTTTGAGCCGCTCCGGCATTACGCGGAGGTGCATCTTCTGCTGGAGCCGGGAGAGCCGGGCAGCGGCCTGAGCTTTTCATCCTCCTGCAGCGAGGATGAGCTCGCTCTGAACTGGCAGCGGCTGATTCTGACGCATCTTCAGGAGAAGACGCACCGCGGCGTGCTGACCGGCTCGGAGATCACGGACCTGCATGTCACGCTGGCAGCGGGGAGGGCGCATCTCAAACACACCGAGGGCGGCGATTTCCGTCAGGCGACTTACCGGGCGCTGCGCCAGGGACTGATGCAGGCGGAAAGCGTGCTTCTGGAGCCCTGGTATGAATTTCGCCTGGAGCTGCCGACGGACAGCGTGGGACGCGCGATGTCCGACCTGGAACGCATGGGCGCAGAGCAGGAGCCGCCGGATCAGGAGGGCGGCATGGCGGTGCTGAGAGGAAGCGTCCCCGTGGCCGCTATTCGCAATTATCAGCGGGAGCTGAGCGCCTACACCCGCGGGCAGGGGCATTTGAGCTGCGCGCTGAAGGGCTACGCGCCCTGCCACAATGCGGAGGAGGTCGTGGCGCGCTGCGCCTACGACCCGGACGCCGACACGGAGAATCCGTCTTCGTCCGTATTCTGCTATCACGGCGCGGGGACGGTCATACCCTGGTATGAGGTGCCGGAGCACATGCATCTGGAGAGCGTGCTGAAGCGGGACCGCGGCGAAGAGGGAAGCGGGCCGCTCCTCACGCCGCCGCGCCGGGAAAGGAAGGCAGCGGACAGCGCGCGGGAAGAGAAGGAGCTTGAGGAGATTTTTACGCGTACCTATGGCGCGCCGAAGGAGCGCTCAGGCGGTTCCGTCTCCCGCCGCTCCTATGGAAACGAGTCAGGACGGGCCGCGGATCGAAGCGCGTCCGGAAAAGAAAAGCCGGACAAGCCTTATGTTTACAGGCCGAAGCCCGCACTGCCGGAATATCTGCTGGTGGACGGCTACAATGTGATTTTTGCCTGGGAGGAGTTGGACGATCTTGCGAAGACGAGCATCGCCGGGGCGCGGGAAAAGCTGCAGGATATTCTCTGCAATTATCAGGGCTACCGGCAGTGTCAGGTGATTCTGGTCTTCGACGCTTACCGGGTGGAGGGACATAAAGAAGAGATCCTTCACTATCACAATATTGATGTGGTTTATACGAGGGAGGCGGAGACCGCGGACAGCTATATCGAGCGAACTGCGCACCAGATCGGGCGGAAATACCGCGTGACGGTCGCGACCTCGGACGGCCTGGAGCAGATCATCATCCGCGGTCAGGGCTGCGCGACGATGTCCTCGCGTGAGCTGAAGGAGGAGATCGAGCGCATGAACCGGGAGATACGCGAGACCTATGTGGAGCGTTTTTCGAAGAGTAACAATTATCTGTTTGACGATCTGCCGGACACGCTGGCCGCAGCCCGGAGCGGAACCAGTGGGACAGAAAACCCGTGCACCTGAAGCGCAGGGGCAGCTGATGCAGGGAAATCCTGCATGGACGACAGGAGGATCAGGGATGGAACGTGAAATAGACTGGACGGAAGTGTCGGACGGGCGCTTTTACATCACGCCCTACCGCCAGGACGACGATTTCTACGGGCAGTTCTACGAGCGCCTTTAAGGCGAAAAGCTTTTCACAAATATGCAATGGAATGGAACCCCTCAGTCTCGTGTAAACACAGGGACTGAGGGGCTTTTTCGTCATTTTTGGTAAAATGGATAATGATTCAGAACGGTTGCCGGATGTGTAAAAACGGCAGAGCCCGCGGGGGCGGAAAGGAGGACAGGTGGCGCGTATCTACGGTTACGTGAGGGTTTCTACAAAATATCAGAATGAGGACAGGCAGATGATTGCCATGCAGGAAATGCAGATTCCCCGGGAGCACATTTTTATGGATAAGCAATCCGGGAAGGATTTCGACCGACCAGAATATCAGGAGCTGCTGCGCCGACTGGAGCCGGAGGATCTGCTTTATGTAAAGAGCATTGACCGGCTGGGCCGGAATTATGAGGAGATACTGGAGCAGTGGCGAATCCTGACGAAGGAGAAGGGCTCGGATGTCGTTGTGATCGATATGCCGCTTCTGGACACGCGCAGGGGAAAGGATCTGCTGGGGACATTTATCGCCGACATTGTGCTGCAGCTTTTATCCTTCGTCGCGGAAAACGAGAGGAGCAATATCCGTCAGCGGCAGGCAGAGGGAATCGCGGCGGCAAGGCTGCGCGGCGTGCGCTTCGGGAGGCCGCAGAAGGAGGCGCCGGAGGATTTTGCGCAGATTGTATGTGCCTGGGAGGAAAAACGCCTCAGCTTCGAGGAGGCGGTGGAGTATAGTGGGCTGAGCGAGTCTACCTTTTACCGTCGTCTGAGAGAGTTCCGGCACAAGTGAGGGAAACGGCTGTCAAAATGTGTAGATTTTGACAGCCGGATAATTGCCCTGAAGATATGCGGAAAACAGAATTGGTTTCCCGGAAACCGGATGAAGGATGACGTGGAACAATCCGGAAATTGACAAATAAGTATTGCTTTCCCTCTGGATTTGTGATATTTTTATATCATAAAAAACGGCTGTCAGAATCTACAGTTTTCGACAGCCATGTTTGCAGATGAGAAAGGAAACTGGATATGAGTTGGGAATGGCTGGTGGTCCTCGTGATCATGCTGGCGATGAATGTGTTCCTCTTTCTCGTCTTCTGGACGGCCGTGCAGCGGGCGGACAGTCAGGTTCGTGAGATATTTTATCGAAAGCTTCAGGACATTCACTCCATGTCGAAGGAGAGGATGGAAAAACTGGAACAGACGGAGCGAAGCTGCGAGGAGATGGAAGAGAGGCTCCAGGAGCTTCAGGATGAGGAACGCAAGCGAAAGAAAGTACAGGTTTATCAGACGGCGGGGGCACAGAAGCTCCAGCCTCTTAGTGCTGTGAGCGTCTCTTCGGCGAGGTTCCGGAACACGGAGATAAAGGAGCAGTATCGCTACATCCGGGACCATATGGATATCGACACGAATGAGGTCGTGCGTGCCTTTGCCGCAGGGCTTTCTGACGAACCGTCGGATGCGGAGGCCTATGAGACTCTGGCCGGGAAATTTCCCTTCGAAGCGCGCTATGAGCTTTTGACGCTCTCGGAGGAGGATCAGGCGCAGGTGCTCTTCGCGACGCTCTCCGACACGGAGCGTTCGATTCTGAACGACTATCTGGAGACCTGTGAGGACGGTAGCCTCGACGTGCTGTCGTTTTTTGACTATGTAGAGTCTGAGGCCAGGCTCCGGGACGGGACGATTCAGGTGTATACCGGAGACCGGGAGAATCCGCTGACGATTCAGGATACACGGGTGCGCTGGGCGCGCGATCCGGCGATCTGCGAGGGCTGCAGGATCCGTTATCGGGACTGCCTGTACGACTACAGTCTGTAAGAAAAGACGAAAGAACGAGGAAGGACAGTATGGAACAGTATGTAGAGAACCTGGTACAGGATACCATCAGGAAGATCAAGAATAAAGAGAATGTCCAGCGGATGGGCCGTGTTCTGAAGGTGCAGAACTACATTCTCGAGGTCAGCGGTCTGGAGGACGTGAGCTTCTATGAGCGCGTCGTGATCGGCGAGGGCAGCGAGGGATATGTAAATGGTATCCGCAGAAACGAGGTCACCGTGGCCATTGTGCGCCGCCGCGGCGACATCTATGTGAACGATCAGGTCATCGCGACCGGCGAGACCTTCCGCGTCAGCTTTGCGGAGGAGTCGTTGGGCCATGTGACCGACCTTTTCGGTGTGGACCGCTCCTGCGGCAAGACCTTTGAGGATCTGATCAGCCTGAACATTGAGAATCCGAATATCCCGATCATGGATCGTACCGCCGTGTGCCGCCCGCTGGAGACCGGCATCGCCGGCGTAGACCTGATCTATCCGATCGGCAAGGGTCAGCGTCAGCTGATCATCGGCGACAAGAAGACCGGCAAGACGCAGATCGCCCTCGACACGATCGTCAACCAGAAGGGCAAGGACGTGATCTGTATCTACGTCTCCGTCGGCAAGACGAAGAAAAATGTAAAGACGCTCTATGCGGAGCTCATGCGCCGCGGGGCGATGGAGTATACCCATATTCTGTGCGCCTTCAACGACGATACGCCGCCGGTCATCTTCCTGACTCCCTACGCGGGCGTATCGATCGCGGAGTATTATCTCATGCAGGGAAAGGACGTGCTCGTCGTCATCGACGATCTCTCCCGCCATGCGGACGCCTACCGTGAGATCAGCCTGCTGACCGGAAAGGTGCCGGGACGTGACGCCTATCCGCCCGATATTTTTTACACACATTCCCGCATGCTCGAGAAGGGCTGCCAGCACAGGAACGGCGGCTCGATCACGATCCTGCCGATCGTCGAGACGCGGGGCGGCGATATTACCGATTACATATCGACCAATATTATCTCGATCACGGACGGGCAGCTCGTGCTCTCGAAGAAAAATTTCGATAAGGGTGAGAAGCCCGCGATCAGCTACGGCCTGTCCGTATCCCGTCTGGGCGGCGCGGTGCAGACGCCGGAGGTCAAAAAGCTCGGCGCGCGCGTGCGGCGCGAGCTCCTGAGCTACCTGGAGACGAGAGCCGTCTATGAGCTCGCAAATGTAGACGAGATGAGTCCGGAGATGCAGGCGCGCATTCGCCGCGGCGGCCGTCTCCTCGCGGGGCTCGGCCAGTACAAGTATTCGCCGATGAGTCATGAGGAGATTATCCGGCGCTTCGAGGATATCTACAGTCAGGAGTAGTCTATGAACGTAAAAAATGTAGTGAAGGTCATGAACTTTCACGCGCTGGTGCGGGTCGACAGTGCGCGGCGCCGTGCCACAAAGCTCATGATGATGGACCGCCAGCTCTACGAGATGATGGACCAGATCCTGAATAACCGGAACTTCCGGCTCGACAAGCGGCTGCCGGTGCCGCCGCAGGGAAAGCCGAAGCTCGTCATCTATGTCGGCAGCGACTACGGATTCTGCAGTAATTACAACAACCAGGTCAGCGAGCTGCTGCTCATGGACAGGCAGTGCGAGAAAATCATCATTGGAAAGAAGCTGCGCAAGACGGAGAGCAACGTACTGCTGCGTATCGACCACGCGGAGTTCGCGGACAGCCGCGAAAGGATACAGGGCCTTCTTGAAAAAGCAGTCTGCGAGGGCGCCAATTCGGAGGTCTATATCGTCTACAACCGCTACATCAACTCGGCGAAGATCGAGTTCCAGTGTGAGAAGCTGTATCCGATCGACATTCCGGAAAATGCGGATCGCAGCGTGTACAAGGATGATTTCGTCGTGGAGGGAGACCTCTCGAGACTGCTCATGGATATCCTGATCACCTATCTCATGCAGGAGCTGGAGCTGGCGATCATCAGCGGCTACGCGTCGGAGAATATTATGCGGCAGGATACCACCCATGAGTCTCTGAAGAAGATCGAGGAGCGCGAGGAAGAGCAGCTCATGTGGGAGAGAAAACAGAGAAGACAGGAGGAATTCGGCAAGCTCGTGGAGAACTTCATCCAGTCGAGCAGCTACGGCCGGTAAGGAGAGCTATGGAGAATGAGATGATTGGAAGAGTCGTGTCCGTCTCAGACCTGAACGTCGAAGTGGCGCTGGTGAACGGACAGGCAAAGAACAGAGATATCCTTTACGCGGTGCAGGATGGCAACCGATTCCTGATGGAGGTCTCGGAGGTGAGCGGAAGCCTGGCCATGTGTCTGCCGCTGCGCAGCGTCATCGGTATGCGGAAGGGCCTGGAGGTCTATCACACGCAGGGCGTGCTGGAGATCGAGTATTCCGACGATATTCTGGGAAAGGTCTACGATTCCTACGGACATATCATGGCGGGCAGCGAGGCGCATCCCGAGCGCCAGCGCAGCATCTACGGGCGCAATCTTCAGATGGAGGAGATCGATATCAGCGGACAGCCGCTGTGGACCGGCATCAAGGTGCTCGATTTCTTCGCGCCGATGCAGAAGGGCTTCAAGATGGGGCTCCTGGGCGGCGCGGGCGTCGGCAAGACCGTGCTGATCAAGGAGCTGATTCATAATGTCTATATGAAGAGCGGTTCAAACTCCGTGTTCGTCGGCGTCGGTGAGCGTTCCCGCGAGGGCAAGGAGCTCTACGACGAGATGGAGGAGGCAGGCCTTCTGCAGCAGATGTCGATGGTCTTCGGGCAGATGGGCGAGAACTCCGTCATGAGAAATAAGGCGATCTTCTCAGGTCTGACCCTCGCCGAGTATCTGCGGGATGAGAAGCAGCAGGACGTACTTCTGTTTGTGGACAATATTTACCGCTACGTGCAGGCGGCGTCGGAGATCAACGCCGAGATGAA
This sequence comes from Lachnospiraceae bacterium, assembly GCA_020860645.1. Lineage (GTDB taxonomy): Bacteria > Bacillota > Clostridia > Lachnospirales > Lachnospiraceae > Hominiventricola. Next base: position 24,820 of record JAJBTX010000067.1, on the reverse strand, counting down.
CAATATGCCGATTGAGAGCGGCTACCCGGCGACAATCGAGTCGGATGTGAGTTCCGTTGAGGAGCGCATCAATTCGACCGGAGAAGGTTCGATCACCTCCTTCCAGGCGATTTACATTCCGGCCGACGATATCACGGACGAGGCGGTGCAGGTCATCTCCTCCCACCTGGACGGGCAGGTCGTGCTCGACCGCAAGGTGGCGGAGAAAGGTCTCTATCCCGCGATCAACGTCTTCGAGACGACGAGCAGCATCATCGATGTGGAGCATGTGGGCGAGCGGCACTATCAGCTGGTAAATGAAGTGATCCGCTACCTCTCCCGCTATGAGGAGCTCGAAGAGATCATCGCGGTGCTCGGCGTTGAGGAGCTGTCGCAGACGGACGCGGAGATTTTTTATCGCAGCAGAAAGCTGCGCAATTACTTCACACAGCCGATGTTCGTGGCGGAGGATTACACCGGGATTCCGGGCGTCTTCGCCGACATCCAGGACGTGCTGGACGACGTGGAGGATATTCTGAACGGAAAATATGACGATGTTGACGAGGCGGAGTTCTCCTATATCGGAAGCATAAAGAAGAAGGCGTAGAGAAAATGGCAGCAAGACCCGGCAGAAAGAAGCAGGAGACGGAAGCGGCAGCGACGGAGCAGCCGAAGAAGTCACGGAAAGAAAGAAAAGCAGAAAAGCAGCGGGAGCAGGATGACAGCGGGCGGCGCATGCGCGCGCGTGTGATCAGCATCCGGGACGGCGTGGAGGATTTTGAGAGCGTGCGCATCGTCCATGTGGACAGCAGCCGCTACAACCTGATGCTCATGCCGGACTACACGCCGTCGATCGGCGAGGTGGAGGGCACGGTTCGCATCGTGACCGATGAGCGCGTGGAGACCTATGAGCGGGTGAAGGGCTTCTTCATGCTGCGGGACAATGAATTCCAGCTGCTTGTGAAAGAGGAGTACGCGGTGTCCGCGGAGGCAGCACAGGAGCCGGAAGGTGGAGAGCTGGAGTTTATAGACCTGGAGGGGCAGACATGAGAGACTGGACAGTTTATGTAGTGCCCTATGAGGGCTATATCCTGCTGGTTCTGGCGTTCGGACTGCTGATTCTGTTTTCGTCCTTCCTGCGGATGCGGCAGTTTCGTTTTCAGGGACTGAAGAGCGGTAAATGGTATTACTGTTTCTTTTACGGACTGGGCAATCGTGAACTCATCTGTCTGACAGCGGGCACGAGCAGGCTGTTTCTGGTAATTGCGATCGTCCTTTGCGGACTGGAGCTGCGGCTGACCCACATCGTCTGTCTGCTGCTGCTGACACTGGCCTGGCAGATGGACACGAGAGAGTGGAAGCAGATTCTGGCCGCGCTGTTTTCCGATATCATTCAGGTGGCGGGAACCTGCGCGGGACTGTTTGTTTATCAGACGCTGCTCCGCTATATGGCGGATATCCGTTCTGCCCTGGATATACGAATTACCAGTATCATGCTGGGGATATTTATTATCATTTATAATGCAGTGTTGTGGCTGAACCGTCTGCCGCAGCTGGGAGAGAGAAGCCTTGTGCAAAGAGAGCATAAGGAAAAGAGACGATCTGGAAAGAGACTGAGAGGAAAGAGACTGGCAGGAAAGGAGAAGGGCTATGAGGAAGCATAAGAGTATATTGATTGTTCTGGCGGTCGCGATCCTGGTGGGAGCCGTGGGCATCTTCACGGCAGTGCGTATCGCGGCGGCGAATCAGTCGCAGTTTTACAGCGATGGTTATGTGCTGCAGGTGGACAGCAGTGCGGACGGTGTGGAGGTCTCTCAGGTACAGTTCCTGAGCGGGACGTCCATGACGGTGAAATATCCGGCCACTGTGGAATTCCGGGATGTGCAGGGAACAAAGACTTCCGTGTCAGAAGAGAATTTTATCTTTTACAGTGATGGTTCTATCAGCGCCCTGACAGACGGCTCAGTGATGGATCTGGACGAGGCAGTGGGCGGCGTCGTCGATTTTTATTATCTGAAGGCGAAGATGGTGCTGACGAACAGCGGCACGGAGTATTCCATAGACAATAACAACAGCACGCTGGATTTTCAGAACCTGATCTGGAAGATCAGCGACGATATCTGGATGGTCTGCGCGGAGGAAATGGAGCTCTTTCTGGCGGATGAAAGTGTACAGACACTGCAGAATGGTTATCTGCAGGTGACCTATCTTGAGGATTCCATCGTTCGCGTGACAGACGGCTCGAATATCTGGCAGGTCGTCACCAGCGGCGGACGGATCGTGCTGGGCAACGGCGTAATTATCGATCTGGAGAAGAAGGAGATCCAGGACAGTGACGGCGACGCCATCATCGGCCTGGGAGAGATCGAGATCGACGCCGAGACGGGGATCGAGGTACAGTCGGCTACGGCGACTGCCTGGGAAGCTCCTACCTTTAATTTCTCCGTGACTGACGGACAGGATGGAGAAGCAGGCGAGAGCGGCGGCACTGGCGAGAGCGGCGAGACCGGAGAAGCAGGCGAGAGCGGTGAGGAAGGCGAGGAAGGCGACGCCGGTGAGACCGGCGAAAGCGGAAGCGCGGGCGGCACCGGCGGCACTGCGGGCAGCTCCGGCAGCTCCGGATCGTCCGGCTCTACGGGCAGCACGCTGCCGCGGGTCTATCTGACGGATCTGGAATATGACTGCTCGACGCTCAGCTTCTCGCTGCAGACGAGCGGTGATGTGGATGCCTTTGAGCCGAATACCGGCGTGATTCAGATTGTTAATACGGCAGATGGTAGCGTGGTGTGGAGCAGCGTTGATGAGGGGCTCACCATTGATCTTTCTCAGTATGAGGATGATCCGTTTGAGATCGATCTGGAGGCATACGGGGTTACCCTGAGTGCGGATACCGAGTATCAGATCCTCGTATCCAGTGACTACAGCCTTGACGATACCAGCGGGACGAAGGTGTTCCTGAGTCGTACGATTTATACATCCTCTGTCGGCACGACGATGGATCTCGATTATGCTACGGATTCGGAGCTGGATCTGACGCTGGACGTCAAGAGCTATGCGGATGTGCTGGACGGCAAGGGCCTGATCGCATATTCCTATGCGGGATCTGAGGGAACCACATATGTGGAGGTCGAGGGGTATCTCACGAAGGGAGAACATGATGTGACGCTCTCCGATCTGCCTTCTGACACCCTGGTGACGGTGAGCTATTACGCCACCTACGGAAATTCGCTGACGTCAAACACACAGGATCTGGAAAGTTACCTGATCGAGACGGAGGAGTACTATACGCTGAAGACGACGCCGACGGTGACGGAGGTGTCCGTCTCCAAGAACAGCAACTACCTGGCGCTCTCCATCGTGACCTCCAACAGCGGTTCGAGTGAGACGGTATTTGCGGATCCGGATAATGCGATCACCGGCTACCGCTATGAGATTTACGAGGAATCTTCCGACGGCTCCTATACGCTTGTGAAGACGCTGACCGCGTCGGATACTACGCCGGTGTCGCTGTATCTGGACGGGGAGACGATCAAGACGGACTCCTACTACTATGTGACAGCCTACGCCATTTATTATGACAACTACAAGACGGCGGAGATCGCCACGGAGCAGACGTATTTCAATACCTACAGCGTCGGAACGCCTATCGTGTATTTTGATCCGGAGACGGATGAGGATAAAATATCGACGTGGCTGGAAGAAGAAGGAAATGTGAGTGGTACGAGCACGACCGACTTCAACTATATGTACGGTACCCTGTGCATCGAGTTCAACAGCACGGACATTGATACCTCAAAGGATATCACCATCATCATGTCTACGGGCAGCGACTGGTATGAAAAAACCGTATGGTCGAGTGGCGGAAGCTCCACGCAGACTGTGGACGGGAAATATACATATGACAGTGAGTGTATCTACATTCCGGTGACGGAGACAGGCCTAAAGGCAGGCAGCAGTTATCGCTTCGAGGTATGGGGATATTATAATGGTTCATCGACGCTGACCTACCTGGGAAATTGCGCGGTATCCACCTCCTCGGCGGATTCGCTGAGCGCAACGCTGGCGGCAATCTCAGCTGAAAATCTGACTGACGGCAGCAGCTTCGCGGTCACCATATCTCTGGAGGACTGTCTCACAGATGCGGGAACGGATGAAGTCAGTGTGGAGATGGCGTCCCTGAGTGCTGTCTGCGTTGGGATTTACCAAACAGGAACGGAATCCCTGATCGCCACCTGTGTCTATCCCACGTCCGCGACCAGCTCAGACAGCGGGGCGACCTACTCCAGCACTCTGAGCCAAATGTACCTGGATGAAAAGTCGCTGACGGTCACTTCCAATGACTTTGATGTGACAAGTCTCTCCGGAACGATCGATGTGAAGGTGATCTGCGGCTATGATTACACCTGCGGCACCAGCGATTTTGACGGAAAAAAGACAGGGGACTATGTCAATGAGATTCCTATCAGCTCCAATACGGTGACGGTGAAGCTGGCGACTTCCGCACCTTCTTTCCCGGAGGATGACGGCGTGGAGGTTACTACGATCAACAACGGAAATGTAGCTACCTATACCGGCGACTCGTCAGATAAGGACAGCAAGCTGCAGAACTCTGATACGACCATGGGTTTCGAGCTGCAGGCAAAGTATGACAACAGCAATCGCCTGGCTCAGTATGTCATTTACTATGGTTTCCAGGCGACCGACTACGAAGCTTTCCAGAATTCCGACCTGAAGAGCGAATATACGGATATTCTGGATTACATAGCTACATGTGCAGAAAAAGGAACGGAATGCGAGTATGAGGCGATCTGCGTGGAGATACCGGCGGGCAATGCCAACGCATTGTCGAGCCTTTCCGTGGTGTTTTCGGATGACCCGGAAAAGATCGCGAAATGCGAGGAGAAGGGTTATGTGGAGGAGAATGGCCGTTATATCTACTACACAGATAAGCTGGAGCGAGGCTATCACTATTATTTCGCCTATACAGCCCTGCTGACGATCACCACTGATCAGACGACAGGAAAAGCAACCTACGAATATCCTTATGATGTAACAGGCTCCTATACACACGGACAGACGATTTTTATTTCCTCACTGGTGAAAGCGCCGAAGGAGGAGCCGACCATTGAGGTGTGGCTGGAGCACACGACTCAGTACACGGCCAGCTGGAGCTATGAGATCATCGATCCGGACGGCACGGTGCTGGAGTATCAGGATCGAAGTACATATACAGGATATACATTGACGCAGGATACTGCGGGCGACCTGATCGCAAACGGCACTGCCGGGTCTTTGCCCCTGATTTTGACAGGTACCAGCAGTCAGCTGAGCAATCTTCCGAGCGTGCCATACGCATCTGACACGAGTACGGGCAGTTCGGCCGTGGATACGGCGGGCAAGGCGGCGGAGAATCTTGCCTGGACGACCTTCAGCGACGCCGAAAGAACTACGCCGAATGAGGTTGTGACCTACACGGGTACCGTCATAGCCGGCAGCGATGAAGACCCCACGAATTCCAGGCAGGCATATCTCTACAACCAGAGGAGCGAGCTGAACGGTACCAGCGCCTACTGTTTCGCCGTGCGGCGGGATCTGTATGTGGACGGCTATGTGGATGAGGAGCTGTCGACCAGCGAGCAGTGGGATGAGATGTATCAGACCTTCGGAGGCCATCATTTCGACTATTATGATCTGAGTGCGGCCATGAATGAAAGCACTCCTGCGCTGGCGCTGGATAAGACACTGAGCGGCATCACCAAGGGAACTCAGAATCTGGAGCTGATCTACAATGTCACGAGCGCGGCGGCCTCACATATCATGGCGTTCCGCGTGGAGCTGATAGATAAAGAAGATAAATCTTTAGGCTTTCGGACGCTGAGCTACTCCTACAACAGCAGCGAGGGGACGATCACGGTCTCGGTGGACGTGGGTCTCTACGATGTAGAGGTGGGCGAGGATGAATATAAAGTAAATGTCTACGCCATTTATGACACCGGAATCTCGGGTCTGGACAGCACGATCACCGGCACGAGCGCGTCAGATAAAATAAATTTTAACAGTGCTTACAGGAGCACCGACATTGATAAGCTGCCGGACGGCGGCTTCGCGATTCAGACTCTGACAGGGAGTCTCTACGCCTACACCGAGGATACGGAGACCAACGGAGGGCGCAGTCTGGTATTCCGTGCTGCCACGAACTCAGGCAAAGGCTATTATGTGATTACAGCTATGGATGGAGCCGGAACCCGGACCATCAACAGCGCCCTGGGAGATTACGATGTGGACGGCTATTTCGAGGTGTCCCGTTACTCGATGGTAAGTACGGGCATGTTCTTCCCGGAAGGCTGCGTAGCGGATATGAATCTTTTGTACACCGACAGCGGTGCGCAGCTCTACGGAAACGCGGGCGTCACCCGCTACGCGGTATTCAAGCAGCTGGCGGTCGGCGATACAGATACGGACTTCAGCTTTAAAGTGGATGCGCTCTACCCCTCCATCACTCAGGTCTATGATTCGGATCCGGATTACCCCTCCTTCGGGAATGAGGTGATTCACTTCTCGACCAGCAGCAGCGAGCTGATTGTGGGCACGGACGAGGCGAAGAATTACTCGAGTTACATGTATATGGAGCTCTACATCTGGGTGGAGGATTCTTCGTATGAGAGCGGCGGATATTATGAGCGGGTGGAAAATCAGACAGACTACTTTACCGAGGCTCAGATCACTGAGGTGACATTGAACGGTGGGACGTATTATGTCCCTGCGATAGAGATGGATGCGGGTACCAGCTCCTATGTGGTCAATCTGCAGAATCTGGAGTATGGGGCCACGTATCAGCTGCGCTGGTATGTGCTTCCGACAGCCGATGTATTAGCTAAGATATCGAGCGCCGATTTGCTGTATGAGAATGGCGATTTGTACCTGAAGAAGTTCCTGGCACAAGACATCGATAATGCCCAGCTGGTGGCGAATGGCATCAGCGGCCAGCCGGCGGCCAACACCACGACCTCAGACAATGACAACGATTCTTCGAATATCTTAGGCGAAACACCTGATTTGGACAAGACGGGCGTCTGCTTTACCTTTACGATGCCGGAGAGCCTGACGATCGGAAATCTGTCGGCGGAGTATGTGGTGGACGGTTACGAGAGCCGTTATCTGGAGGTGACGTTGCAGCCAAGCCACAAGTACGATTACTGGCTGCAGTTCGTTCTTTATGAAAATTATGGAACGGCTGAGCAGCATCAGGTTTTAAGTCATAATGCATTTATGCTTGCCCTGGGTTATACCGCTTACGATGACAGCGGTAATGCGGTAGCTGAGGCGAATCTTAAGGACAATGTGCTTTACACCTGGATGAAGGACGGGACGGAATTCTCCTATACCAGCACCTCGGAGATGAAGCTTCAGCTCGAGGGTCTGGATGCTGTGCTTAAAGAGGGCGTAACCTACACGCTGGAGATCACAACCTACTACGAGCCGGATGACAGCACGGAAGAGATCGTGAGTACAGAGAGCTATACGAACGCCGAGACCGGATCGGGCTATGACGTGACGACGGTGGAATTCGAGAGGACGGACACCGATACGGACCCCATCTATACACTGTCCACGACCTCCAGCGTGACGGACGGCAGCGTGACGACTCTGACCATAAAATATCAGGTGTGGGATACCACATACCGTATCTGGAACAACAGTTCGAGCGGAGGTTATATGGTGAGGATCTATAAGAAGGGTACGAATGCATCGGAGGCGACTACGATCGCAGACGGCGAGACCAATACCGCTCTGGACAGCGTGACGCTGTACAGTTCCGGTAAGACGGAAACGGATTACCTGATTGAACCCTCCACGACCTATGTGATAGAGATCTGGGGCAATCTGGACGGCGAGGCGTCTGCGTGTCTCTACTCCACAGAAAAGACAACGGTGGGAGACAGCGGCGTGGATATCGACATAAGCTCCATCAGCGTGGTGAATATCAGCAGCGGGATTCTGCGTCTGACCATGAACAATTCGTCGGGCCTGGATCAAATCACCAGCATCAGCTACACGGTCTGTCCGGTCGGCGTCGCCAGTGATCCGGACGGTACGCTGAGCAGTAAGAGCTATTCCTATACAATCACCCGCTCATCGTCCGACAGTCTGTTCAGCGCTCTTACAAGCGGTGGCGAGGCGAATACCCGCGACTTTGCGCTGAGCAGCTATCTGTCCCAGTACAGCCTGGGCGATACCTTCGCGATTCAGCTGAAATTTATGAAGGGTTCGACGACGCTGGGGACGGCGAGCGTGACTTTCAGCAAGCTGCATGAATAAACAGAGGTTTGAAGCGAAAAAGGAGGATACCGTATGAGAAAATTGAGCGGAAAGGCCAAGAGCGGCTTCGCCCTCTTCAGCCTGAGCGTATTCTTGACTCTTGTCCTGTTCGGCGTGTCGGTGGTGCGGGTGGTAAGCGCCCAGAGTGCCTCTTACACGCTGACGGCGGGCAGCATCGTCTATGACAATACTTACAGCAGCCAGTATCTGTCCGGCGGCGGAAGTGTCTATCGGAGCTGGGACTCCAGCTATTATGTGGAGCAGACCAGTGAGGACAGCATCAAGCTGGGCACGAGCACGGTGGCCTATGAGCCGACTCTGTCTGCGGTGACCGTCTACGGCGGCGGCTACCGTTATGCGTCGGACGGCAGTGTCTACATGCTGGACGATTATTATCAGCAGACCGATCTGGAATCCATGGGACTGGTCATGCTGAGCGAGGATCATTATCTGATTACCGGGAGAAACATTTCGGTGAGCTCCGGCGAAGTGAATACCGATGATTTCCTGTATATCGTTGTGGATCAGGCCGGAAACTCCAGGCTGCTGAACGATGAGATCAATGTAAAGGTACTGGACGATCTGCTGGTGACGGGAGATTCCTTCTCTCTGGACCTGGCTGCGGGGACTGTCTCTTTTGGATCAATGAGCTACAGCCTGGCCGACGCGGTGGCAGCAGCAGCGGATGCAGGCGGCGAGGTTTATGATATCAGTATTTCCGGCGGAGACGGCGGCAGCGGCGGCAGCGGTGGAACCGGCGGCAGCGGCGGAACCGGCGGGACTGGTGGAACCGGTGGGACTGGTGGAACCGGTGGAACCGGCGGCAGCGGCGGCGCGGGCTGAGCAGGCGGGACCGGAGGCACGGGTGGTGCCGGTACTAGGGGCAGCTGCGGGCTGACCCAGGAGGAGATGGAAGCGGTCTCCAACATGTACCTGACCTCCGTCACAGCGGGAACAACTTCCCTGACAATCAATTTTTATGCTTACGATCCCTATTCCATTTACGGTGTGATCTGCTTTGACATTGTAGATGTGACGGATCCGGACAATGTGGTGAAGACGGTCTATGCGGACCCGTCGGAGACCTCCATTACGGTGTCGGATCTGGATCCGGATACGACCTACAGCATTAAGATGTACTATGTGGACGACCTGGACGAAGTCGTGCAGCGCGACTTCATGCGGGCGACGACCAGCGATGAGAACGCGTCCATGACGATTACGGCCATTACGGAGAATACGGTCACCTTCACGCTGTATCTGGACGAGGATGTGAACTACAAGAGCGCTACTGTGACTCTGTATGATGTGAGCGGTTCCGCAAATTTTGTGGTCGGCGAGCTGACTGTGAGCGGCAGCTCCAACCTCAAGGCGGCGAAATCAGATGATGGCCTGAGCGGCCTGACGGTGACGATTGATACCAGCAATGCAAGCCAGATCACGACCTTCCAGGGTTCACTGGTCGCGCTGGGCCTGAATGTGGTCTACACAAACGGCACAGAAAGCAGCTCGGAGATCGCCTGGGTGCGCACTGCAAACCCGTACGAGTCGGAAGCTTCAACGGCGGTCACCACTTCCCTGGTGGAGGAGCTGATCAGCACCGTGAATGAACTGCAGGCGCGGATTACCGCGCTGGAGGGAAACGCGTCCGCCGATGCGGGAAGTACATCTTCTGACGATTCCGGCAGTTCGAGCTCGAATGAAAGCTCGGGCAGCAGCGGAAGCTCCGCCGCAAGTACGACCAGCAGCGGAAGTTCTGCCGCCGCCACAGGCAGCAGCGAAAGCTCTGCCAGTACGGGAAACAGCACGGAAAGCGCTGCCGAAGGAACTGACAGTGGGAGTGAAAGCAGCGGCTCAGAGTCCGAAGAAAGTGCAGGCAGCAGTGCCGACGGAGACGCGTCCAGCGAGACAAATACGTCCGGCAGCGGAAAAAATCTGGAATAGACAGCTAGTTTGAAAGGAAGAAAAAATTATGGAGTCAGTATTATCAGCGACAATAACAGCGATCGGATGGATGCTGGGCCTTGCATTTCTGGGCGTAGGTATCGGCTTGGGGCTCATGGGAGCCAGGGCTTCTGAGGCTATCGGGAGAAACCCGGAGACAAAGAGTGATGTGATTCAGAGTATCATGGTGGTGGCGATCGTGTTGTCTGTGTTGTTGCTGCTTCTCTTTGCGTTTGTGTTTCTGCTCTTGTTCTTTAACCCGCTGACAGTATAAGGAGGCATTCTTTTGAATCAGATTCGCACAAAGTCGAGGAAAAAGGGAATCCTGATTGCGACCGGGGCCTTTCTGGCCCTGGTGGTTGTCGTATTTCTGGCCATCTGGTATTTCCGGACGGTGGAGGTGCTGGCGGTCACGGAGCCAATGTACACTTATGTGGGAGGCATGATCAGCGAGTATCCGGATGGATTCACGCTGCGCCATGAGGACGACATCATGTATGTGGTCGTAGACGAGGACAGGCAGTATCTGCCGGACGTAATGTTTTACTGTGCGGATCGGGATGCGGTGATTCTGCAGGACACCATGGTCTGGAATCAGAAGGCGGCAGGCGTACAGCTTCGGGTGGATTATTTCAGCGAAGTGCGGCTGGAGGGCGGCGTGGTCGTGATCGAGGACGGCGACGCGACCGTAAGCAATCCGGAAGGGTTTCTGTACAACGGAAGCAATACGTATCTGCTGTTGGAGCCGGCGACTCTTACGTGGAATGATGAGAGCGTGGAGCTGAGCGCCCTGTCCACGGTGACCGCAGAGTACGGAAGTCTTCTGGAGGTCTACAATTACGAAGATAACACGGCTTTTTCCGAGGATCTGACAGACAGTGAGACGAAGCTGGTCTTTTCGGATGGAGCAGAAGTCCTGGTGGTGACGGATCAGCTGAAGCTGACCAACGGGAGCTGGTATCTGCTGATCACGGATCCCAGCGTTCTGAATGATATTGAATAGGGAAGAAAGGAGGAGATTAGTATGAAGAAGGTAATCGCGTTCGCGCTGGTGATTCTCTGCGCGCTGTTTATGGTACGTGCCTATTCGCTGACCGAGGTCGCCGTGCTGACGGAGGACGGCTATGCGGTATCGGACGATGTCTCTGCCTCGCTGAAAAGCGGGTCCGGGGAGGAAGTGGAGCTGCAGGCGGTGAGCGTGGACGATCAGGTCTGGCAGCGCGGCTCCTGGTATTATGTCGGAGAATCAAAGGAAAAAGTCTCCTCCCTCTATCCGTTCTATCTGTATGGTGGGACGGCGGTCATGACCCTCTCTACGGACATGACACTCTACGATGAAAATTTTGATACCTTCAGCACGATCGAGGGTATGTATGTCAGCGATGGGATTGCCTTTCTGTCTGATCACAGTAAAACAGATGATGATTCCTATCTCTTTCTGAAGACCAGCAACAGCCTCTTCCTGAATCTGGCAGAGATGACGGTTCACCAGACGTTGGGCGAGACGACGGTGCCGCTGAACAGCGTCCTGTATATCGCGGAGGATATGCTGCACTATTACAGCTACAGCAACGGGGAGCTTGTCTATGGAGAGGCCAATGTACAGGGCTCGACGGTGTCCATCGGCGGGCAGGAAATGAGCTGGACGGAGCTTCTGAAGGCGCTGGGACTGCTGACGGACGGTATGTCTGCGACGGACTCGGATGACGATGATGAGCCCGAAACGGAAGTAGTCACGGCTGCGGATGGCACAGTGCAGGTTCTGGTAAACGGGGGCGCTTCCTCGGCCAGATTGGAAACAACGAAAGATATAGACAGCGAAGATGCGGATGACAGGGAAGCTTCTGCTTTGTCTGACGGATCGGGTGCGGATCGCTCTGCCTCTTCGGGTGACAGTTCTGCAGCCGGTGGCGCAGGTTCTTCCGGGAACAGTTCCTCTGAGAGCAGTTCGTCGGGGAGTGGAAGCTCGTCCGGGAGTGAAAATTCCTCCGGAAGCGGGAGTTCGTCTGAAAGCGGGAGTTCGTCCGGGAGTGAAAGCGTTTCCGGAAGCGGAAGTGCTTCCGGAAGTGGAAGTGCCTCCGGAAGTGGGAATTCCTCCGGGAGCGGCAGTTCTTCCGGAAGCGGAAGTTCCGCAGGGAGCAGCAGCTCCGCGGGCAGCGCCCAGGACGGAACCGGTGAGGAGGAGGATTCCTCCATCACGCTTCCCTCGATTACTCTGTCGAATTTCCAGGAGGGCGTCTATACGATCAGTATGGATGTCGCGATTGACGACCCTTCCGGCGTGCTGAAGAAAGTGGTTGTAGAAGCATACTGGGATCAGGACGGTGACGGAGATATTGAGACGGATGAACTGGGAAGCCGGAAATCCATCAAGACGGATGGGACGCTGACCCTGTCTTCGATCCCGCCCGGAACTACTGTGAAGCTGGTAGGGAAATATTATTATTACGACAATGGCGTGAAGAAGCTGGCGGAGTTTTACAGCGAGTTCACGACCCCATCGCTGGATCTTACGACCAAGACCATAGACTACCTGCCGCCGATCTATATAGATTTTACGACGGTCTTAGGCGACGATGACACATATCACTCCAACTATATCACACTCTTTGACCTGAATGTGAGTGGACCGACGACGCTTCTGAACAATATTTACCGTCTGAGTGTAAAGCTGACGTCGCAGACTGATGAAAATGATACTTATGAATTTTACATCAATAAATCGACGCTGAAAAAGTATATGAACGCGGAGGGCGATGCTCTGGACTGGAGTACTGTGATCAAGAGCTATTCCCTCAGCAGCAATACGAAGTATGACATTGAAGTGAGCGCCAAGGACTCGTTCGGGAACAATCTGAAGATCCTGAGCGGAACCTATGATGCGGAAAAGAACAACTGGGATGATGACAGTCTGTCAGGAGACTACGATTATCGAAAAATAGCCGGCGAAAATGAAGAGGACAGCGATGATACAAATGATAATATCATCTACAGTTCCAGCCAGACCAGTAAGCTGACGCCTACGGCGGAGCTGACGGTGGTAAACAATTCTCTGGGCAGCCAGTCCATCACGATCCGCGTGACTGACACGGACGGTGCGCTGGTTAACGCGGAGGAGGGCGATCAGCTCTGGTTCTCCATCTATGAGAACGGTTCAACTGTTGCGGAGACGCTGTGGTTCACCAGCACCAACGCGGGGACAGATCTTAAGGATGAAAATGGAGATACACAGTATTACCAGAAGGTACCCTTCTCCACCTCGGACGCGACTGCGGTGGAGGGTGAGGACGGCGTGTGGGAGTTCACCTGGACGCTGGGCGATGATGAGGACTACAACCTGGTGGTGGGGACGACCTACCGGCTTGAGGTGACGGCCTGCTATGACCTGGCGGATCGGGGAGATGAAGTCGATAATCCGGTTACGGATACAATCGCCAGCGGCCTGTTCACCACCACGGACTTAAGCGCTTACGGCAAGGTGGTCTACTCGCTCTCGAGCGCCTCCGATTATCTGACGGAAGACGGCGCCCGCCTGTCCGTACAGCTCAATACGACCAGGACGAATGAAAATCTGGTTCCTTTCCTGAGCGCGGTCACGCTGACGGTCACCGACCGCACGAGCGGGGACACAGTATATACGATCAATCTCACGCGCGAGATGTTTGAAACGGACGATCCCAATGCCGAGTGGGTTACTCTGGATGAGGATGAAGGCAAATACAAGCTGAATGTGGACGTCCTGGATGCGAATGGAGAAGTGGTAGAAAATGGGGTCACTCTTTATCTGGGGACAAGTTCCTGGAGTGAAGATGAAACGCCCTGGGAATACCTCTTTGACGCGGACGGAGCAGGCGTGCTGTGGCTCTGCTTTGACGACCTTGACAGCGCCACGTCCTATCAGCTCTCTGTCACGACTACAGCGACCACCATCGCGGTGTCCGCGGAGGATGCGTCGGGGACCGGTGCTTATACGGCGACCAGTGAAGAGAAGACTCACAATGTGGACAGTAGTACCAGCTCCTACCGGACGCTGAGCTTCACGACTCTGAGGCATATGCCGCAGGTGTCCTATGCGGAAGGCGGGCTGGTGATCGTGGGCGACACGGCGTATATCTATGGCGTGGAGATCGACGACTATGACTCCGCGATTACCAGCGGGAGCGTGATGGTCACCGTCACCTATCCGGCGCAGAACAACGCGGTCGTGTCCAAGAAGACCTACGATCTGATTTATGACACGGATGAGAATGGAAACACCTATGCTTATATTGACGGACCGGTGGTAGTCAGCGGTCTGGTCACTGACGCTGTCTATACGGTGCAGGTACTGGCCGACAGGCTGACGCTGAGCAGCAGCCTGTCCTATACCAGCTATGACCTGACCGACGGCAGCTGGAGCTTCACTGCGGGCAGGGGAATCGAAGGCTCTCTGACCATGACGGACATGGTGATGGAGGAGAACGGTCTGTACAGTACGGTGACTCTGGATGTGGACGTGATGGATTACCTTCAGAACCTGAGTGAAAATGCCGTCGCGTACCTGACGATTTATGAATCCGATTCTCTGACAATAGACTGGACGGATGCGGATACGGACGAGTATTGGCTGCTTTCCTCGAACGAGGCGACTGGCAAGGTCACCTCTCCGGAGGTATGGGATGAATATGTACTGGAAGTGGATGAATATGGGAGACTGTATTACGACGGGGAGCTTGTGCTTCATCTTCCGACGGATTACAGCTATTATCTCGTGCTGAGCGTCTGCTATGTGAATGAGGATGCGGGCGTGGAGCAGGAGATTATCCTGGATGAGCTCGATTTTAATACAGAGGAACCCATCTATATCATTGCCTGTGAGGAAGATTGTAAGAAGCTGAAAACATATCCGAACGGGAAATTCCTGGTGACGGCGGATCTGAGTTTTTCCGATACGTCGACAGACTCGGTCTCCCTGCTGAGCAGCAGTAATCAGAACTATACGTTTAATGGCAGTATTGACTTTGACGGTCACACCATCAGCCTGACATACGCGAAGTCAACGGATGCCGACTTCTTTGCGAAGCTGACACAGAATGCGTTGATCGAGAATATGGTGCTGGAGTTCCACCTGGACGGGACGACGAACAGGACGGCGGTCACATACCCCAGCTTTATCAGATCCAATGAGGGTACGCTGCGCAATATTGTGGTGATCAACGACTACGGTTCCGGCAGATATGCCCACAGTACGGCGGCGCCGATCAATGTCAACACCGGCCTGATCGAGAATTTCTGCGTCTATTATGACGCGTCCTCCTCGAACTATGTGGGGACGAATGTTTCGGGTCTGGTGAGGACCAATTTCGGCGGCACTGTGCGAAACGGCTATGTGTACAGCGCGAAAAACCTGACGGCCGGTTCCGGCGTCTACACCGGAAGCAGCGGCAGCAGGCAGTACGTGGCGGGGATCGTGGGCTACAACTCCACGGGAGGCGTCATCGAGAACTGCTATGGTTATCTGAACATCGTCACGGAGAGCGGAAGCAGCGAGCAGTACACGGGTATCATCTGTGGACGGAACGAAGCGACCATCCGCAACTGCTTCACGCTGGGAGATCGCTATCGCTACAGCTTTGTGGACGGAGTGCAGCAGACGTCTTCACTCTATTTTAACTACAGCCAAGTAATTGGCTACTCCTCCACAAGTGCCACGACATCGAATATCCGTTACTTCGGAAGCGATACGACCAGCAACAGCTATGCGGACGGATATACGAAGGAGACAAACTATGCTCTGCTGTATGAGTCCAGCTGGTACAGCTCGCGTCTGGGCGGGTCGGACGCCTGGCTCATCGACAGCCAGATCGATCTGGGCTATATGCCAAAGATTGATATGCCGGACAGCATATCCAGCCAGCAGTACAATATCCCGATTCCTTCCGGCGGGCAGGCGGTGGCTCCCGCTTACATGGGCTGCGAGGTGGTGGAAACGCAGGATGACGCCACGGAGGGGACGGTTTACGGGCGGCTGAAGCTCAGCTTTACCAATTCCTGGGGAGTGGATATTGAGAATATTGTCATTGATGGACTTTCCGTGACAATTGAGAGCCAGGGGCTTGACGCAGAGTCAGGGAACTGGATCGTAAATCTGTATGTGGAGCCGCAGAGCTATCGGGATTCCTATACACTGAGCAGCTACAGCTATGTGACGGGCTCCGCAGCGGTCTCCTGCGATGAGGAGATTCCCATCGGCTTCTATCTGGGGCTGACGCAGGACAACTGGCTTACCGCCAACATTTCTGACTCTGACGGCTATTATAAGCTGCTGGAGGATATCGACTTTACAGAATTCGCATCCGACAGCGGAGCTGAAATACGTTTCTATAATCTGGGAACCTTTACGGGAACCTTTGACGGAAACGGATACAGCCTTTCCGGTCTTTCTTTGGACAGAGACTCTTTCTTCAAGGAGACGTCGGGAGCTACTGTCGAGAATGTGACGGTCGACGGTCTGAGCATCAGCAGCGACGGATCTTATCAGGGCTTTATCGGAAGTGCTGAGGACACAGAGATTAGCTGGGTCTTCCTTACCGATGTGACGATCAGCTCAAATTATGGCTGGGCTGGCGCCCTGGTCGGCTACGCGGACGGCGGCAGCATCAGCGACTGCGGGGTGAACGGTGTGACGATTACCGCATCTTCCTCGGGAAGCTCTGTCTGCCAGGGCGGATTGATCGGGCAGATCAACGGCCTGACGGTGGAGAATTGTTTTGTGCTGAATCTGGAAAATGTGAATCGTCAGGCGTCTCAGAGAGGCATCGGCGGCCTGGTCGGTGTGGCGACGGGCATTCCTTCGATTCAGAACTGCTATGCGCAGGGGAGCATCACTACCGCCTATGCTAATGCAGGCGGGATCGTGGGCAGCACGGAGGGCGCGGTCTCTTCCTGCTGGAGCGCGGTGGACATCGTGAGCCAGGCCGGATATCTTGGCGGGATCGTGGGCTTTGCTACCAGCAGCGCCTCGGACTATGAAGCACAGACGACGAGCTGGGACGGCATGAGCACCTACTATATCATGAATAACGTGGCGCTCGGGGAACTCTACAGTTCCACGGCGGATGTGTCAGACAGCCGTATTGCGGGTGGCGTGTCTACGACCCGACCCAAATTCAGCAATAATACGGCCTATGAAAATCAGCAGCTGAACGGAGCTTCGAGCTCTACACTGGGAAGCTATACAGCCAGGCTGGCGGCTAAGACGAATCTTACCTCCGCCTACTATCTGCGGGTGACCGCGGATCTGGGCGACAGCTATCGCTATAACAGCTGTACCCTGGAGGACGGCACGAGCTTCAATGGCGTGTCCGCAGGGAGCCTGCCGATCCTCTACGCCACGGATGGCAGCACGATTCTGCCCTGTCAGGGGAATATCACCATAGGCGGCGGCGTCATGGCGGTAGAAGTGGATTCCGACACGGGAACCTACAACGGGTCGGCCGGATACAGTGATCTTCAGGTGGAGCTCTCAGTATATCTGCAGAGTACGGATGAGGAGACGCTGAACAGCCTGACGCTTACAGAGGAGAGCGGCGGTTTGACGCTGACGATTGATTCGACAAAGACACAGCCAGCCAGTACAACTACCTCGTACACGATCGATGGGGAGAGCTATGATCTCTATCCGGTCCAGCTGACCTGCGAGGTAGTGGTAAACAACTATTTCGACAGCTATCGTATCAGCGCGAGCGCGGGAGGCGTGAAAAAGAGCGCGAAGCTGGAATTTGATATCACGAATCTGTGGGCGGATGCAGGCGGCAGTGTGACAGAGCATCCACTGTACCGCACGATCGTCACCAAATCCGATTGGGATGAAGTGATGGCTCTTTATGGCAAAAATCAGGAAAACTTCCGTGTTATCCATGATCTGGATTTCGGCGGAACAACCCTGGCCTCCGGCAGCAGAGAACTGAGCATCAACCGTCTGGAAGGGCAGCTCCAGAATGATAGCGGCACCCCCTATCTGGGTAATTTTAAATATACGGGGACGCAGCCTTCCTTTATTGCTACGGCGACTACGCAGATCAGCAATCTTAAGTTCTATAGCATTACGCTGGAGAACTCGGACAGCACATCGTCGGGAAGCCGTATGGGAGTTATCCGTGATAATATGGCGGCGATTGAGAATGTGACCTTTGAGAATATCAGTATCACATCGAAGAAGTACAGTTATGTAGGCTGCGTGGCCTACAGTCAGGGCACGATGGAAGATGTGACACTGATTGGTATTTCGATCACGACCACCGGCGGAAGCTATATCGGCGCTCTGGCGGGATATCAGAATGCGGCGGTGAAGAATGTAAGCGCCTACGGAAGCGATGACAGTATCGACGGTGTGACGGACGGCGTTGCCTCCGCCAATATGACCTCGGGCTTCACCCTGAGAGCGGCCAGCAGCAGCTATGTGGGCGGTCTGATCGGATATCTGGACAGCGCAGCCCTGAACGACATTGCAATCAGCTCCATCAAGGTGCAGGGCGGAAGCTATGTGGGCGGTCTTGTGGGCCTGGCGATCCCGGTATCCACAAGTGAGAATAACTCCATATCCGCCAGCCTGGTCACCGGGACGACGAGCGTCGGCGGTTGCTATGGTTACTGGGACAGCGGCTCCGCACTTTATGACCACACGGTGGACGGCTGTTATGTCAGCGGAACCAGCACCGGCAACGCGAATGTGGGGGGATTTGTCGGGAGCTGTAAAAACTATTTTACCATATACTATGTAACGGTAAGCAACAGCACGGTGACGGCGACGAACGGCTCCGTGGTCGGCGGAGTCGTGGGCACGAGCGGTTATACATATTATTGCACGGCCTATAGGTGTACGATTACAGCGGCGAAAAATTCCGCGGGCGGTATGCAGGGCTCTACCCCAGTGCAGGTTCGGTATAGTCTGGTGAAGGACTGCACGATCCAGGCGCAGAACTACGCGGGCGGTCTTAAAGGGTATCGGGCGGTAAGAAGCAGCAGCTTTTCTGTATACAGCAATGTGGTAGACGGATGTACGATTACGGCTACGACGAACTACGCGGGCGGCCTGATCGGATATAACTATACGTTCAGCGCCTACAACAATACCGTGTATAACAGCACGATCACAGCGGAGCAGTACGCGGGCGGTCTGGCAGGTTATACGGCCGGGGGCTTCTATTATAATAATGCGGTCGACGCAATTATTACGGCCAACAGCTATGTCGGATCCGCGTTCGGTTACGCGCTGAATTTCTATTACAGCAGCAGTCTGCCGACCGGTATGGCGCTCAAGTGCTATGACAGTTATTTTGTCACTGATCTGAGCGCGACCAGTTATGTGGCCGGTCTCATTGGCAGCATTAAGATAGCTGATCAGCCGGTGGACGCTAACGGCACGGCTCTGACATCCGATGATGATTATTATGACTATATGTATGGAGAATTTTTCGAGGACAATGTGCTGGCGACTTATATCAACAGCAGTTCCACATCCAGAGACTGGTATGCGGTGAACGAGAATGGAAAGGCTGTCCGCTCGTCGAATAACTCTGAAGATAACGGCGCCTGGGGATTACGTATCTACCAGAATAGCAGCATGGGAACGTCGGTGAGTGGATACACTTACGCGAGTGGGACTTTCGATGCATGGTCGAGCAGTGAGGGAAGTACTGACAAGGTACTGACAGTTTCTACGACGGATCTCAAGACGCCGGATAACTACACGAGTTACTTCGGCTGGTCCAGCGGAACCGGCGGCTACGATACGAGTACAGCTTCCAGCGGTTACATGCCGAAGCTGAAGGTCGTATCAGAGTCCACGCTGCTTGAAAGCCAGTACACGTGGCCAGGCGCGATTGCATCCAGTGAATTAAATATTGAAATTCCGGATGATGGGAGCAGTGCTTCCCTGACAAGCCTGCAGGCGACGCTGCAGACGGCGTCGATCCACGCGGGCAGTGTGGAGACGCTCACGATCGAGTTTACGGAATCGGAGGGGAGCAGCTATTCGGCGTCCGCCGTGTCCACGACCCTGTCGTTGCTCTTCGGCGGCGTCAACGCCGCGGAGGAGATGGCCTCCGGCGAGCCTTCGGACATCATCGTCACCGTCTATGACGAGAGCGGCGCCGTTGTGGCGACCACGACGTTGGCGAATACGGTGCTTACGATTCCGTATGACTATAATTCCGAGCTGGAGCTTACGCTGGACAATGGTTCGGAGACGGCTTCCTATATCATACAGCCGTCCGATTACCAGCGGAAGGTACTGGTGTGGGAGGACGACTATTATCTGATCCGCAGCGACGGCCTGACCAATCAGGACGGCGAAGTGCTGACGGCCTCCGGCTGGAGCGATGCGGAAGATGCGGACGCGCTCACGATCCTGAACCTGGCGGACGGTCAGGCGCTTACGGACGACGGAGAGATCTACGATCTGGAGTCCGGTACCTGCACGCGCAATATTTCGGAGACCGTGGCGGAGGCTGCCGCGAGCAGCGGGACGGCGGACGATTATACGGTCGTCGAGACAGCCGGTGATTCGGAAGACGTGGAGAGCGAGGGATTCCTCACGGAGAACCAGGCGATCTACTCCTTCAGCACCGATGCGGGACAGGTGGAGAGCTACCGGAACTTCAGTTATATCATCAGCGATTCCGGCGTCACCCGCCAGGAGACGATGCTGTTGTTCAAGGACGGAAGCTCGGTGGGCTTTGATCCGGATGTGGAGCTCGATCCCTTCGGCATCCTGTACGACACCTATCTGGGTGAGACCTATCTGGCAGTATTGTCGGAGGGCGAGTTGGTCACCTATTCCTTCGGGGATACGCTGACCTGGCCCGAGGAGGTCAGCACGAGCGGCATCGCGCAGATGTCCAATACGCTGAACACGGACCAGACGATCCTGATCATTCTGTACACAGACGGCTCTGCTATTGTATTTGACTACTTATCGGGAGAAATCCTGAATACCTTTGACAGTGAGACGGAGGAGTCGGAGGGCGGATTTATTTCCTACCTGATCAGCGCGTTTTCGCACTGGGCGTCGAGCCTGACGAGCGGCCAGGTCATCACCACAGCGGAGAGCTCGGCGAGTCTGATTGATCAGCTGAACGCGAATCCATACTCGGCGGAGGCTCTGGAGCTTGTGAACGGCCTGTCCGCGGAGACGGGAACAGCGGAGGCTCATCTGGGAGGTTCGGAGGATACGGACGGAACGGCCGAGGCCGACCCGGAAGGTACAGCAGACGAGCGCGGTACGGCGGAGGCCGCAGAGGATGCGGCGGAAGCGAACAGAGACGAAGAGTCCGGTACCGCGGAGGAAGCGGGAACGGCCGGGGGCAGCTCGAAAGATACAGCGGATACGGCCGGGAAAGAGGCAATCGGTGCTTCAGGTGAGGACAGCCAGGAGGCGGCTGCGGGCGGCGCAGGCGATACAGGCGTTACGCAGGATGATGGCGCAGAGGCTTCCGCAGGCAGTGCGGCGTCGGAAACGGGCGTCAGCGGGATTGAAGAGGCTTCGGGCACTGACGAGGAGAGCGAAGAGGGCTCCGCGGCAGAGGATTCCGAATCCGGGTCCGGGATATCCGGAGGGGCGGATGAGGAAGGTACGGCTTCTGCTGAGGGCGACAGCTCCGGCGCCGGGGAGGCGGCCGGAACCACCGGGTCTGCAAAGAGTGAGGCGAAAGATGCGTCTGAAGTGACAAAGATGTCCGATTACACGGTGATTATTTCGGCTGACAGCGATGAATACGAGGTCTACGAGACCGGTGCGCTGATGGGCACATCCACGTCTGATCTTATGAGCGAGAACGAAAAGGTCAACTACCTTGCCGCGGCGGGTCTCTACGACCTGTACAGCAGTGCGGAAATCACGCTGACTGACCAGACCGAGAATGGCATTTACACGCTGATGGCGCTGCTCGCCGCGATCACGGCGCTGCTTGGCGGACTGTACTTTGTACGCCGCAAAAAGAACGGGGAGCGGGAGTAAGAAAGTGGCTCACACGATGAAACGCCGGCTCGAGGGCTGTGTGTTCTTGCGGGCTTGCAGTTTGCATGGCCTTTTGAAGAGGCTTTCAGGTAAACAGTGATGGCGGAGCGGTGAACGCAGTAAGAGAGGTATCAAAGGCAGAGAAATTCGGAAAGGAGGGGAGACTATGGCATCCGGCAAAGACCTGACCGGCCTGCGCTTTGGCAGGCTGACGGTGACCGGCCGCGCTGGCTATGCGCAGGAGCGTAAGCAGCGGGTCGGTATGTGGGCGTGCGTCTGCGACTGCAGAAACACCTGTCTGGCTGCGGGCTACCGCCTGCAGAACGGTACAAAGAAAAGCTGCGGCTGTCTGGCCGTCTCCTCCAGAGACCTGACGGGACGACGCTACGGCAGGCTGACGGTGCTGGGGCTCGATCCTGAGGACAAGACGACCCGCAGGAAAGTGATCTGTCGCTGCGACTGCGGGAAGGAGCTGAGCGTTCCGTTCCGTTCGCTGCGCGAGGGAAAGGTCACGAGCTGCGGCTGCGACTGGCTGAAGCCGGAGAGCGCGGCCGGAGATTTTCGAGAAAGAGATTATGACAGCGGGAAGGAGGAGAAGCTCCGCGTATTTCTGCGCGGGGAGTCTTCCGTTGTCGAAACGCTGGACGACTGGGTATATATCTGGCTGCGGGAGGTATTGCCGCAGATTGTGAAGGAAACGACGATTCAGCTGTACGCCGACACGATGGAGCGTCATATCCTGAACCGATTCGGGTGGATGCGGTTGGAGGAGATTACGGCGGAGAAAGTCGGGGACTGGCTCTCGGAGCTGCGCAGCGGAAAAGACGGAGATCTGACAGAAGGAACGGTGAGGAATACCTTGTCTGTTCTCAGCGGCTGTCTGCGTGATGCGCAGAAACACCGGCTGATCGACGAGAATCCCTGCACGCGGCTCGCCTGGCTGCCGGAGCAGAAGAATCTGTCGGAGACCTGTGAGTGGCTGGACGATGAGCAGCTCTCTTTACTGGAACCTTATCTGGCGGATTACCGCGGTGAGGACGGTTATCCGCTCGGTATCGGCTATCTGCTCGTGCTGCGCACCGGTATCTCCATGAGCGAGGCTGCCGCGCTGCGCTGGAAGGACGTGAATACCTCGGACAGACAGCTGTATATTCGATATTTTGTCGTGAAGCATCCGGTTGTCGTGGAGGATCGCCTGAAGAGCGCGGTCACGGCGACCGGCGATGCGGCGGTAAAGATTGAGAATCTCGAGCGCGTCTCAGGCCGACGCAGGAGAACGGTGCCGGTGCCGCGCTCGACGAGTGAGGAGCTTGCGAGGCTGCAGGCGGAATATCACGCCGCGCCGGAGGATTTCGTGCTGCGCGCGGAGGACGGCGGCCCGGTTACGCTCGACCGTATGAGCGCCGCGCTGCGCCGCCGCGCGAAGCTGGCCGGGATCGAGCGGCCGTCGCTGCGCATGCTGCGTGACACCTACGCCATGCGGGCCGTGCAGGCAGGAGCCACGTCCGATATGATCGCGGAGCTCATGGGCTTCGCCTCCCCGCAGCAGGTGATCCGGCGCTACATGCCCCGCGCAGCGGCCAGCCGGGAGGAGCTTGTCGAGAAGCTGTATCGCTGAGCACCGGAAATGTAATGTATTGACGATTCTGAATGCGTGAGCGGCGGGAAAACCAACTTGTCATGCTGGTTTTCCCGCCGCTCTGTGTGTTCCGCGACCGGGTATTTTTATACATAAAAACGAGAAATCTAAAGTCTGACTTTATTTTGCTCGTTTTTAAAAGCCGGGTCAAGCGCTTCCAGGTAAAGGTTCATCTTTCCTACATACTCCGGCTTAAATTCGCCTATTTTCAATTCAAATGCCGCAAGGCAGGATAGCCCTCTGTGGTAAAACAGCAGGTCAATAAAATAATCGTGTTTCCCGACCTGCACACGGTATTCCTCTCCAATAAACGTGAAATCCTTGCCTATTTCAAGTATGAAGTCCTTCAAATTTCGTATGATGGACTTTTGCAGGTCATGTTCTGACACTGTATCAGGAACATCAAGAAAATCAAGAACATAATTATCAAGGAAAACATTGCCGGTTGCTTTTTTTGCTTCTTCAATGGCAGGCGGCAACGGCTTTTGAGACAGCATATACCTTTCATAGTAGCCGCTGTCAATCTGCCTTGCAAGCTCCCTCGCGCTGTATTTTTCTTTGATGCACATATTCATATAGAAAATGCGCTCATCCATCGTCTTGCAGGCCGACATGATTTTCAGATGATTCGACCAGCTCAATTGTGTCAACAGCGTTGACACTTTTTCCTCGTCCCTGTATAACTCATAAAATTGCTTCATTCTGTAAAGCCCCCGGCGATTGAAGCCTTTCAGATCAGGATAGTTTTCAGCAAAGAAATCTGCCAGCTTCTGCACAAAAGCGTCGCCATACTCAGCGCTTTCAGATTGTTTGCTGATGTATTCACCAATGTCACGATACATCAAAATCAGTTCTTCATTTACCTTGCGGTATGCCCGTTCCCTTGCAGACTCTATGATTGCAACAACCTTTTGAAACTGCTCGCCATAAGGCATCAGTTC
>JAJBTX010000027.1 GCA_020860645.1 Lachnospiraceae bacterium | reverse complement strand
ATGGTGATCTTGGCGAGTTTTAGTCGGAAAATATCTGGAAGATGAGGATTATTTTTTGCGGGTCTGTGAAGCTTTGGCAGGTCAGTTTCTGGGCACTTATTTATTATGCTTGATTTTCACCTCATAGTACTGTACAATAGGACTATGAGGTGAAATTATGATTAAAACAACAAGCATGCTTTTGGAAGAATTGAGTAGTTATGCCAATCCAAAAGGCAAGCTTTCACGCATGGTTAAGAATAAAGAGTGTTTCCCTGTTACAAAGGGCTTATATGAAACGGACAGGAATGTTTCGGCGTATCTTCTGGCAGGAAGTATCTATGGTCCATCTTATATTTCTTTTGATTACGCACTGGGTTTTTACGGACTGATACCAGAGACAGTATATACCGTAACCAGTGCGACATTTGAAAAGAAAAAGAAAAAGCGTTATGAAACAATCTTTGGAACGTTTACCTATCGCGATGTCCCGTCTGCCGCATTTCCGCTGGAGCTGGCACTGGTTCGGGAGGGAGAATATTTTTATCGGATTGCAAATCCGGAAAAAGCGCTCTGCGATAAGCTGTATACTTTGTCTCCACTGACAAATATGAAAGAACTTTACGATTTGCTATATGATGATCTTCGTATGGAAGAGGAGGCTCTTCTGAAATTGGATGCAGGAAAGATAAAAATGCTGAGTGAATGTTATCATTCAACGAATGTGAAGAAACTGGCAGCAATGATCGGAAGGATGAGAAAATGAGTACAGTGATCGAGCAGATGTTGAAGAGTTACCAGGTGGAGAACCTGTATGATCGAAAAAACGCGATGAAGGAGATTATGCAGGAAATCGTTTTGTGTGGTTTGTCTCGTGCCGGCTTCTTTAAAGAGGCGGCATTCTACGGTGGTACTGCGCTCAGAATCTTCTATGGGCTGGATCGCTTTTCGGAAGATCTGGATTTTTCATTGATGACATCAAATCTGGAATTTGAACTTGCTTCTTACTTTCCGGTATTGGAAAAGGAAGTGCGCTCTTTTGGACTGAATGTTATCATTCAGGAAAAGGATAAGACAAAAAAGAGTAATATTCGCTCTGCCTTTCTCAAGGGGAACACGAAGGAGCATTTACTTTTATTCTATCCGAATGAACAGATTTCGGGAGGAATTCCTGAAAGTGAGATCGTAAAAATCAAATTTGAAGTGGATGTTAATCCACCGGAATATGCAACCTTTGAACATAAATACAGGCTCCTTCCGGTTCCGTATGAAGTAAATCTTTACGACATGCCATCTTTATTTGCCGGAAAGATCCATGCGGTTCTCTGCAGGGCGTGGCGAAGCAGGATTAAGGGAAGAGATCTTTATGATTATGTGTTTTATTTGTCGAAAGGCATCGCTGTAAACCAGAAGCATCTGCGCGCACGACTGTTACAGTCCGGGTATATTACTTCGGACACAGCATGTGAGCTGGGAGAGATCAAAAAGATGTTATCGGCAAGGTTTGATTCGATTAATTATGCACAGGCAAAACAGGATGTGGAGCCATTTATCAGAGATTCGTCTTCTTTGAATATATGGTGCGCTGACTTTTTTAAGCAGATAACGGAAGATTTGACGATGTGCTGATATGCGAAGGGTTAGTCAAAGAGGTTGGTAAAGGTAGGAATTGAAAAATGGCAGAGTATAAAGTAAACGAAACGCTTGGAATTATCATGAATCGTCGCTCGA
This sequence comes from Lachnospiraceae bacterium, assembly GCA_020860645.1. Classification (GTDB taxonomy): domain Bacteria; phylum Bacillota; class Clostridia; order Lachnospirales; family Lachnospiraceae; genus Hominiventricola. The sequence continues at coordinate 9,772 of JAJBTX010000027.1, read as the reverse complement.
CACGCAAATTTAACGATCATCCGGTCATGGAGGAACAGCTTGCGGCGATTGTGGAGGCCGGGCGCTACGCGCCGACAGGCGGGAACAGTCAGAGTGTTCATTTTGTCGTGATGATAAACGCGGAAGTCCGGGAGAAGCTGCGCGTGCTGGTTCAGAATGCTTTTTTGCATATGGAGCTTTCTGATGATATGTACAACAGCCTGAAGAACTCAATCAGGCTGTCCAGAGAAGGAAATTACGTGTTTGACTATCATGCGCCGATCCTGATTGTAGTGTCGAATCGGAGAGGCTATCCGAATGCCATCGCGGATTCGGCCTGTGCGCTGCAGAATATGATGCTGGAGGCGGAGAGCCTTGGCGTGGGTTCCTGTTGGATCAATCAGCTTCACTGGCTGGATGAAGATCCGGATATCCGCGCGTATTTAGAGCCGCTTGGAATCGGTGAAGATGAGACGATATGCGGTGCGCTTGCGTTGGGAAATTATGATACAAAGCAGGAGGTCAAGCCGCGCACCGGCATGAAAGTAGATTATGTCAGATAAAAAGTGCAAAAAGTAGGGATTAACGCGTATTTGAGCGATAGACTTTTGATGTTGGAAGGAAAGGACAACTTGGAATGAAGCTTCAGTTTAAACACCAGAAGTTCCAGGCGGACGCCGCGAAGGCTGTCGTGGACGTGTTCGCGGGGCAGCCTTATCTGACTCCGACTTATATGATGGACAAGGGGTATCAGGGCCGCACGATGAGCGGGGATGCGTTTTCGCAGATGAGCCTGACGGAGACGCAGGATTTTACCGGCTGGGCGAACCAGCGCCTTGTGCCGGAGCTGTCCGACCGTATCATTCTGGAGCAGCTGCAGAAGGTGCAGCGCAGCAACCAGATCGCTCCGTCTCCGAGGCTCGAGGGCCGGTACAACCTGACCATCGAGATGGAGACCGGCGTGGGGAAGACTTATACGTACATAAAAACGATGTATGAGCTGAACAAGCACTACGGCTGGAGCAAATTCATCGTGGTGGTTCCCAGTGTGGCCATCCGGGAGGGCGTGTACAAGTCCTTTGAGGTGACGCAGGAGCATTTTTCGGAGGAGTATGGGAAGAAGATTCGTTTCTTTATTTATAACTCCGCTCAGCTGACAGAGATCGACCGCTTCGCGTCCGACAGTTCCATCAACGTCATGATTATCAATTCGCAGGCCTTCAACGCCAGAGGGAAGGATGCGCGGCGCATTTACATGAGGCTGGACGAGTTCCGCTCCCGCCGTCCGATCGACATCATTGCCAGAACGAATCCGATCCTGATTATCGATGAGCCGCAGAGCGTGGAGGGCAAGCAGACCAAAGAGCGGCTGAAGGAGTTCAACCCGCTGCTGACGCTGCGCTATTCCGCCACTCACAGGGCGGACAGCATTTACAATATGGTCTACCGGCTGGACGCGATGGAGGCCTACAACAAGCGCCTGGTGAAGAAGATTGCCGTAAAGGGCATCACGGAGTCGGGCAGCACGGCGACCGAGAGCTATGTCTACCTGCAGAGCATCAATCTCTCCAAATCAGACCCGACGGCCACGATCCAGTTTGACTACAAGGGCGCTTCCCGCATTCGCAAGGTCACAAAGACGGTCGGCATAGGCTTCAACCTGTATGATCACTCCAATGGAATGGAGGAATACCGGGACAATTATGTGGTGAAGTCGATCGACGGGCGGGATGATTCCATCGAATTCCTGAACGGGCTGAAGCTGTATGCCGGGGACGTGATCGGCAAGGTGAGTGAGGACCAGCTTCGCCGCCTGCAGATCCGGGAGACGATTCTCTCTCACATTGAGCGGGAGCGGCAGCTCTATTTCAAGGGAATCAAGGTGCTGTCCCTGTTCTTTATCGACGAGGTGTCCCATTACAGGCAGTATGACGCCGCCGGTCAGCCGGTGAACGGCATTTTTGCGGATATGTTCGAGGAGGAATATCGGGATGTCGTCTCCGGCCTGCAGATGGGCATGGGTGAGGACGCGTATTTCCGTTATCTGAACTCGATTTCCGCGGAGGCCACGCACGCCGGTTACTTTTCCATCGACAAGAAGGGTCACATGACCAACAGCCGGCTGGGCGACAAGAAGGAGCGGACTTCCGACGACATTGACGCCTATGATCTGATTATGAAAAATAAGGAGCTGCTGCTGGACAGGGATCCGAAACGCTCCCCGGTTCGTTTTATTTTCTCGCACTCTGCGCTGCGGGAAGGCTGGGACAATCCCAACGTGTTCCAGATCTGTACGCTGAAGCAGAGCGGCAGCGACGTCCGCAAGCGGCAGGAGGTGGGCCGCGGCCTGCGCCTCTGCGTCAATCAGGACGGCGAGCGCATGGATACGAATGCGCTGGGGAATGACGTGCACAACGTCAACGTGCTGACCGTCATTGCCAGCGAGAGCTATGATTCCTTTGCCAAAGGCCTGCAGACAGAGATCACCGAGGCGGTTGCGGACCGGCCCCGCGCCGTCACCGCGGACCTGTTCGTCGGCAGGGCGATCAGGGACGGGAAGGGCAACGAGCAGATCATTGACCGGGATACCGCGCAAGCCATCTATTTCGACATGGTTGTCAACGGCTATGTGGATAAGAAGGGCGTCCTGACTGACAAATACTACGAGGATAAGGCGAACAATGCGCTCCGGGTGGCGGAGGAAGTGGCCGACAGCGCCGCGTCCGTCATCGACATTGTGGATTCCGTCTATGACAGCCGTGTCATGCAGCCGGAGAACGCCCGCAGCAATAATGTGGAGCTGCAGCTGGACCCGGACAAGCTGGACGACCGTTACGGCACGGAGGTCTTTACAGACCCGACGATCAGGGGTAAGCTGGGCGTCAACGCGATGAAGGCAAAGCATCACCTGTACGACCACATCGTTTATGATTCCGCCAAAGAGCAGGCCTTCGCCACGGAACTGGACAGCAGTGAGGCCGTTTCCGTCTACGTGAAGCTGCCGGATGGCTTCTATATTTCCACGCCGGTGGGTCACTACAATCCGGACTGGGCCATCGCTTTCCGGGAAGGGACGGTTAAACATATCTATTTCGTGGCGGAGACGAAGGGCACGATGAGCTCCATGCAGCTGCGGGATATTGAGAAGGCCAAGATTCACTGCGCGCAGGAGCATTTCAAAGCCATCAGTTCCGACAGTGTGGTGTATGAGATGGTGGACAGCTATGAGGAGCTTCTGAAAATCGTGATGAAATAAGGTATTTTTCATGAAAGAAATCATGACGGTCACAAAAGAACTGGAACAGCGGGCGCGGAAGATCGCGGATTTTCGCAGCGATGTGAAAGCGTACCTGCTGAGGCACGACGCCTGCCTTGATAAATTTACCGTTACAGGAAATGACAGCTTTCTCGGGTATGTATCGGAGGCGGAAATCGCGCAGAAGCCTGTTTTGAAGGCGGGTACGCGAACCAGGTTTGGCACGCTGAACCAGATTGATAATTATGAGACAAGGCTGACGGATTACCATCCCATAGCGGGACTGATTGATTATTTAACGAAAGGGAGAGACTTGTTTTGACGGAGAAGATGAGGTGTGAGACCCCTGACGGAAGGGCGAGAAACCGGGAAGCGCTGAAGGCTTTATTTCCCGGCTGCGTGACGGAGTGCGCCGGGGAGAACGGAGCCGTGGAGGAGAGAGTCGATTATGACGCGCTTCGCCGGATGTTGGGAGAGGGAGTCCCGGAAAACGCGGAATCCTATGCGTTCAACTGGGTAGGCAAGAGGAAGGCCTTCGCGGAGGCGAACAGTCCCATTCGGGAGACGCTGCGCCCTGTCCCGGAGGAGAGCATCGACTGGGATACGACCGGAAATCTTTTTATAGAAGGCGACAATCTGACGGTGCTCAAACTGCTTCAGGAGAGCTATCTTGGGGCGGTGAAGATGATCTATATCGATCCGCCGTACAACACGGGCGGGGACTTTATTTATGCGGATGATTTTCGCATGAGCGTCAGCGAGTATGAGGAGCGTCTCCGGTCACAGGACGGCGTGGACAGACGCCTGTTTAAAAATACGGATACTAATGGGAGATATCACTCAGACTGGTGCTCCATGATTTACGCGAGACTGCTTCTGGCCCGGAATCTGCTGACGGACGACGGCGTTATCTTTATTTCCATAGATGACAATGAGCAGGCCAATTTAAGAAAGATCTGTGACGAGGTTTTCGGCGAGAGCAATTTCATCGCCCAATGCGTCAGAAAGAGGCGGGACAGCCAGGCGAATCTGTCAAAAAATATTTCTCCGATTCATGAATATGTCTTTATCTATGCGAAGAAGGCGGGCGATGTCCTGCACCGGGTGACGGCAAATATTGACGAGAATGATTACAAAAATCCGGATCAGGATCCCAGGGGACCTTATAAAACGATGCCCTGTACCAACAAGGGAGGAGCGGTCTATACGGTCACGACGCCGACGGGCAAGGAGATAACGGAGGAGTGGAGATTTAAGCGGGAAACCTATGATTCGCTGCTTCGCGACAACCGGCTGGTCTTCCCAAAGGGCGGAGACGGGAAACCGAGATATAAGCTGTTTTTAAGTGAAAAGAAAAAGGAAGGTCAGCTGGCTAATACGTGGCTTGACGATCTGGCCTCCAATCAGGAGGCGACGCGGGAGCTGAAGGCGCTGTTTGGGGACAGGGTAATCTTTGACACGCCCAAGCCCCTGGGCTTACTGAAGTTCTGCCTGGAGCTGGCCACAGACAGGGACAGTCTGATTCTGGACTTTTTCGCGGGTTCGTGCAGTACGGCGCACGCGGTCATGCAGCTCAACGCGGAGGACGGCGGAAACAGAAAATATATTATGGTACAGCTCGACGAGGGCTGTGATGAAAAGTCGGAGGCCTTCCGGCAGGGCTACGCGACCATCAGCGCGATCGGAAAAGAGCGGATTCGCCGGGTATCGGAGCGTATGAAAAAAGAAGGAATACAGACGGATCTGGGCGTGCGGGTCTTCCGGGTCGACGAATCCAATATGAAGGATGTCTACTACGCTCCTGAGGATACGGACCAGTCGCTGCTGACGCTGCTGGAGTCCAATATCAAGGAAGACCGCAGCGATCTGGATCTGTTATTCGGCTGCCTCCTGGAATGGGGACTGCCGCTTTCCTTGCCCTGCCGCTCCGTTCGGATGGACGGCTGCACGATCCACGATTACAATGACGGGGATCTGCTGGCCTGCTTTGACGAAAATATACCGGAAAGCGTGATCAGGAAAATTGCAGCAAAAAAGCCGCTGCGTGCCGTATTCCGGGACAGCGGCTTTGCGGACAGTCCGGCTAAAATCAATGTCAGCGAGCTCTTTAAGCTGCTCGCTCCGGAGACGAGGATAAAAGTGGTTTAATCAGTTTAAAGATCTTCCGCACCAGCGGCTGAATGAAAAACAGCTGGCTGAAAAACGCGAACGGGAAATTGTAGCATACCAGCTTCAGCCAGTTCGCCAGGAAGGTCAGGATGTGGAATCCGTTGTAATATGGATAGTAGAATATGTCGGCCAGGAAGCTCATGGAGGGCACCATCAGGCCGACGGTAGCGCAGATCACCGCGCTCTCAAAGATCACGGGATGCGTCTTCTGCGGATCGAAATTCAGGCAGGCGAGCTTGAAGGAGAAGGGGCTGCCCACGGTGCATTCCAGCAGGTAGGCAAAGCAGAACTCGATCAGGACCAGCGCCCAGATCGGGAGCATACGTCCAAACATGTAGACGCCTCCCTGCGCCTGGATCGCGTGCAGCACGCTGTCCGCGCCCGTCACCTCCATGAGTGTCGCCCCGTTGACGACGTAGAGGCTGTAGAACACGTACCCATGTACGGTGATGATTACGGTTATCAGTGCAAAAATCATTCGTTGAAGCTTGTTTTCCGGCATTTTCTTCCTCCCATTGAACAGAAAAACACAAGGGGCCTGTAGCATTTTGCTCCGGTCAGGTTTCCATCGTACCGTGATCAGATTTACGTGCTTTGCACCACTTGTGTCGTTCATGTCTTATAAAATATTTGATTTTCTGCCGGCCCGGGAGCTGTGCTCCAAGGCTGACGTTCCACTATTTTACAGATTTTCGCCGGAAAAATCAAAAGGAATAATATACAAAATTCCGGGCGGGCGCGTTTGGGCAGAATGTCAGTAGTTTTCCGCCCGGATTTCGAAATAGCTCTGCGAATGTCTGCACACCGGGCAGGCCTGCGGAGCCTTTGTGCCGACGACAATGTGGCCGCAGACGCGGCACTCCCAGACCTTCACCTCGTTCTTCTCAAACACGGCGGCGGTCTCTACATTTTTCAGGAGGGCGCGGTAGCGCTCCTCGTGGTGTCGCTCGATCTCGGCGACCATGCGGAAGCGGGCGGCCAGCGCGGGGAATCCTTCCTCCTCGGCGATCTTCGCGAAGTCGGCGTACATATCGGTCCATTCGTAGTTTTCACCGGCGGCGGCCGCGCTCAGGTTGTAAGAGGTGTCTCCGACTCCGTTCAGCTCATTGAACCAGAGTTCGGCGTGCTCCTGCTCGTTTGCGGCGGTTTTCAGAAAAATGTCGGCGATCTGCTCGTAGCCTTCCTTTCGCGCGATGTCGGCGAAAAAGGTGTACTTGTTTCTGGCTTCCGATTCACCCGTGAAGGCGGTCATCAGATTTTTTTCCGTCTGCGTGCCGGAGTATTTTGTCTCCGGGGTGGGATTTGGTTCCGGATTTTTGTTCATGCTGCGTTCCTTTCCTGACGGTTCAGCTCCGTGCGCGTCATAACCCGACTTTCACGGGAATAGACTGGTAGAAAGCGCTGTGCGGCGGAGACTGTCCATGCAATTTCTTTTCTATCTTTCCGATTTTATTATACCCATTCTTGTCTTTTATATCATCGCGTATGGTCTGGCGGAAAAAGTGCCGGTCTACGACGAGTTCGTCACCGGCGCGAAGGGCGGCATCCGGACAGTCCTGAAGGTTCTGCCGACACTGGTCGGGCTGATGGCGGCGGTCGGGATGCTGCGCGCGTCTGGATTTCTTGACTTTGCAGCGGAACTGCTGGGCGGAGCGGCGGAACTGCTGCACTTTCCGGCGCAGCTCATCCCGTTGGCGCTCGTGCGGCTCTTTTCTTCCTCCGCAGCGACCTCCCTCGCGCTCGATATTTTCAAAGAATACGGGACGGATTCCCGTATCGGCCTGACGGCATCGATTATGATGGGTTGTACGGAGACGGTCTTCTACACGATGAGCGTCTATTTTCTGACCGCGAAGGTGACAAAGACCCGCTGGACGCTGCCGGGGGCGCTGATCGCGACGCTGGCGGGAATCGCGGCCAGCGTCGCGTTGGCGGGGATGATGTGAAAATCCCCGCGTTGCGTGATTTGCCTCTTTATGTTATACTTTCGTTGACGCATAAAGGACGGTAACGCGGTATGGATGTGGATCGGGAAAAGCTTTTCAACAGCATGCTTGTGATGGTGTTCCGGGAGATCGAGGACGCGGAGCGGCGTGCGCTGATTACGGGAAATTATAAGGATATCTCGATCAACGACATGCACATTCTCGAGGCGATCGGTGTCGGAAAACCGAAAAACATGTCCGCGGTGGCGAAGGCGATTTCGGTGACGGTGGGCACGCTGACGATCGCAATCAACAATCTCGTGAAGAAAGGTTATGTGCGCCGGGTGCGCAGCGAGGAGGACAAGCGGGTCGTGCTGCTCTCCCTCACCGGCAAGGGGCATTCAGCCTACGAGAGTCATGCGGCATTCCACAAAAATATGATCCAGACGGTCCTGGAGGGCTTCGAGGAGAGCGAGCTTGACGTCTTATCCCGCGCGTTTCTGAAGCTGCGGAAGTATTTTCGAAATCTTTGATGTGTCTTCCTCCTTATTCAGGAGGTCTTCCAGAATGGAGAAGGGCGCGGGGCCGGTCTCCAGGAACCAATTATGAAAATCGTAGACGCTGTGGTCAGGGGAGAGCTGAAGGAAGCTCTCCTTTAATTCGCATATTTCCAGATATCCCAGATAATATTTCATATAGTTGGACGGCTCGGCGAGAATGTTCAGGTACAGGCTGTGGAGCTGCTCTGCGTCGGTGATGCCGAACGCGGCAAGGTAATCCACACAGTCCGCTTCCGTCCAGTCGGCGCTGTGAATATAGAGATCGAGGCTCGCGCAGACCGCATAGTTGAGGGAGGAGAGCGCGCGCAGCGCGTCCGCTTTCGGCTCGGAGAGTCCGAGAAAATCATAGGCGTACAGCTCGCTGTAGAGTCCCCAGCCCTCCGTGTAGCCGCCGATTTCGCAGACAGAGCGTGCGGGGGAGAGCGCGGACTCGAAGGAATGCTGGTAGAGGTGGCCGGGATAGCCTTCGTGCGCGAGCGTCGTGACCATGTTTACATAAGCAGTTTCATAGGAAGGGTTTACATAGATCGTATTTTCCTCCGCCGCGTCGATTGCGGGGGTGAGGTAGAAGGCAGGGCTTAAGAAGTCCTGAAGAGAAACGGGGACCTCCCGGATTTGCCAGGAGATATCCGCACTCTCCGGAAAATCTGTGCGGATCTGCTCCTGCAGCGAGGCCAGAATCTCCGCAGGAGAGCTGTCAGAAGCCGGTTCTTCGAGGAGATTTTCACCCTCGGAGATTGCGTAGAGGATGGTCTCATAGTCGTCCGCGATCTGTTCCTCGAGCAGAGCTTCGATATTCTCGAGGTCGCGATCGGTACCGACAGAATAGCGCAGAAGATATTGATAATAAGAGAGTCCATCCTCGTAACAGCAAAGACCGCAGTCGTTTGTCCCCGTTCCGCGCAGCGCTTCCAGCTCCGCAGAGAGCTGTTCATAGGCGGGGAGCAGGCCGTCAAGGAGCGCCGCCTGATTTTTTACCTCATAGGTGAAGCGCTGGTCGTCTGTCAGAAAATCGCAGTTTTCGAGGCGCTCCTGGAAGGACTCTACGAGATAATGGGAGGAGCCTGGCTCCGTGAGAGCGCAGCACTGTTCGAGCACCTGCTCGAGCAGTTCGTCGCGCATGAAGAGACCGAGCGCGGATTTTTCCCGCTCGAAAGCGGCCAGCTCCGCAAAATATTGCGGCAGTTTTTCGATCAGCTCCAGGTAAATGTCGATGTCCTCCCGGCAGCGGAAGGGAAATTCCGCCAGCAGCACCGGAAGCTGTGCCTGCACGCCGAGCGTCGGCGCGAGTGGTTCCTGGTAGTAGTAAAAATTGTCGGCCTCGAGCTGTCCCCCGACCCACCAGAGCAGGACGCGGGCGGTGGTCTCGTCCTTTTCCTCTAATCCCCTGTTCAGCCATTCTCTCAGCTCTGCGGCGGTTTCTCTGAGCCAGGCCTGCTCCGCGGCGGCTTCCTCTTCGTTCAGAAGACCGAAGATGGCTTCCGTTTCCTCGATGCCGTAAGCGGACGGGTCGGCCAGCGTGTAGTGGAGGCTGATTGTGCTCTGTGAGACCTCGTGGCGGAAGAAATCGGTGGAAAAATCATCAAAAGTTGTCCTGTTAAGAACTTTGACTAAGAAAAAAAGAAGGAGAAGGAGGCAGAAAATCCCCGGAATGATGCCTTTGTACAGATGCCTGCGCATAGTCGTGTCCCGCCGTATGATCATTTCAGGACAATATATGCCGTATGTAAGCGGAAGATTCCGCAAGTCGGAAACAAAAAGCAAAATCCGTTGTCTGAACGTCTGTTTTCTGCTATAGTTGAAACAAGAGTTTTATTTGTTATGCTTTGCGTCTGATTTGGAGGTGAGCGTCGTGGAAAAGATGAAAATGCCGATTGGTATAG
>JAJBTX010000076.1 GCA_020860645.1 Lachnospiraceae bacterium | reverse complement strand
GGCGATAACAGCATTATTCTGTATGGCGGCGCAAATCAGGCGCTCACGAGAGAACAGGTGGACAGGACGCTGCGGCAGTTTGAAAGAGGAGATTTCATTTTGCTTCAGAATGAGATCAATGAGCTTGCCTACGTTATGGAAAGGGCGCATGAAAAAGGGATGAAGATCGTGCTGAATCCGTCTCCTATGGACGAAAAGATACCGAAGCTGCCGCTTCAGCACGTCGACTATTTTCTGCTCAACGACGTCGAGGCCACGCAGATTCGGCGGTCGGATCTTACGGAAGACATCGACGGAGAGCTGCTGGCAGGCAGGCTTCTGGAAAAATTTCCGTCGGCGGCCATCGTGCTCACGCTCGGGGAAAAGGGCTCCATCTATATAGATAAGAAGGAAAAAGTCAGCCAGCCGATTTACAAAGTCAGAACTGTGGATACAACTGCGGCCGGAGACACCTTCACAGGATTTTTCATCGCGGGGCTTTTAAAAAGCGGTTCTGTAAAGGAGGCCATGGAGCTGGCTGCCAAAGCCTCAGCGATCGCGGTTTCGCGCCCGGGCGCGGCGCCGTCGATACCAACTCTTGCAGAAACATCACATTTTTGGTAATATACGGATTGCATTTTATGAAACGGTGGTCTATAATAAGCTCAGTATGTCATGCCTGACATGCTGTTTTGTGTTGAATAAAAACGGCTCGTTCGGAGCAAGATGAGAATAGAAGAAGATAGATCATTACCGAGGTGTAATCGTGGAGCAATATGTAATTAAAGGCGGCGTCCCTTTGAAGGGAGAAGTGGGAATCGGCGGCGCGAAGAACGCGGCGCTCGCGATTCTGGCGGCCGCGAATATGACGGACGAGACTGTCCGGATAGAGAATCTGCCTGATGTGAGAGATATCAATGTCCTGCTTGAGGCGATGCAGGACATCGGCACGCGCGTGGAGCGTGTGGACCGTCATACCGTGATGGTGAATGGCTCCTGTGTGGAGAATTGTATCGTTGAGAATGAAAATATGAAGAAGATCCGGGCGTCCTACTATCTGCTCGGAGCCCTTCTGGGCAAGTATAAAAAGGCGCAGGTGCCGCTGCCGGGCGGATGCAATATCGGCAGCCGTCCGATTGACCAGCATTTAAAGGGCTTTAAAGCCATGGGAGCCGACACGAGGATTGAGCACGGCTTTATCATCGCCGAGGCGAAGCGGCTGCACGGAGCGCATATTTTCCTGGACATGGTCAGCGTAGGCGCGACGATCAATATCATGATGGCAGCCTCCATGGCGGAGGGCAACACGACGATCGAGAACGCGGCGAAGGAGCCGCATGTCGTGGACGTTGCCAGTTTCCTGAACAGCATGGGGGCGCGCATCAAGGGCGCGGGCACGGATGTGATCCGTGTGACCGGCGTGCAGAGACTCCACAAATCCGATTATTCGATTATTCCGGATCAGATCGAGGCGGGCACCTTTATGTTCGCTTCCGCGGTGACCGGCGGGGATGTGCTGCTGCACAATGTGATTCCGAAGCACCTCGAGGCGACTACGTCGAAGCTGCTCGAGCTGGGCTGCAAGGTCCGGGAGTATGACGACGCGATACAGGTTATCGGTCCGGAGAAGCTGCACAGCACCCATGTGAAGACGATGCCGTATCCGGGATTCCCGACGGATATGCAGCCGCAGATCGCGGTATCGCTCGCCCTGGCGGACGGCACCAGCATCGTGACCGAGAGCATTTTTGAAAATCGCTTCCGCTATGTGGATGAGCTCATTCGCATGGGCGCCGCGATCAAGGTGGAAGGAAATGTGGCTGTGATTACCGGCGTGGAGCGCTTCACCGGCGCGCATGTCAATACGCCGGATCTCAGGGCGGGCGCGGCGCTCGTTATCGCGGGGCTCGCTGCGGAGGGTATCACGATTGTTGATGATATCTACTATATCGAGCGCGGTTATGAGAATCTGGACCTGAAGCTGCAGCAGCTCGGCGCGCAGATCGAGAAGGTTTCCGGGGAGAAGGAGATCCAGAAGTTCCGGCTGAAGGTCGGTTGAATTAAGACAATACCCCGCGGGGAGACAAATCCTCGCGGGGTTTTTGAATTTACAGATATTTTTTCAGAACATCCACTTTGTCCGTCCGCTCCCACGGAAGATCGAGATCTGTGCGCCCGAAATGTCCGTAGGCCGCGGTCTGCTTGTAGATCGGGCGGCGCAGGTCGAGCATTTTGATGATGCCGGCGGGGCGCAGGTCAAAGTTTTCGCGGATGATATCCACCAGCTTCTGGTCGGAGACCTTTCCCGTGCCGAAGGTATCCACCATGATGGAGGTGGGTCTGGCAACGCCGATCGCGTAGGAGAGCTGGATCTCGCATTTGTCGGCGAGTCCCGCCGCTACGATGTTCTTCGCCGCATAGCGCGCCGCGTAGGCCGCGGAGCGGTCGACTTTCGTGCAGTCCTTTCCGGAGAAGGCGCCGCCGCCGTGACGCGCGTAGCCGCCGTAGGTATCGACGATGATCTTGCGCCCGGTCAGGCCGCTGTCGCCGTGCGGGCCGCCGATGACGAAGCGCCCGGTCGGGTTGATAAAGAACTTCGTGTCCGCGTCGACCATGTCGGGCGGCAGAATCTGGTCAAACACGTATTTGCGGATATCGGCGTGGATCTGCTCCTGCGTGACGTCCTCGCTGTGCTGCGTGGAGAGCACGATCGCGTCCAGGCGCACCGGCTTTCCGGCCTCATCATACTCCACCGTCACCTGCGTCTTGCCATCCGGCCTTAAGTAAGGCAGCGTGCCGTCCTTGCGCACCTTCGTGAGCTGCAGGGCAAGCTTGTGCGCGAGTGCGATCGGATAGGGCATCAGCTCCGGCGTCTCGTTGGTCGCGTAGCCGAACATCATACCCTGGTCGCCGGCCCCGATGGCCTCGATCTCGCTGTCGTCCATCGTGTGTTCCTTCGCCTCGAGCGCGCGGTCGACGCCCATCGCGATGTCGGAGGACTGTTCGTCAATCGCCGTGATGACAGCGCAGTTGTCCGCGTCAAAGCCGTATTTTCCACGTGTGTAGCCGATCTCACGGATCGTGTCGCGGACGATCTTCTGGATATCGACATAGGCTTTGGTCGAGATCTCGCCCATGACGAGCACGAGACCGGTCGTCGTCGCGGTCTCGCAGGCCACGCGGCTCATCGGGTCCTGTTCCATCAGCGCGTCCAGAATCGCGTCGGAGATCTGGTCGCAGATTTTATCCGGATGTCCTTCTGTCACGGACTCGGATGTGAATAAGATTTTTTCCATTTCTTCTGTACTCCTTCCGATAAATAATGGTAATAAGAAAGGTCCGCGTGATAAGCGAACCTGATAACAAGCTTCAGGTCCTCTTATTGTTCGATTACTCGCTCAGGTTAGCACCTTCCTGCGTACAGGGGTTGCCGGGCTTCACAGATCCTATGTATCTCCACCACTCTGAATAAGAGAAACTGCACTATGGACTTTTCCTGTGGAATACCATACGCTTGCTTTATGGAAAAGTCAAGCATTTTAGAAAAAGTTTATAAAACAGTTCCGCTATTTATGTTACAATACCTTTAGTTCTACATGTGGAGGAATTGTGTTTTGAATCTGAAGATGAGGCTGGTCGTGACATTTGCCATTGTGATCGCGGTGTCGCTTTTTCTGGTCTCGATGATTTTCCTAGGCTTTATGAGCCTGCAGCCGGCGGGCGTTGTGACGCCGCAGACGAAGGAATTTCTGGTCGAGATGCTGCTGTCGATGCTGCTGATCATGGCGCTGACCTGCGGATTTCTGCTCGTCTGGCTCTACCGGAGCTTCCTGACGCCGCTGGAGACGCTGAAGCGCGCGACGCGGAATATCCGGGACGGCAATCTGGATTTCGAGGTCGAGATCGAGGACAATGACGAGATCGGCGAGCTCTGCGCGGACTTCGAGGAGATGCGTGTCCGGCTCAAGGAGAGTACGGAGGAGAAGGTCGCGTTTGACAGCCAGAACAAGGAGCTGATCAGCAATATTTCCCATGACCTGAAGACGCCGATCACGGCGATCAAGGGCTATGTGGAGGGACTCCTGGACGGCGTGGCCGACACGCCGGAAAAGCAGGAGAAGTATCTGCGCACGATCTACAATAAGGCGAACGACATGGACCGGTTGATCAACGAGCTGACCTTCTACTCCAAGATCGATACGAACCGTATTCCCTATGCTTTCAGTAAGATTAATGTGCGGGAATACTTTGACGACTGCTTCGAGGATGTTGGCCTGGAGCTCGGACAGCAGAAGATTGGCCTGAGCTATGAAAACGAGGTGGCGCCGGACGTGATCGTGATTGCGGATGCGGAGCAGCTGGAGCGTGTGATCAACAATATCGTAGGCAACGCCGTAAAATACATGGACAAAGAGGAAAAATTCATTGCGATCCGCGTGAAGGACGTCGGCGATTTCATTCAGGTGGAGATCGAGGACAATGGCAAGGGCATCGCGGCCAAAGATCTTCCCTACATCTTCGACCGTTTCTACCGCACCGACACCTCGCGCAATTCCTCCAAGGGCGGCAGCGGCATCGGATTGTCGATCGTCCACAAGATTATAGAGGATCATGGAGGACAGGTCTGGGCTACAAGCAGGGAAGGCACAGGGACGACCATGCATTTCGTGCTTAGAAAATATCAGGAGGTACCGGCAGGTGAGTAAGCTTTTAATTATCGAGGACGAGGAGTCCATCGCCGATCTGGAGAAAGATTATCTGGAGCTGAGCGGCTTCGAGGTGGAGATCGAGCCGCGGGGAGACGTCGGGATGCAGCGCGCGCTGGAGGAGGACTTCGATCTGATCATCCTGGATCTGATGCTGCCCGGGGTGGACGGCTTTGAGATCTGCAGGAATATACGTGCAAAAAAGGACATTCCGGTCATTATGGTGTCGGCCAAGAAGGACGATATCGACAAGATCCGGGGGCTGGGGCTCGGCGCGGACGACTACATGACAAAGCCCTTCAGCCCGAGCGAGCTGGTGGCGCGCGTCAAAGCGCATCTGGCGCGTTATGAGCGGCTGGTCGGCAGCGGCGTTCAGGAAAATGAGGTCATCGAAATCCGCGGCATCAAGATCGACAAGACTGCGCGTAGAGTGTGGGTGAATGGCGAGGAGAAGGCCTTCACGTCAAAGGAGTACGATCTTCTGACTTTCCTTGCGCAGAATCCGAACCACGTCTTCACGAAGGAGGAGCTCTTCAGCAAGATCTGGGATATGGAGTCGATCGGAGATATCGCGACTGTGACGGTGCACATCAAGAAGATCCGTGAGAAGATCGAGTTCAACACCGCAAAGCCCCAGTATATCGAGACGATATGGGGGGTCGGGTACCGCTTCAAGGTGTAACGAATCGGCGAAAAGCCCAGAAAACGTTGAAAATAAGCCGTTTTTCTTCTTACAAATTCTTATAAACAGATTAAAATGCAAGCAAAAATGCAATCAGATTTTTCACTGTTTCAGACCTGCTGTCTTGACTTGGTCTGATGTGAATAGTAAAATGATTCTAGCAGAGTAGATTCCGCTTTTACGAGACAGAAAGGAGGCGGCTTTGATGAATACGGAAGAAAAGCCACGCTTCAAAGAAGCGGATCTACAGCGGATCCGTGGCCTCCGGCTTATGGATGACGACTTTATGACCGTTTGTTTTGATGGCAATCTGGAGGCCACAGAGCTGGTGCTGAATGTTCTTCTGGAGCGCACGGATCTGAAAGTGACAGAGGTCGTCGGACAGAGAGAACTGAAAAACCCGAACGGGCGCAGCATTCGTCTGGATATCCATGCTATGGACAGTGAACATAAAAGCTATGATGTCGAAATACAGCGTGCCAGCAGAGGCGCAACCGCACAAAGGGCCAGATTTCACAGCAGTATGCTGGATTCCCGGCTGCTGAAAGCGAGTGAGGAGTTTTTCGCACTGGCCGAAAGCTATGTGATTTTTATCACGGAGAAGGACGTCCTTGGGAAAGGGTTTCCGATGTACCATGTCAATCGGTATATCGAGGAGATGGGCGAATTATTCGGCGACGGTTCGCACATCCTGTATGTAAACGGTGAGTATGAGAACAGTGACCCGGTGGGGAAACTGATGCATGATTTCCGATGCACCGACGCCGAAAATATGAATTATGAGCAGTTGGCAACCCGTGTTCGTTATTTCAAGGAAAGTGAAAGGGGTAGAGAGCATATGTGCAAAATTTTTGAAGATGTTGCGAAAGAAGCTGTACAGGCAGATAGACAGGAAAGAAACAGAATCAGCGTTCAGGAAATGTTGAACGACGGCATGGTGATTGAGAAAATTGCAAAATATCTTCATATCACTGTTGAAGAAGCCGAGGAGTATGCAAAAGCAGCGTCGGCTATCGCATAGACTATCTTAACTGTTTCTATGAACGTCTAATTAGACGCGTGTTATAGGAGATAAACAGGCGCCCTGTCCGCATGGGACAGGGCGCCTGCTCTTTACTTCTTTCCGAAATGTCTCTTGAAAAAGCCCTTCTTTGGCTCCGGCTTGGGGAGGCCTCCGCGGGCGCTCTTGACGGCGGTGATGTAGATGCCGCTGATCTCCACCTTGACCTCGCGCTTCAGCGGGAGCTGTTCATATACCGGACCGTCTGCGACGAGCGTCATAATCTTCGGGCCGACCTTTGCCTTTACGATTGGCAGCTTCGACCTGCGCAGGTACCAGGGAGTCTGATCAATCACTGCCTGGGGCAGGCCGGACTTTTTGACCGGGAGCATCTTCTTGTCAATAATCAGCATGCTGGCGGTCTGCTTCATAGCCTCCAGCTGTGCCTGACCTTCATCCTGCTTCTTCTGCAGTCTCCGTCCCATAA
The DNA here is from genome assembly GCA_020860645.1 of Lachnospiraceae bacterium. Lineage (GTDB taxonomy): Bacteria > Bacillota > Clostridia > Lachnospirales > Lachnospiraceae > Hominiventricola. The sequence goes on along the minus strand of JAJBTX010000076.1, from coordinate 4,770 downwards.
AATAGAGTACGGCCAGGACGATGACCACTATAATCAGGATGATCAGTAATACTTTCCATACCATGATGTCTTTTGTTCCTCCTACGACAAACTCTTGTCTCATTGTAGCATCCCTCTCCTGAAAAAGCAAGAATGGGGGCGTTGTTTTTCCCATGGAAAGATGATATACTGCTTAGATAAATCAGGAGGAGCTATACAATGAAGAAAAAGTTTTGGATGATGCTTATGATGGCGGCAGTGCTGGCGCTTGCGGGCTGCGGTTCGAACAGTTCAGACAGTGAAGTCGCAGAAGAGACGGAGACAGAGGAGGAGACGACGGAGAACAGCAGCAGCGATTACGTCCTGTATGAGGATCTTACGAGCACGCTGGTATCGCTCGGCGAATACAAAGGGATTGAGATGGAGAAGACCGTTGAGGAAGTGACCAACGAGGACGTGCAGTCCGAGATCAATTCCATCAAGAAGGAGTATTCGGATCTTGTCGACGTGGATCGCGAGGCGCAGACCGGCGACGTGGTGGTCATCGATTTTACCGGGTATATCGACGGGGAGACCTCCGACAGCCTGCAGGGGACGGAGACGTCTGTGGAGATCGGGAGCGGCAGCTTCCTCGAGGATTTTGAAAACGGTCTGATCGGCGTGACGGCGGATGAGGATATGGAGATCAATATGACCTTTCCGGAGAATTACAGCGAGGAAGTAGCGGGAAAGGACGTCACCTTCGAGATTCACGTCTACCGGGTCTCCGAGTATCAGATTGCAGACTGGAGCGATGAGTTCGTCCAGGAAAATCTCGGCTATGACAGTATCGCGGACATGGAAGAGTCGATCCGCGAGGAGTTGGAGGCGACGGCTGAGGAGGAGGCCGAGAGCAACTGGCAGTATGAGCTGGTGTATGCGCTGCTGGAAAACAGCGAGTTCGAGATTGAGGATGCGGACGTCGAGGCCTACATCGATCAGATGATGTCAGAATATGAGACCTACGCGACGATGTACGGGATGGAGCTTGGCGATTTCCTCGAGACCTATATGGGCGTGACCGAGGAGGGGCTTCGGGAGATGTTCCGCGAGACGGCGGAGTTTCGCGTGCAGATGGCGCTCGCCTTCCATGAGATCGCCGAGCTTGAGGATATGGAGGTCAGCGACGACGAGTATCAGGAATATCTGCAGAGCATTGCGGATGCGTACGGCTATGAGGACACTTCGGATATCGAGACCTATTACAGCCCGGATATAATCCGTGAGCAGCTGATCCAGGAGAAGGTCATCGATCTGATCTGTGAGAATGCGGTAGATACAGCAGAATAGGGAGTGACTACAAAGGATGACTCTGAAGGAACTGGGAATCGGAAAAAGCGCCGTCATCCGGACGGTAGGCGGCGAGGGCGCGCTGCGGCAGCACATTCTCGACATGGGTCTGATTCCCGGTGTGGAGGTCACGATGGTGAAGTTCGCGCCGATGGGGGATCCGCTGGAGCTGCGGGTTCACAGCTATGAGCTGACGCTGCGTGTGGCTGACGCGGAAAAAATTGAGATTACAGAAAGTGCGAAAGAAAGAGAACAGACTTCTCCGGATACAGAAAAAGAGATGGAGCATCCGGGGCTTGGTGAAGGCGGAAAGTACCACAGCAAGGAGGACGAGCATCCGCTGCCGGATGGGACGGTGCTGAGCTTCGCGCTGGCCGGCAATCAGAACTGCGGCAAGACGACACTGTTCAACCAGCTCACCGGCGCGAATCAGCATGTCGGCAACTTCCCCGGCGTCACGGTCGACCGCAAGGACGGCGCGATTCGTGGGCATGCCGATACGCTGGTCACGGATCTGCCGGGTATTTATTCCATGTCGCCCTATTCCAGCGAGGAGCTGGTGACGAGAAATTTCGTGCTGGACGAGCACCCGCACGGGATTATCAATATCGTGGACGCGACAAATATTGAACGAAATCTTTACCTGACCATGCAGCTGATGGAGCTGGACACGCCGATGGTGCTGGCTCTCAATATGATGGACGAGGTGCGCGAAAACGGCGGCTCCATCCTGATCAATGAGATGGAGGAGATCCTCGGTATTCCGGTTGTCCCGATCTCCGCGGCGAAAAATGAGGGGATTGACGAGCTGGTCTCTCATCTGCTCCATGTGGCGAAGTATCAGGAGCGCCCGAAGCGGCAGGATTTCTGCGATAAGAGCGATCATGGCGGCGCGGTTCACAGAGCGCTGCATGGTATCATGCATCTGATCGAGGATCACGCGCTGGAGGCGGGCGTCCCCGTCCGCTTTGCGGCCACGAAGGTGGCGGAGGGCGATCAGCTGATTCTGGAGCAGCTGAAGCTTGACGAAAATGAGAAGGAGATGGTCGAGCACATCCTTGTCCAGATGGAGCAGGAGCGGGGACTCGACCGGGCCGCGGCGATTGCCGATATGCGCTTCTCCTTTATTCAGAAGCTTTGTGCGAGGACAGTGCGCAAGCCAAAGGAGAGCCGGGAGCGGCAGCGCAGCGAGCAGCTTGACCGGATCCTCACCGGAAAATACACGGCGATTCCCTGCTTTATCGGTATTATGCTGCTGGTGTTCTATCTGACCTTTAATGTGATCGGAGCTTTCTTCCAGGGGCTTCTGGAGATGGGAATCGATTTTCTGGCCGGGATTGCGGAGAGTGCGCTCGTCGCGGCGAACGTCCACCCGGTGCTGCGCTCGCTGATCAGCGACGGCATCTTCGCGGGAGTCGGCAGCGTCCTGAGTTTCCTGCCGATCATTGTATGTCTTTTCTTTTTCCTGTCGCTTCTGGAGGACAGCGGCTATATCGCGCGGGTCGCCTTCTTTATGGACAGCCTGCTGCGGAAAATCGGACTTTCAGGGCGGAGTATTGTCCCGATGCTGATCGGCTTTGGCTGTACGGTTCCGGCGGTCATGGCGACGCGGACGCTGCCGAGTGAGCGCGACCGGCGGATGACGATTCTTCTGACGCCCTTCATGAGCTGCACGGCCAAGCTGCCGATTTACATGTTCTTTGTGAATACTTTCTTCCCGGAGTACAGCGGACTGATTGTCACCGCGCTGTATTTTCTGGGCATCGCGGTGGGCATCCTGGTGGCATTCCTTTTCAAAAAGACACTGTTTCGCGGTGAGGCGGTTCCTTTTGTGCTGGAGCTGCCGAACTACCGCCTGCCCTCGCCCCGCAATGTGCTGCAGCTGCTCTGGGAGAAGGCGAAGGATTTCCTGCATCGGGCCTTTACGGTTATCCTGGTCGCAACGATCGTGATCTGGTTCCTGCAGACCTTCGACCTGCATCTCAATGTGGTGACGGATTCGCAGAGCAGTATCCTCGCGGCTGTGGCCGGACTGCTGGCTCCGCTCTTTGCGCCGCTTGGTCTGGGAGACTGGCGGATCTGCACCTCGCTGATCAGTGGCTTCCTGGCGAAGGAGAGCGTCGTTTCCACGATGGAAATCCTTTTCGCGGGCGACGTCGCCTCGCTGCTCACCCCGCTTGCGGCGGCGACGATGCTGGTGTTCAGCCTGCTCTATACACCCTGTGTCGCGGCGATCGCGGCGGTTCGGCGCGAGCTCGGCGGGCGCTGGGCGCTCGGCGTGGTGCTGGAGCAGTGTGCGATTGCCTGGATCGCTGCGGGGATCGTGCGCCTGGTCGGCTTGCTGCTCGGAATGGGATGAACAAAAAACCCTTGTTGATTCAGGAAAAATGTAGTAAGATACGCTATAGAAGCGCTTTGACGCTAAAAATAAGGAAAGGAAGTATAAACCAATGCCCTTAGTAACGACAACTGATATGTTCAAGAAGGCCTATGCCGGCGGTTATGCGATCGGCGCGTTCAATGTGAACAACATGGAGATTGTACAGGCGATCACCGAGGCGGCCGGCGAGCTGAATTCTCCGATCATCCTGCAGGTATCCGCGGGTGCGAGAAAGTACGCGAACCACACCTACCTCGTAAAGCTGGTCGAGGCGGCTCTGATCGAGAATCCGCAGATCCCGATCGCTCTGCACCTGGATCACGGCGCGGACTTTGATATCTGCAAGTCCTGCGTGGACGGCGGATTTACCTCCGTTATGATTGACGCTTCCAAGTATCCGTTCCAGGAGAATATTGAAATCACGAAGAAGGTCGTCGAGTATGCGCATGATCACGGCGTAGTAGTCGAGGCTGAGCTCGGCAAGCTGGCCGGCATCGAGGATGACGTAAAGGTAAAGGCGGAAGATTCCTCTTATACGCAGCCCGAGGAGGTCGAGGAGTTTGTGGACAAGACCGGTGTGGACTCCCTCGCGATCGCGATCGGCACCAGCCATGGCGCATACAAGTTCAAGCCCGGCACGAAGCCGCAGCTTCGTTTCGACATCCTGCATGAGATCGAGAAGAAGATTCCGGGATTCCCGATCGTTCTGCACGGCGCTTCTTCCGTGCCGCAGGAGTATGTCAAGATCATCAACGAGAACGGTGGTGCTCTGAAGGATGCGATCGGCGTACCGGAGGATCAGCTCCGTGAGGCCGCGAGATCCGCAGTCTGCAAGATCAACATCGACTCCGATCTGCGTCTCGGCCTGACCGCGGGTGTCCGCGAGGTGCTGAGCCAGCATCCGGATTACTTCGATCCGAGACAGTATCTGACCGTGGGCCGCGCAAATGTCAAAGCGGTCGTCGCGCACAAGATCAAGGACGTGCTTGGTTCCGAGGGGAAAGCTTTATAAGAACGGTAAAAAAGGGGGGCTGTGAAATAATTAGTCCCATTGAAAAGGCCATCTGAACTCGCATTAGCGG
>JAJBTX010000069.1 GCA_020860645.1 Lachnospiraceae bacterium | reverse complement strand
GTTCTCAAAGAATTTCTTGAGCGTCGTCAGCGTCTCCTCGTCGAAATCGTCCGGCGATTTCCCTTCAAAGGTCTCCTTGATGAACATCTTGCAGAGCGGAATCGGGAGCTGATAAATCAGACGTCCGATGCCCAGGGAGCTGTAGGACACAATATCCCTCTCCTCAAAGAAAATCTTGCCGACGTCAAGCGCCATCTTCGCTTCTTTATAAGAGCGGGACACTTCCTTGATCTCGCCCACGATCGTGCCGAGCGCCACCCGGACCTCCTCGCCGTCCATCGACGCCGCGTCCTTCATCTCCTGCGCCGCGAGGAACATCTCCTCATAACCCTCACCGGGAGAGAGCTCCCGCACCACGATTACGTTCTTTTCATCGACAGCCATGACAAAATCATGGGACTTGCTCCCATACAGATTTCTCACATTTTCGAGGGCGACATTCACCTTCTCGCGGCTGCACTCGAGCACGAACACCATCCGCCGTACCTCCGCCGCGATATGCAGCTTCTTGGCGCGGTTGTAGATATCGACCAGCAGAAGATTGTCAAGGAGCAGGTTCTTAATGAAGTTATCCTTGTCAAAGCGCTCCTTGTACGCGGTCAGCAGACCGGAAAGCTGGAACGACGCCATCTTCCCCACCATGTAGACGTCGTCGCTGCCGCCTTTTGCGAGCAGGATATATTCTAACTGGTTTTCGTCAAATACCTTAAAGAACTGATATCCATGAATCACCTGGCTGTCCGCGGGAGATGCCGTGAAGGACTCCGCCTCCGCTGCAACGTCTTCCGGAAGCTCTTCCGTGGATGCCAGTATCTGCCCATCCATATCCAGAACGCACAGGTCAATCCTCGTAATTCCCCTCAGGCCGTCAATCGTGTTTTGGATGATCTGGTTTGAAATCATGGTATTCCCTCCCCTTATATATAAGTATAGTAAACGGTTCGTCACCGTTTACCCCGCTCACGAATCCGTCACGCTGGATTCCTACGTTATATATTAAAGCAAAACTTCCAAAAAGAAAAGTGCTATTTTTATTTTTATGTATGCTCCGCCGCCCCGCTTCATATAGTATAACCAAAGCATTACCGACGACAGGAGCCTGCCATGAGCGCCAAAACCAAAATCTGGGTATTCCATATGAAGGAGCTGATCTACACCGCGATCTTCGTCGTGCTGGGCATCCTCCTGCTCCTTCTCCTGATCTTTATGTTTTCATCGGGCAGAAACAGTTCCGAAAACGGACCGGACACCGGAGCCGCCGAAACCGCGGGGCGTTACAGAGCCGGCGTCTATACCTCTTCACTCACACTGGGCGGAAATACCGTAGAAGTAGCCGTCACCGTGGATGAAGACTATATTTCCTCTATCAGCTTCCGGCAGCTCGACGAGACGATCTCCGCCATGTACCCGCTCATGGAACCCGCGCTGGAATCTCTGGCTTCCCAGATATGCGAGACGCAGTCCCTGGAAAATATCACCTGTTCTGAGGACAGTCAATACACCTCGATGCTGCTCCTGAGCGCCATACAGGCCGCGCTGGAGAAGGCCGGGAACTGATTTTTTGCCGGGAGCGCACTCTCCCGGCAGATATCACTGTCTGAGATAGACGCCCTGCGACTCGATCCAGTCGTCCAGCTCCGTCAGACAGTCCTCATTCCAGGTCGGGCTCAGCTCTTTTTCCTTACGGACGCCGCTCTCCTCCTGGCCTGCCGCCTCAGATTCTCTTTTCTTTTCTTCCTGTGCCATAGTGTTTACCTCCACTTGCGGATTTTTTCAAAAAGCCACCCTCAAAAGCTCTCAGCTTTGAGAGTGGCTTCCATTTCCAACGCTTATCAGGACGGCTCCAATGAAAATGAAGAAGTCTGCCAGATTAAATACAAGACGGTTCAGCCGTTTAAACGGCGTATGGAAGCGGATGTAATCCACCACATAGCCCCGGCGACAGCGATCGTACAGATTAGAGAGCGCCCCGCCTGTCAGGAACGCGGCTCCCGCCGTCCGTATGAGCTGTCCCGGCGTCGTCAGCAGGTGAAGGAAAAAACCGGCGCAGGCGGTCGTCGCAAGAGCCGTACCCCGCACAATCCCTGTCATATGGCCGGTACATCCGCCTCCCGCCAGTCCGTGATTGTGCAGACGCTCAATATCCGCAAATCCACCCGGGAGCGGATATGCTTCGCCGCCCTCCGGCAGCTCTTCAATCTGACGCTTCACCGTCAGGTCGGTCTGAAACAGGGCCAGCGCCATGCCCGCGAAAAACAGTTTCTTCATGATCAGCCCTGCATCTCCAGCGCAGGCACGCCGCGCAGTGTAATCAGCGGTCCGCCCCTCTGCTCGATATAGTCACCTGTGATCGTCACCTGGCCGATATTGTCGTCCTTCGGAATCTCATACATGATATCCAGCATAAATTCCTCGATAATCGCGCGCAGCGCCCGCGCGCCTGTGTCCTTCTCCATCGCCTTTTTCGCGATTGCGCGCAGCGCATCATCCGTGAATTCCAGCTTCACCTCGTCGAGCGCCAGCAGCTTCTGATACTGCTTCAGGATCGCGTTCTTCGGCTCCGTCAGGATGCGCACCATCATATCCTCGCTCAGCGCGTCGAGTGTATAGATAATCGGCAGCCGCCCGATAAATTCCGGAATCATCCCGAAATTCCGGAGGTCTTCGACTGTCACCCGGCTGATGAGATTCTTTTCCTTATCATATTTGTCCTTCAGATCCGCGCGGAAACCGATCGAGGACTGCTCGTTCAGCCGTTCCTTGATGATATCCTCCAGATCCGGAAATGCTCCGCCGCAGATAAACAGGATATTCTTTGTATTGATCGTCTCGAGGGGCACCATCGCGTTCTTGCTGTTCGCGCCCACCGGCACCTCAATCTCCGCGCCTTCGAGCAGCTTCAGAAGCCCCTGCTGCACCGACTCGCCGCTGACATCGCGCTGGGTCGTGTTCTTCTTCTTTGCCAGCTTGTCGATCTCATCGATGAAAACGATTCCACGCTCCGCCTTCTCCACGTCGTTGTCCGCCGCTGCCAGAAGCTTTGAGAGCACGCTCTCAATATCATCGCCTATGTATCCGGCCTCCGTCAGCGACGTGGCGTCCGCGATCGCGAGCGGTACGTCCAGAAGCCGGGCCAGCGTCTTCACCAGGTAAGTCTTGCCGCAGCCGGTCGGTCCGATCATCAGCATGTTGGACTTCTCGATCTCGATGCCGTCCGCATCCGCCCCCGCGGCCACCCGCTTGTAGTGGTTATAAACCGCCACGGAGATCACCTTCTTCGCTCTCTCCTGGCCCACAACATACTCGTCCAGGCTGGCCTTGATACGATGCGGCGCGGGAATCGAGCGGATATCCAGCTCCTTCTCCGGCCCTTTCTGCTCCTCCTGCTCCGGCGCCTTCTTCTTCACACGCTGACGACGGGGAATCATATTCTGCAGATCGGACAGATTAATCATGCTGATATTCGGCATTCTTGTAAAATCGACCTTGCTGAAGTCCACGTTTCCGCCGCCCATCATGTCCAGCATCCGCTGCATGCACTCCGGGCAGATGTGGATATCGTCTGTCAGATTCATCATCTTTCCCGCTTTGCTCGCGGGACGGCGGCACACAAAACAGACGTCCTCCTGCTCTTCCTCCGGCTCCTGAGCGTCGGCCTGCTCTTCCAGTTCTGTATCTTTATCTTCAAAATCCATGGGAATCTCCTTTTTCCGCCATTATACATTACAGAGGACTTCGAAGCAAGCGAAACTGTTATCTCTGAGCAGCGTTAACCTCCTCCGCCGTGCACAGTGTCACCTGCAGCGTCTCCTCCGTGTAGGAAGAATTTTCCATCCTCTGAACGATCACCTCGACCGTCTCGCCCGCCGCGTAGTAGGTGAGCTGTTCCTTCAGCTCGCTGTAGCTCGACACCGTCACTCCGCCCAGCTTCGTGATAATATCGCCCGCCTCCATACCGGCCGCGTCCGCGCCCAGGCCTGCAATCACCGTACGGACATAAATGCCGACCGGCATATTATAGCTCTCGGACACATCGGAAGTCACGTCAACCAGATCGGACACTCCGAGATAGCCCTGCTTGCTCTCGTCGACCTTATCCCGGATCTCGATATCCATCAGCTCGTTGATGATCTCCTCCACATCGGAGATCGGAATCGCGTAGCCCATGCCTTCTACATCCTCTGAGACAAACTTCGCGGAATTAATGCCGATCAGCTCTCCCTTTGCATTCAGCAGCGCGCCGCCGCTGTTGCCCGGGTTGATCGCCGCGTCGGTCTGAATCAGTTTGCTCGTGATGGTCTGCCCGTCAGACTCCAGCGTTACCTCGCGGTTCAGCGCGCTGACAATGCCGGACGTCACGGAAAGCCCATATCCGTAAGCGTTTCCGATCGCCACCACGGGCTCTCCGACCTTCAGTGTGGAAGAGTCTCCGATCGTCGCGATCTTGACCGTAGTCAGGGTATCCTCCGGGATGTCGCTTAAATCCACTTCGATCACCGCGAGATCCTTATTGCTGTCCGTCCCCTTCACCAGTGCGGAAAAGACGTTGCTCTCATCCGCCTCGTCGCCGTCTGAATTAAAATAGACGCTGATCTCATCCGCGCCGGAAATCACATGGTTGTTCGTCACGATCAGGAGTTCCTTATCATTCTGTCCGATGATAATACCCGAGCCGCTGGAAGAACTCTGCTGCGAATAGCTCCCGAACATCGTCCGGAATTCGGTCGTGCTCACGTTCGTGATCGAGACAACTGACGACATACAGTTCTCCACAATGCCCGACACGTCATAGACATCCGAACCGTCAGAACCGGTCGTTGTGCTCGCTACCGTGTTTTCGCTCTCCCCGGTCTCCGCCGCGCTCATATCGGCGGTATCCGTATCGACCTGCGCGCTGACCGCGTCGCCAAAATACCGATTCCCCAGATAGTTCACGCCCATAAACGACACGCTCGCAACGCTGCCGAACAGAACCGCCAGCACCAGGCATTTGGCAACCGTCCTGCCAAAGCCTCCTTTTTTCTTTTTCTTCTTCGGCTGATTCATCGCGTCGGAAGAATTATAGTGTGTGTAGCTGCTCCCGGTGTCATAGTAATTTCTGCCTGTCGTGTCATTATTATTCAAATCGTCATACATGGCTGTTTCTCCTTTGGTTCCCTGTATTTTTGAAAATCGGCTGTTTCACGGCGGATAGCCGACGCAAAACAGACCGCAGAATTTCCTACTGTTATTTATAACAACGAAATGTGTTCGAATTGTGATTTTGCGATTAATACTTTAAAAAATTTTCAAAGTGGTGTATACTGACTAAAGATTATCTTACAGAAAGGATTTTACTACTTATGAAGAAAGGAACTTTACTTGTCTTCCTGGCGGCACTCATCGCATGCTTTTCGCTTGTAGCGTGCGGCGGCTCCTCGGAGACGGAAGAAGCGGCGGCGCCAAGCGTCACCGATATTTCCGAGGAAGAGGAGGAGCCCGAAGAAGAGGAGGAAGAGGAAGAAGTCGTCGAGGAGGAGGAGACGCGCGAGGGATACTATCGCAGCGAGCTGACCAACGAGTGGATCGACGAGAGCCTCCAGAGCCAGCGTCCTGTCGCCATCATGGTTGACAATGAGAAGACGGCCCTCTACCACTACGGCCTGACACAGGCGGACATCGTCTATGAGATGATGAACAGCACCGCGAATGGCGAGATTACCCGCTTCATGGCCATCGTGAAGGATTACGCGAGCATCACGCAGTTCGGCAGCATCCGCAGCGTGCGCCCGACCAACTTCATGATTGCGCCGGAGTACAACGCGGTCGTCATCCACGACGGCGGCCCGTACTACATTGACGCTTTCCTTGAGAATGCCTGGGTGGATCACTTAAGCGGCGGTTTCTCCCGCATTAACAACGGCAAATCCAGAGAGTTCACCGAGTACGTGACGACCGGCGAGATCGAGAGCCGCATGGCGTCCGCGGGCATCGACGTCGATTACAATGAGTATTATCAGGGAGCGCACTGGCAGTTTGCGAGCGAGACCAGCCCGGTCGACCTCGGTGAGGCTTCCGATTCCATCGACTGCACGCTCGTCGATCTTCCGTTCAGCCACAACGGCTCGCAGCTCGACTACGACGAGGAGAGCGGCACCTATCTCTACTCTGAGTACAGCATGGCACATATTGATCCGGCGAACGACAACGCGCAGCTCGCTTTCACGAATGTTATCATCCAGTGTGCGTCGCACACCCAGTACGACAGCAACGGCTACATGCAGTTCAACATCATCAATGAGTCCGGCGAGGGCTACTATGTCACCGGCGGCAAGGCGATTCCGGTCACCTGGTCGAAGGGCCATGACATGGAGGCGACCAAGTTCTACGACGCGGACGGCAATGAGATCACGCTGAATACCGGCAAAACCTACATCGCGCTCGTGTCCACCACCCGGTGGGACGAGCTGGTGCTCGAATAAGTCAGACACTTCAAAAGGCTCCCCGCGGGGAGCCTTTTTTATACCAGTCTGCAACGATGTTTTTCCATTTCGATGCTGCCCGGAGCTGTTATGTCAATGTCCTCTCTTTCATCACGCTCTTGTAGGCCGGACGGATGATTTTATTCATTCCTACGATCTCCTCCAGCCGGTGAGCGCTCCATCCGACGATGCGCGCGATCGCGAAGATCGGCGTGTAGAGCTCCTGCGGAATGCCCAGCATGTCATAGACAAAACCGCTGTAGAAATCGACATTCGGGCTGACGCCCTTGTAGATACGGCGTTTCCCGGCGATCAGCTCCGGCGCGAGCGACTCGATATTACTGTAGAGCGTCATATCCTCCTGCCGCCCCTTCGCCACGGCCAGTTTTTCCACAAAGCCTTTGAAAATCCGCTCTCTCGGGTCGGACAGCGAGTACACCGCGTGGCCCATCCCATAGATCAGGCCCTTTCCGTCAAAGGCCTCGCCCGTCAGAATCTTGCTGAGATAACTGCCGACCTCGTCCCGATCTGAGTAATCTCTCACATGGGCGCGGATATCGTCCATCATCTCCATGACCTTGATGTTCGCGCCGCCGTGCTTCGGACCCTTCAGCGAGGACATGGCCGCCGCGATCGCGGAGTAGGTGTCCGAGCCGGAGGAGGTAACGACCCTCATCGTAAAGGTGGAATTATTTCCGCCGCCGTGCTCCATGTGGAGAATCAGCGCCACATCCAGCACCTTCGCCTCCAGATAGGTATATTTCCTGTCCGGGCGCAGCATCATCAGCAGATTCTCCGCCGTGGACAGCGTCGGATCCGGTCGGTGGATATACATACTTCCGTCCCGGTCGTAATGATTATAGGCATGGTATCCATAGACGGCCAGCATGGGGAAAACGCTGACCAGGTTCAGGCACTGGCAGATTACGTCGTCCAGCCTGTTGGAATCCAGATTTTCATCGTAGGACGCCAACGTCAGGATGCTGCGTGTCATGGAATTCATGATATCCTTACTGGATGCTTTCATGATCACATCCCGCGTGAAATTGGTGGGAAGATCCCGCCCGCTCGCAAGCGTGGCAAAGAATTCCTGCTCCTCCTGCGGCGTCGGCAGATCGCCGAACATCAGAAGATAGGCGATCCTCTCAAAACCGAAGTGCCCCTCCGGTATCCTCTGGATCAGATCACGCACGTCGTAACCGCGATACCAGAGCCTGCCCTCGCAGGGAACCTTTTTCCCGTCCACCATTTTAAAGGAATCAATCCGGGAAATATTGGTGAGGCCGGTCAGTACGCCGTTGCCGTTCACGTCGCGCAGGCCCCGGTTCACCCCGTATTCCTGAAATAAATGATCGGAAATTGTGTCGTTTTTTACGCAGAGCGATTCATACCTCTGCGCGGTGTCTCTCCATTTCTCATAATAGCCCAATGATGCATCTCCTTTTCTCTTCGATTTGTCCTATTCGGCAGTTCCTCCTGTGTCCGTAGTTTCTTCTGTACCTTCTGTTATCTGCATGTTATCTTCCGTCTCACCGGACGTATCCACCTCCGTCGGCGCCGGCTCCGTACCCGGCAGATAATAGCAGATGACCGGCGTGCCCTGCTCTACGTAACTGTAAAGCTCCTGCGCCTTCGCATAGGGCAGATTGATGCAGCCGTGCGAACCGTTTGTTTTATAGATATCGCCGCCGAAGGTCGACCGCCAGGTCGCATCGTGCAGGCCGATATTTCCATTAAACGGCATCCAGTAGGAGACCGGCGTCTCGTAAGTCTCCCCCACCAGCGTGGCGTCGCGCTGTTTGTAGGTAATTCCATACACACCGGTCGGCGTGTCATAACCCTTCGCCGAGTTGCCCGAGACGAAGTCCGACTCCATGATGAGCACCCCGTTCTCATAGTAGAACAGATGCTGCGCGGTCAGGTTTACCTCCACATATGTATTCCCGTAGTCCGGCGTATCGTAGGAAGCCGCCGTCTGGTAATAGACGGGCGTGCGCTCGCCGCTCTCCCCGTTCTCGATCATTTCAGCCAGCTCGGCGGCCTCCTGCACGTAGTTCATCCACCAGCCGTAGTCGCCGGTGCTGATCGTAACCTCTGTCCCATAACTGGTTTTGAACGTGCGAGAGCGGAAGATCGTGTCGTATTTTTTGCGCAGAGCGGCAACAAACTCCTCCACCTGCTCCGTATCCAGCGTCACCTCAGAGCCGTCAATGATGAGCCAGCTGCAGATCGTCTCCCCGTCCAGCACCTCCACATTGTCACCGAAGGTATAGGTGATTGTGAGGTCCTCATAGGTTTTCAGCTTCTCAAGGAGACTCAGCATCTCCTCGTCGTCCGCATACAGCCCTGGCGTCTCGTAGCAGCCCTCCGCATCCAGATCCACTTCCTCTTCGAGCCCGGCGACCGCGGCGCTGACAGCCGTCAGCGTGCGCGAGAGGTTCAGCGTATTTCCCTGCGTCTCCTCCACGATCGAATACCCGCTGCCGGAAACATATTCCGAGATATGTGCGTCCATCGGTTCGACCGCGAAATCGTCGTCAAAGCCCTGCAGCGCCTCTACCGCGTCCTCCAGCGCATCCTCATCCCAGGAAAGTGCATCCTCCAGCTCGTATTCCAGATTCTGTGTGAGAAACCAGAGCCAGACATTCTGTCCCTCCAGTATTTCCTGCAGCGGCTCTGTGGAGGCGTAGGAAAGCCCGATATCCGTGCCCGGAATCTCCTCCTCCAGCGTGGTCCCGTCGCTTTTCCGCTCCAGGACGCGCAGCGTGTAGCTCCCGATCCGCTCCTCCAGTCCCGCGATCGTCATGCCCGACACGTTCACCTGATCAATGACCGTCCCCCTCACAAAACGATTCTGATAGTAAATCACCCCGCCGCAGTATACCGCCAGCAGCAGCGCTGCCAGAACACCACAGATAAGCGGTACAAGCGGCAGACTTCTCTTTTTCTCCTCAGTCTGTTTTTCCATCGCTCCTCCAGTCCTTCCGTTCTCCGTGCTGTCTTTCAGTATACAATTTTTCGGAGGCAAAAACAACCGGGAGCCTTCAAAATCCCCCGGTCGCAATATAGTTTAGCTGAGTTTCATGAATTTTTTATGAATTCCTGCTTTGGCAGCTTCTTCTTGTGTTTGCTTACCCGCCGCAGGATTGACAGGATTTATTTAGAAAAATCTTCTTCCTGAGTGGAAAGACGCTTCTCCAGCTCTGCGATTTTGGCGAGGAGTGATATCCATGCCGTCCGTTTGTTCTTACGCTCTGGAAATTATCGTGCGACAGACGTAAGCTTGACATCTGCGATATCAACCACCTCGCCTGTCTCTCTATCTGTGACGGTAAAGCGAAAATCGCCCTCTATATCAATATCGGCACTGCTGTATTCCACATTCCGCCCACCTGCCTCGATTTTCAGCAGAGATACGCTGTCCGTAAGCCTATCCGCATCCACGCCGATATTTGCAAATAATCTGCTATAATAAGTACTGCCGAACAGCCATGGATCAGCTATCTCCACCTCTACATCATAGTTCTTGTCCGCCAGAAGCATGAGGTAGGTATCCAGCGTCGTCTGCTCTTTCAGATTATCGACCTTATAATCCTTGTAAACCTCATAGTCTTCCTCCCACCCGGCATACGCTTCATCCCCACGGTGATCGGTCAGGCCGTAATGCTCCATTATATACTCTCCCAGATAATCGGTCACTTTCCGCGCACCGGATGGGTTCAGATGGGACGACGCATCATAACAATCGGTTTCAAAATCTACAATATCCATATCCAGAAAATTGATATAATTGACGCTGTATTCCTCCGCAATCTCATACACGCGGTTCGCCTCTCTCCATTCATCTTCCGATGCAGGAAACGGCAGATATACCAGCAGCACCTCAATACCCCGCTCCTGACAGTCAGTAATCATTTTTTCAAGATACTGAACCGCAACAGTATCCTCCTCCATCTTTTCGTCTTTCGACACGCTTATGATCTCGTTCGGTTCAGACACCCTGATTCTGGATTCCGCCCCTTTCTCCACGCCAACATCCGGTTCAAAATCATCCTCACTCAGTTCAGACCATCTGCTGTGATACACGGAGAAATCTAAAAGCAATCCCAGAGGAGATCGTTCCTCCGTCTCTGTCACAGTCCCCTCTTCTATAGCCGCATCCATCACCCCATCGTCCAGAAGATCCTTGACCGCCTCCACTTTCTTCAGGCTGAATGGAAACGCATCTAGCGATACATGCACATTAGAATAGTTTGCAGCGGTTTTTTCATCAGAACTCAAACGCAAGCAGTCAATCACCACCAGAGAGGGCGAAGTATATTCCAGCGCAAGTTCTATCGCCCAGTAAGAGGTGGCTATTGCATTACTATTCCCTCCAAAGTTGTACGATGTGATTCCATAATCCTTCCACAGTTCCATGGGAAAAATTCCGTCGACCACATGACTCGTTCCTGTAAAAAGCACGTCAAAATCTTCCTCTTCCTCAAAAAATGCCTGGTATTTATAGTCGCTGGCTTTGCGTTCTACCAGATCAGTCAGCCTGGTCAACAGAAGAACCAACAAACAAAGACTGATAAGTCCGGCAAGTAAACGTTTCCCATATTTCTGTCCTTTCCTTTTCATTGTCCCATGCTCCTAAAACTGGAAATAAATAAAGTTTGCCTCGCTGTAAGCAGGTCCCCACAGCCCGAACAGCAGGATAACAATAATGGCAAATATCACAACCGTGCATTGACACCATACATCCTGCCTCAGAATTACTCTCCGCACACGGATTCCCTGATGCTTCAGACAATCGGCAAACAGAAGAACTCCGATACAGATCAACACCAACCAGAAATTCTTGCTGTCCAGTCCGCACTCATACAAGGAACCGTCAAAAAGAATCCACAGGTTATTTGCCCTGAGAATACTCCGCACAATCTGCAGCGCCTTCAATCCAAATTCGGCCCGAAAAAATATCCAGCTGAAATTTACCAGAGAAAATGTGATTCCACAGCGAAGCAGCCGATGCGCAAAGGACTCCCTGTGAAGACCTAATACCTCCGTAATCTTTACCCTGATCGGCTCCGTAAGCTCTCCTGCCACCTGATAAAGCCCATTCAGCATACCCCAGGCTACATAAGAAAGTTCTGATCCATGCCACAGGCCACTGACCAGAAAGACAACCATGATATTCCGACATTTTCGAAGCTTTCCCCTGCGGCTTCCTCCCAGCGGAATATAGAGATAATCCCGGAACCAGGACGTGAGGGAAATATGCCATTTCCTCCAGAACTCCGCAACCGAGCAGGACAGATAGGGTGCGTCAAAATTCTCCATCAGGCGTATACCGAGTATTTCCGCAGCCCCGGTCGCAATCACCGAGTATCCATAAAAATCGCAATAAATCTGGACGCCAAACAGCAGCGTAGCGATAATAAGGTACCATCCGTCGTAGATTTTGATACTCCCATATAC
>JAJBTX010000079.1 GCA_020860645.1 Lachnospiraceae bacterium | reverse complement strand
AAAGAGCCCGGGTAAATAAGGCGACGGTGGATAAACCTGCGGAAACTCAAGGAAAATGATGATTGACGGATTCCAAATCTGTGGCTATACTGTTAATGATGCGGATATTCAGACTGTTTTAAACAAATCTGGCAGTTATGTGACACTGTCTCTGAGGACGGTATTCACTATAATTAAAAATGAAAATGGAGGAAGAAAAAATGTTGGATTTTGACGGACAGGTAGTATTGATCACAGGAGCAGGTTCTCCCAAGGGGATCGGACGCACGATCGCTCATACGTTCGGAAAGCAGGGCGCTCAGGTCGTGATCACGGACATCAACCAGGCAGGGCTTGACGCCAATGTAAAAGAGATGGAAGAGCTCGGTTACAAGGCATATGGCATCGCCGGAAATATCACGGAGAAGGAATCCGTGGATGCGCTTGTGAAGGAAGTCGTAGATAAGTTCGGCCGCATCGACGTACTGATCAACAATGCCGGGGTATCCCAGAAGGTTACCGTGGCTGATATGACGTTGGACGACATGAAACGGATTTTCAACGTCAATATGTTCGGCCTGTTCCTGATCACGCAGGCTGTGTGCGAAGTCATGAAAAAGCAGAATTACGGCAGAATTGTGAGCCTCAGCTCTGTCTCCGGAAAGCGCGGAGGCGGTGTATTCGGAGGCGCACATTATTCGGCATCGAAGGCCGCTGTGCTGGGCTTCTCCAAGAATCTGGCCAGAGAGATTTCCCAGTACGGGATTACCACCAACTGCGTGTGCCCGGGACTGATCAACACGGATATCTGGAAATCCATGGCAAAGGAAGATGCGGACAAGGTCATCGACGGAATCCCGATGGGACGCCCCGGCGAGACGCAGGAAGTGGCAAACGCCATCGTATTCCTTGCTTCCAAGGAAGCGTCCTATATCACCGGCGAAGAGATCGATATCAACGGCGGCTCACATATGGACTAAGGGATTCTTCCTGTACAGGAGTTTCAGACATGGCTGGTTCAACATTTGGCACGATATTCCGGGTCAGCACCTGGGGCGAGTCCCACGGAAAAGGCATCGGGGCCGTCGTCGACGGCTGCCCGGCGGGACTGCCGCTCGCGGAGGCGGACATTCAGGCCTATTTGAATAGAAGGAAACCCGGGCAGTCGCGCTTCGCGACGCCGCGCAAGGAGGACGACATGGTCGAGATCCTCTCCGGCGTCTTCGAGGGGAGGACGACCGGCACGCCGATCTCCCTGCTGGTGCGGAATACCTCGCAGCGCTCCGGGGATTACAGCGAGATTGCCTCGTACTACAGACCGGGGCACGCAGATTACACCTACGACTGTAAGTACGGCTTCCGGGACTACCGGGGCGGCGGACGCTCCTCCGGGCGCGAGACGATCGGGCGCGTCGCGGCGGGCGCGGTCGCGGCGAAGGCTCTTACCGAGATCGGCGTGACGGTTTCCGCCTATGTGAAGTCCATAGGACCGGTAGAGATCGACTATGAGAGATTCGACCTGACAGAGGCGGGGCAGAATCCGGTGAGCATGCCGGATCCCGTTGCGGCGCAGGCCGCCATGGAATATCTCGACGAGTGCCGCGCGAAGCAGGACTCCTCCGGCGGCGTTGTGGAGTGCGTGATTCGCGGCGTGCCCGCGGGTACGGGCGATCCCTGCTTTGAAAAGCTGAACGCGAAGCTCGCACAGGCCGTCTGCTCGATCGGGGCGGTGAAAGGCTTCGAGATCGGGGACGGCTTCGCCGCGGCCAGGGCTCTCGGCAGTGAGAACAATGACGCCTTCGGCCTGGATGCGAGCGGAAGGATTGTAAAGAAAAGCAACCACGCGGGCGGGATCCTCGGCGGCATCAGCGACGGCAGCGATATCGTGCTGCGCGCCGCTTTCAAGCCGACGCCGTCGATCTCCTCCACACAGCAGACGGTGAACCGCTCCGGCGAAGAGATCAGCGTCTCCGTCCGTGGACGGCACGACCCGATCATCGCGCCGCGCGCCGCCGTCGTCGTCGAGGCGATGGCCGCGCTGAGCGTGCTGGATGCGATGCTGATGGGGATGTCAGCCCGGATGGACAAAATAAAGGAATTCTATCGTGAATGAACTGTATTCTGGGAAGACTGAATAATTGCAGCATTCTTGCTTTTCATGATCGAACCCTGTGTGTGACCATACTGAAAATGGGAAGCTATCAGTTTTTATCCTGGGTAGTGCGCATGCGTGCGAACATATTCATTTATTTCCAAAACAACCAAGGGGCGGAAGAAAAACCTTCCGCCCTTAAGATTTTGTTTTTTACAGCATGGATTCCGGCCCAAACAGCGATTTCACGTGCTCGATGTCCTCTTTGCTGGCCTTCGCGGCCGGCACATAGTAGGACTTCTCGCGGGCTATCTGGTAGAGCTGCTCCTGTGAGGTCTCGGTCTTGTTCCTCATCTGCTTGAGCGTCTGTTTGAGCTGCGGATCCTCGCTCTGCGCGATATAGTCCGCGTACATTTTCAGCTCACTGTTGATACCGGTCAGCGCGTCGCTGACCATCGTCTTTTCATCCATCATTTTCGTCGCCCTCCTACTTTAAAAATCCCATCAGCTGCTGCCGGTTTTCCTTCGCGGACTGGACAGCCTGCTGAAAATACTGTTTGACCTCTTTGTCCGACGCGGCCTCCGCGTAGGCGCTGTACTTGGCCTCGCAGGTCTGGGTCCCGCCGATCATGTGACGAAGATTCTGGACGTCGAGTTCTGACAACTGTGACATAGAAAAAACCTCCTTGTTTTCATTTGCTGGTACACACCCAGTATGTGAAAACAAGGAGGAATTTATTCGCGAATGCAGGGGCAACGGCTGGGAATACCTACCCTAATTTCTCATAGAGTGCCTCGTACTGCTTCGAGGAATTACTCCAGGAGAAATCCGCCGCCATCGCGCGGTCAACAATCTTATTCCAGTTGCGCTTTTTCTCATAATATACGCTCAGCGCATAGCGAACAGTGTCGAGCATCTCATGCGCGTTGTAATTCGTAAAGGAAAATCCGGTGCCGGTCCCCTCGAATTCATTGTAGGGCTCGACCGTATCCTTCAGGCCGCCGGTCTCGCGCACGATCGGCAGCGTGCCGTAGCGCAGGCTCATGAGCTGGCTCAGGCCGCAGGGCTCGAAGAGCGAGGGCATCAGGAAGGCGTCGCAGCCCGCGTAGATCCTGTGCGAGAGCTCATCGGAATAGTAAATACAGGCAGCGACCTTGTCATCGTATTTCCAGGCAAAATGGCGGAACATATTTTCATACTTCTCCTCGCCGGTGCCGAGCACGACGATCTGGATATTCTCCTGACAGAGCTCGTCCATCACGCAGTCGATCAGGTCGAAGCCCTTCTGATCCGTCAGGCGGGAGACGATGCCGAGCATCAGCATCTTCTTATCCTCCGGCAGACCCAGCTCCTTCTGCAGCGCCAGCTTATTCTTGAATTTCTGTTTGCGGAAATTTTCCGCCGTGTAATTCGCCGCAATCTTCGCGTCGGTTTCCGGATTCCACTCCGTATAGTCCAGGCCGTTGACGATGCCGCTGAGCTCCGCCGAGCGCGCACGCATCAGGCCGTCCAGGTGCTCGCCGTAGAACGGCGTCTGGATCTCCTGCGCGTAGGTGCTGCTGACCGTCGTGACGAGGTCCGCGTAGACGATGCCGCCCTTCAGATAGTTCGCGTCGCCGTAGGCCTCGAGCTTGTCCGAAGTGAAATACGACATGTCGAGCCCGGTCGCGTCCTGCACTGTCGGAATATTCCAGACGCCCTGGAACTTCAGATTGTGGATCGTTATCACCGATTTCATGTTCGCGTAAAATTCGCTGTCGTGGAAACAGTCCTTCAGATAAACCGGCACAAGACCGGTCTGCCAGTCATGGCAGTGCACGATATCCGGCTGGTAACCCACCACCGGCAGGATCGACAGCGCCGCCCGCGAAAAGAACGCAAACTTCTCGATATCCTCGTGTATGTACCCATAGGGTTTCTCGCCCGCGAAATAGTATTCATTGTCAATAAAATAATAGTGGATCCCCTCGTAATCCATCTCCATGACGCCGACATACTGGCTTCGCCAGGCCATGTCCATGTAGAAATTCGTGACATACTGCATCTCATCCTTCCACTTCTGCGGGATACAGCGATAATTCGGGATAATGACACGCACCTCATATTTTTCTTTGTCAAAATATTTCGGCAGGGATCCGATCACGTCCGCAAGCCCTCCGGTCTTGATAAACGGCACGCACTCCGACGCGATAAACAGTATTTTTTTCATGACCGACCTCCAGCATTATTTTGAATTTATCATAGCACATTCAGAAGGTCTTTGAAAGCATTTTTGAAAACGGACGCTCATGCCCTCTTCTTGTAATCCAGGCGAATCCGGTCCGCGATCAGGGCAATGAACTCGGAGTTCGTCGGTTTTCCTTTCCCGACGCTTACCGTGTAGCCAAAGAGCTCATCGATCGTATCCATCTTTCCCCGACTCCAGGCCACCTCGATCGCGTGGCGGATGGCCCGCTCGACGCGGCTCGGCGTCGTCTGGTGGTTCTTCGCGATCGTCGGATAGAGAATCTTTGTGACCGCGTTCAGCATGTTCATATCCTCGACTGCCATCATGATCGCGTCGCGCAGGTACTGATAACCCTTGATATGCGCCGGGACGCCGATCTCGTGGATCATATTCGTCACATCTGTCTCCAGATCACGGCCGGTGTCGACGGCCTTTGTCTCCGCGGACGCGGGACGGCGCAGCTGCGGCTTCCCCCTGTGGCGATCCCCCTTCAGACTGCGAACCCGGCTGAGCACCATGTCATGATCGAAGGGCTTCATAATATAATAGCTCGCGCCGAGCAGGAAGGCGTCCTCCGTGATGCGCTCCTGTCCGATCGCGGAGACGACGACGAAGTCCGGCTTTTTGCGAAATTCCGCGTTCTGCGCGACCCGCTCCATGACGGAGAGACCGTCCAGCTTCGGCATGATAATATCAAGCAGCATGATATCCGGCTCTTTCTCCTTGATCAGACGGCAGGCCTCCTCGCCATTGCGCGCGGTGCCGACGACCTGCAGTTCCTCGTCCTCCCGCAGAATATTGCCGAGAATCTCCACCATTCTCTCATTATCGTCCGCGATGCCAACGCTCCATTTCCCCATTATTTTGTCCCTCCTTTTCCTTCTGTGCAAAAGTATAGGGAAAACGGCAGATTTATACAAGCAGATTCTGTCGAGAGAATCCGATGGGATTCGACACTTCGCGTCCTCCCTGCGCGGCTTATCCTGCAAAGGTCAGACAGTACACCCTGTCCCCGGAGAGCATGGGAGACAGCTTCGATGGATTTTCATCATCCGCGAGCGAGAAACGCATGAACCTCCGGGGCAAGTCGTGGCACAGACTGCCACACGATAAGTCCGTAGATTCCCGGGCGGCGATTTTAACAGGAACTACGCATACGGCCTCGCGACCTTTCGAATGACGGGTTCAAAACAATTCTGTAGTGTTTTGAACCCGTCTTTGGTCGCTTCCGGCCGTATGCAGTTCCTGTAACAAATCGCCTTCAACGTCCATCTACGGACTTATCGTTTGACAGTCTGACGGGAGACATTTGCTCCGGAGGTTCAATTCGAGGTTTCGCAGCCGCGGATGACGAAAATCCCGAAGGTGGCGACTGCTCTCCGGGGACAGGGTGTACTGTCTGACCTCTCCCAGACTTTGAAGCCGCACACCAGGGCAGAGGGCGCAGGATCATAGCAGTCCGGGAGCCGCGCGCAGTCTTTTACGTTCCGTCCTGCATCCACAGCGGGTCGGTGTATTTCGAGTCCGAGCCGTCCGGCTGGCTCAGATGCATATTCGGCCAGACGAACTCGACGAAGTCGTCCGGGTACTGATAGTCGAGGAATTCATCGATCGCGTTCTGCGCGGGGACGCCGTCGCAGCGGTCCACGTAGCGCAGCAGCACGATGCCGGACAGCAGAAGGTCGCAGACCATGAGCACGAGGAAGAGCCAGGTCACGATCTTGCCGGTCATCGGCGGGATGCGCTCGATCAGCGAGCTCAGACGCGGATAGAGAATCTTCACCCACACGAGCGACATGATGCCCCAGAAGATACAGAACAAAAGGTTTGTGCGGCCTCCGATATTGAAAGGCATATCGCTGTAATCCCAGAAGACCGTACCGAAGACGACCTCGGAGATGACGCTGCACATATACTCATAGGTACCCCCGATGAACATTCCCCCGATAAAGATGTAACGATCCTCCATCTTGTCCAGACGGTGCAGCAGCAGAGTCAGAATCACGCCGCCAAAGCCCCAGATAATGCTGAAGGGACCGTAGATGACGCTCGAACGGTTCATCCAGACGCCCGTGCTCAGGCCCACAAAGAGTACCTCGAAAAGGTAACCGAACAGCGCGCAGGCGAAGAACACCCACACGCATTTGTCAAAACAGAGCCCCTGCGCGAAAACATAGTTGCGCCGGTTCTCCTCCTCGCCGCCATCCCCTTCCTTCAGGTTGGGATAGGCGCGGCGCAGGCGCTTCCAGAGGCGATCGGAGATCCAGGTCCCGATGCCCGTCTGCTGCCCCTTCAGGCCTTCCTCCAGCCCTATGACGCTCTGAGGCAGCGGATGCTTCCGCACCAGATAAAAGACCGAAATGAAGTCTACCAGCACAATTGCCGACAGGACGATCGTCACAATCTTCAGCGCCAGCTTCGGTATCAGTTTGACAAGGAAAAACAGCAGCGGCTGGACCAGCAGCATCGCCACGAGCGCGCAGAGCGCGAAGAACACCGCGTAGAAAATCCCCCGCAGCCGACCGGCATAGAGCGACTTCTCATCCAGCTCCCAGAGCCGCGTCTTCGTGACTCTCCAGGTAATCTCCCCCGCGATCTGCGCCACCGCTGAGGTGATGACCACGTAGATCACCGCCGAGAGCAGATAACTGCCATCCATCGTCGGCTGCAGGAGCAGCAGGATATCCATGGCCACGCCATAGGAAAGACTAAAGGGGACGTTGAAAAGTCCCCTGTTGGTAAAGCGGCCGGTGCGGACGGCCATAAAAATGACCTCCGCGCACCAGCCGAGAAAAGAATAACAGAACAGGAAAAAGAGTAATTCGTAAATGCTGTAGTTCATCCGGCATTCCTTTGCTGTGTTGTATTTTTGTTTCTTCTCCTGCTATGATACACGATACTACTGCTCCGTGGCAAGCTCTTCTTTATTCTTCCGACGCTCACGGCGCGTGCCGCGGCCGTACAGTAAGGTATAGAATACCGGGAACAGCACAAGAATCAGGATCGTGGCAGCGACCAGGCCGCCGATGATCGTGATCGCCATGCCCTGCATCATCGCGTTGCCGGTACCGATACCCATCGCCATCGGAATCATCGCGATGACCGTCGTCAGCGTCGTCATCAGCATCGGGCGCAGCCTCGTCTTCCCGCTCTCTACCACCGCGTCCTCGAGTGGCATTTCCTTTTGCAGCTCCGCCACGCCGTCCACGTAGAGGATACCGTTGTTCACGACGGTTCCGACCAGCGTCAGCACGCCCATCAGGGAGGTAATACTGATCGCCTGCCCCGTGATAAATATAAGCAGGAAGGCTCCGATCAGACTGAAAGGAATACTGATCATAACCATCAGCGAGTATTTCGGAGACTCGAACTGCATCGCCATCACGAGGAAGACGAGAAACAGCGCCGTCGCGATCGCGGTCCCCATGGAACCGAACATCTCGCTCATGGTCTCCTCGGTCATACTCTGTGTGAGCTCCACGGAATCGGGAAGATCAAGATCCGCCACCACAGCGTCCAGGCCGTCCTGCACCGCGTCCACGTCGTTGGAGAGGCAGACCGCCGTCACTGTCATGGTATAGCGCTCATTCTCGCGGATGATCGTCTGCTGGGAGTCCGTATAGCGCAGCTCCGCCATCTCCGAGAGCGGTACGCCGTCCACCGTCGCATTCAGCAGAGAACTCGCGTCCGTGTAGGTTCCTTCCGGGAACTCCAGCATGACACTGTACTCCTCGCCATTAGAAGAGATCGTCATCGCCTCAGTGCCGCTGATCAGGCTGTAGAGGCTGCCCGCCACCTGATAGGCCGTCATACCGTGCGACATGGCCTCGAGCGGGTCAACGACCACCTCGATCTGCGTTGAAGTGAATCCGGCGCTGTTGTAGACGTTCAGCACGCCCGGCACATCCCAGGCTTCCTCCTCAATCAGTTCCACCGCCTCCGTCAGATCGTCGAGATCGGTGGACGCCAGATTGACCTCGCCGCCGGTGTCGGACGACATCAACGACGACATCATGCTGCTGACTGTGATCTCCAGCTGCATACCCATGATGTCCTTCGTTGCCTCCGTCCACTCGTCCGCGACCTCCTGGCTCGTCATCTTGCGATCGTCCTTCAGGTTGACGGAGATCGAGGCGGAGCCGGACTCCACGGTCACCGTGTAGCTTTCCACATCCTCATGGGCCGCCACCATCGCCTCAATCTCGGCAATCTGCTCGTCGACGTCCTCGACCTTCGTACCCGGACGCAGCGTGGCTTCTATACTGACCGAGCCCTCATCCGTGCTCGGCATGAGCTCCATGTCCAGTCCGAAGGCCGCCAGGGCGAAAGCTCCGACCAGCGCCAGCACCGAGACGGCAACCGTCAGTCCCTTGTGCCGCAGCAGGCAGCGCACCATCGGGTCGTATTTCTTTTTCACCGCATCCAGCGCGCTGTTGATCTTCAGCTCCTTGCGCTCCCGCGGCTTAAACATCCTGTAGAACAGCGGCACCAGCGTCAGCGCCGAGATCAGGGACGCCGTCAGGGAAAAGACGATCGTATAGCCCAGCTGCCCGAGCATCTGCCCCGCCATCCCGCTCTGCAGGCAGATCGGGATATAGATGACGACCGTAGTCAGCGTACCGGCGAAGATGGAACCAGCCACGCTCTTCGACGCAAACAGCGCCGCCTCGGTGAGATCCTCCGTCCGGTCGCGTCCGCGGAAGCAGCCGTCGATCATGACGATCGAGTTGTCCACCATCATACCGATTGCGATGACCAGGCCGCCCATCGTGATGATGTTCAGCGAGAAACCGAGCACCGACATCAGAATGATCGTCACCATCAGTGAGATCGGCATGGAAAAGCCGACGATCACACTGGCTCTTATGTCCCCAAAGAACAGGAACAGAATCAGCATCGACAGGATAACGCCGATGACCAGCGTCGAGGCCACGGAGCTGATGGACTCAATGATCAGCTCTGATGCGTCATAGGAGGTTTCGTAAACGAGGTTTTCATTCTCCTCGCTCATCTCCTCCATGATATCCTCCACATCACTGATCATGCCAAGCGTGCTGGCCGTCTGGTTCTTCGTCACGGAGACCGTCACCGTCTCCTCTCCGTTGAAGCGGCTGATACTGTCCGCCGCCTCCTCCTCCCAGCTCACCTCCGCCACATCGGAGAGCTGGATCAGCTGCCCACCCGAGGTGTAGAGCGGAACCTCCTTCAGCGCCTGCACGGTCTCCACGTCCGCCGTGCTGATCGCGCTGATCGACTGACTGCCCTGTTCGAGCGAGCCAAGCGGCACCGTGAAATCGTTGGCGGCGATATAGCTCGCCACCGTGCTCATGGAAAGCCCGTACTGACTGAGCGCCTCCTCATCGAGCAGCACACGAATATAATTCTCCCGTCCGCCGGTCACGTCCACGCTGGCCACCGTGCCGACGCTCTCCAGCTCCGGCACAAGCTCATCGTTCACATAGGCCAGCGCATCACTTCCGTCGGTCAGACTGATCGAATAGGAAATGCTGGCCATCGAATTAATGTCCATCTGGATAACCGTCGGCTCCTGCGCGTCGTCCGGCAGATCCGCCGCATCGAGCGCCGCCCGCAGGTCGATATAGGCGTCGTTGGTATCCGTATCATAGTCATACTGCAGCATCACCATGGAATAATTCTCCATGGAATAGGAATACACGGTGTCCACGCCGCTTAAGGAAGCGACGTCGCCCTCAATCTCCGAGCTGACCAGTGACTCCACCGACTCCGGATCGGCTCCCGGATAGACGGTCATTACCATCAGGATCGGCATATCCATGTCCGGCATCAGCTCGAGCCGCAGGCCCATCAGGGAGGAGAAACCGAATACGAAGATCGCCAGCACAACCAGCAGCGTGGAGACCGGCCTTTTTAAAGCAATCCTTGTCAAGCCCATGCTACTGTGCCTCCTCCGTCGACTCTGTCTCGTCAGCGCTGTCTGCCTCTTCTTCTGTCACGTCTCCTGACGACGCCGCGTCGTCGGAACTCCCGTCCATCCCCGCAGCGTCATCCGCTGTCTCATCGTTCTCTTCTTCATTCTCCGCCTCATCGGAAGTCTCTTCTGCTTCCTCCGCCACGACGGATTCCCCGTTCAGGGTAACGACCTCGACTTCAAGGCCGTCGCGCAGCTTCGAGGACCAGGTGCTGACGACCACACTGGCCGTATCCAGTCCCTCTTCAATCACGGCTTCCGTATCGCTCATCAGGCCAACCGTCACTGCGGTCTTCACCAGCACACCATCCACAACGCAATAGACATAGGCGTCGCCAGCCGAGAAATACAGCGCATCGTAGGGGATGATAATACTGTCCTCGCTCTTTTCCGTCGTCGCATAAACCTTCACCGACACGCCGGTCGGCAGAGAGTCGCCCGCACCCGTCACCGCCGCCTTGATGGTGAAGAGGCTTGACGTCGCCGCCGTCGCGATCTCTGTGACCGTACCGTCGTAGGTCACTCCGTCCCGCTCCACCGTCACATGGTCGCCGACCTGCAGCGTATTCTTCGCCTCCTCCGTCACGCTGAAGGACACCGTCATCGACTCCTTATTGGAAATCGTGACCGCCGCACTGCCCGAGGACGCCATATTGTTCGTGATCACGTTAACAGCCTCCACCGTGCCGCTGATCGGCGCGGTCACCGTGCAGTAATCAATGTAGAGCTGCGCCGAATCGATCGAGAGCGCCGCCTGCGCGAGCTGCGCGTCGTATGTGGCGTCCGTCTCCGGGTAAATCTGATTCTGTGTGATCGAGTAGGCCTCCTGCGCCTGCGTCAGGCTCTCCTCCACGTCCTCAACGCCGTCCTTCGCACTCTCGATGCTGGCCTTGAGAGTGCTCTTGTTGCTCTCGGCGGAGGTGAGGCTGGCGCTGATCGTGCTCAGCTGCGTCTGCGCGACTGCCAGCTGGCTCTCAAGTGCAGCCAGTTCAGTTTCCAAAGCGGAAGTATCCGCGTAGGGATCAGCAGCTATCGCATCTGCAATCTCGCTCTCCTTTGCCCCGATCTGTTTTGTCAGGCTCGTAACCGTCGCATTCGCCGATGAATACTGGCTGTTCAGCGTGCTGATCGTCGACTTCACCTCATCATAGGCATCCTCCAGATCGTCGAGCGTGTCCTCCGTGTCCGCGAGGGTCACAGCCAGGTCGCGGATCGACATCTCCGTCTGGTAATTCGTCAGGTCGCGCGAGCCGCCGGTCGACGCCGTCACACCCGCCGCCGCATAGTCGTAGGAAGCCTGCGCGCTCGCGAGCTGCAACTGATAGGCCTCGTCGTCGATCGTGAAGAGCACGTCACCCTCCGCGACTGTATCGCCCACTTCGCAGTAGACCGCCGTCACCGTTCCCGACACCATCGGGATCACATAGATTTCCTCCTGCGGGGAGACCGTTCCTATATAAGTCGTATCCGTCGACAGACTTCCGGACGTGGGGTTCACGGCCTCGACCGTCGTCACACTGCTCTCCGTCGTCTCCTCCGTTCCGCTGCAGCCGGCCAGGGAAATGCACAGAACCGCAGCGAGGCCAAGGGTCATGATTCTGCTTCTTCTCATTCTCATATTCTCTTCTTCCTCCTCATGAAATGACCTTGGGTTAAAAGTATTTGCAGGCTGATACTTCAGGCTTCTATATAAGTCCTGGTATCAGAAAATG
The DNA here is from genome assembly GCA_020860645.1 of Lachnospiraceae bacterium. Taxonomy (GTDB): domain Bacteria; phylum Bacillota; class Clostridia; order Lachnospirales; family Lachnospiraceae; genus Hominiventricola. The sequence continues at coordinate 130 of JAJBTX010000079.1, read as the reverse complement.
CATGTCTTTAAATCTTACTTAGATTATGTGACAAGTTTAAACATTTTGTAAACAAGCTGGGTTTATTTTTTTCAGATCATATTTTCAAAATTTTCGTTGAAAATTCACACTCCGTTCACAAATATTATAT
>JAJBTX010000112.1 GCA_020860645.1 Lachnospiraceae bacterium | reverse complement strand
CAGACTCTATGATTGCAACAACCTTTTGAAACTGCTCGCCATAAGGCATCAGTTCACCCATTATGTTATTCCTCCATTCAATCTCAAGCTTTCCTTATCGGATGTCGGATCACTGTCTTTAACTTTTCCGGTGCGACCTTTCGTGCATAAGCGCTACTGTAATTCCTTCGCCTGTCTTCCCAGCGAAATACGGTCAAACCCCATCTGTTTTTATATTATCTCAAAACGAGAGTAACTACAATGTTTTTGCGGCAATTCAGAAATTAAAATCTCAGGCTTTCTGTTTACTGACTTTATTTTGTTCACTTTCAAACGCAAGGTCAAGCCCCGCTTCCGCAGTCGCCGGCCATATCTAAAGTTATAGCAAAGAGTTTTTCGCTTTGGGTCGTCGGGAACGGAGCGGGGAGATGGGTACTTATATAAATCCGGGCAATGAGGGCTTCCGGATTATCACAAACGATATCTATGTGGATAAAACAGGCCTGATCGATTATGTGAACAGCACGATCGACACGCCGCGCAGACTGACCTGCTTCAGCCGTCCGCGGCGCTTTGGAAAATCCTTCGCGGCGAAGATGCTCAGCGCGTATTATGATAAGAGCTGCGATTCGCGCACGCTTTTTGAAGGACTGGAGATCGCGGAGAAGGCCTCGTTCGAAAAGGGGCTGAACCGCTACGATGTGATTTATCTGGATATCACGAGGTTTATTTCTGTCGCCTCGTCCATAAAGGACGTGGTGCGCAGTATCCAGTCAGAGGTGATAGGGGAACTGCGGTGTGTATATCCGGGCGCAGTGGGAGAGGATGAAACAATTCTCGCTGACGCGCTTCTGCACGTTACGGAGAAAACAGGGGAAAGGTTTGTCATTATCATAGATGAATGGGACGCCCTGTTCCGGGAGGCCAAGGGGGACGAGGCGCTGCAGAAGGAATATGTTCAGCTGCTGCGGGGGCTTTTTAAGGGTGGCCCTTCGACTGACCGGACGATAGCCGCCGCATACATGACCGGGATTCTGCCGATCAAGAAGTATGGCACGCAGTCTGCGCTGACCGATTTCCGGGAGTTTACGATGACAAATCCGGACGCTCTTGCGCCTTACCTTGGTTTTTCCGAAGCGGAGGTACGGCGTCTGTGTGAGACCTATGACGCGGACTTTGAATCCATGAGATGCTGGTATGACGGATATCACTTTGAACAGGTCGGTTCCGTCTACAATCCCAATTCTGTCATGTCAGCCATATGGCGAAAGAGTTTTCGCAGCTACTGGACATCATCTGAGACATATGAATCTTTGAAAACCTATATTAATATGAATCTGGAGGGCCTTCGGGATGCCATCATCGCGATGCTGGGCGGACGGCGTCAGAAGGTGGACACGCTCTATTTTCAGAATGATATGACAAGTCTCACGAATAAGGATCATGTTCTCACCCTGTTGATCCACCTGGGCTATCTTTTTTATGATTCAGAGAAAGGAGAGGCAGGCATACCAAATCTGGAGGTGGCCGATTCCTTTCGCCTGGCGGTGAGGGACGCCGGGTGGGAGAAGATCGCGGAAGCTCTCACGGACGCGGATGACCTGCTGGAGGCGACGCTGCGGGGAGACTGTGCGGCTATCGAGAAAGCGCTGGAGGAGATCCATATGGCGAAATCCTCCGTTCTGAAATACAATGATGAAAATTCACTGGCCTGCGCGATCTACATCGCGTATTATACGGCGGAGCGATTTTATGAGATTTTCAGGGAACTCCCGTCCGGAAAAGGTTTTGCGGACGTTGTGTTTATCCCGCGAAGAAATACGAACAAACCGGCCATCCTCGTTGAGCTGAAATATGATGAGTCCGCGGATGCCGCTATCAGGCAGATTCACGAAAAGCGATACGAGGGAAAACTACGGGAGTATTTCGGGAATTTGCTCCTGGTTGGGATAAACTATGACAGAAAGACAAAGAAACACAGCTGTGTGATTGAAAAAGTTTAGCGATTGAAAAGCGAAAACAGCTATGTTACACTGGGTTCAGACTTTTATACAGAAGGAGACTGGCGATGATAGACAGACTGATTGCGAAAATCCAGGAGACGAAGGCTCCGATCGTCGTGGGGCTTGACCCGATGCTTTCCTATGTGCCGGAGCAGGTGCAGCGGAAGGCTTTCGCGGAGTACGGCGAGACGCTCGCGGGCGCGGCGGAGGCCATCTGGCAGTTCAATAAAGAGATCGTGGATAAGACCTGCGACCTCATTCCGGCGGTGAAGCCGCAGATCGCGATGTACGAGCAGTTCGGCATCGAGGGGCTGCAGGCCTATAAGAAGACGGTGGATTACTGCAAATCGAAGGGGCTCGTCGTGATCGGCGATGTGAAGCGCGGCGATATCGGCTCGACCTCCGCGGCCTACGCGGTCGGGCATCTGGGCAGGGTGCAGGTCGGCAGCCGGACTTATGCGGGCTTTGACGAGGATTTCGCGACGGTGAATCCCTATCTGGGCTCCGACGGCGTGAAGCCCTTCATCGAGGTGTGTAAGCAGGAGAAGAAGGGCATCTTCGTGCTGGTGAAGACCTCGAATCCTTCGAGCGGCGAGTTTCAGGATCGTCTGATTGACGGGAAACCGCTCTATGAGCTGGTCGGCGAGAAGGTCGCGCAGTGGGGCGAGGAGCACATGGGCGCTTCCTACAGCTATGTCGGCGCGGTCGTCGGCGCGACGTATCCGGAGCAGGGAAAGACACTGCGGAAGGTGATGCCGAAGGCATTTATCCTCGTGCCGGGCTACGGCGCGCAGGGCGGCAAGGGCAAGGATCTCGTGCATTTCTTCAATGAGGACGGCCTGGGCGCGATCGTCAATTCCTCCCGCGGTATCATCGCGGCCTGGAAGCAGGAGGCCTATGCGAAGTACGGTGCGGAGCATTTCGGCGAGGCTTCCCGCGCGGCGGTGGAGGCAATGATCGCCGACATCCGCGGCGCGCTGGAGGGAGAGCTGTGAAAATAAGAGAGTACGCTTCTGTGATCGAGCAGAAGGAGATTGCCACGGGCATTTTCAGCCTGTGGCTGCAGACAGAGCAGATTGCAAAAACGGCGAAGCCGGGGCAGTTCGTGTCGGTCTATAGCCAGGACGAAAGCCGGATGCTGCCGAGGCCGATCAGCATCTGCGAGGCGGAGCCGGACGGACGGCTGCGCCTGGTCTACCGTGTTGCGGGGCAGGGAACGGAGGAGTTTTCCCGGCTGCGGGCGGGGGAGACGTTGGAAATTCTCGGGCCGCTCGGGAACGGGTATCCCAATGAACTTTTTGGAGCGGACATTCTTCTCCTGGGTGGCGGTATCGGTATCCCACCGATGTTGCAGCTTGCGCGCGTATTGCGGTCGCAGGCAAATACGGAGGTGCAGATCGTCGCCGGGTATCGGGACGAGCTGTTTCTGACGGAGGAGCTGGCGGCGGTCGGGAAGCTTTCTATCGCGACGGAGGACGGCAGCGCCGGGACGAAGGGCAATGTGCTCGACGCGGTGCGGGAGCAGGGAATTACGGCGGATGTGATCTGCGCCTGCGGGCCGAAGCCGATGCTGCGTGCAGTGAAGACTTACGCAGAGGAAAGAAATATTCCGTGCTGGTTGTCCCTTGAGGAGCGCATGGCCTGCGGCGTCGGCGCCTGTCTCGCCTGCGTCTGTCAGTCGACAGAGATCGACAGTCATTCCCATGTCCATAACAAAAGGGTCTGCAAGGACGGGCCGGTATTCCGGAGCACGGAGGTGGAGCTGTGATGAATACAAAGGTATCGCTCGCCGGTGTGGAGCTGAAAAATCCGGTGATGACTGCGTCCGGGACCTTCGGCTCCGGTGCGGAGTACAGTGAATTCTATGACCTGGGCGCGCTGGGCGCGGTCGTGACGAAGGGCGTTGCGAATGTGCCCTGGCCGGGCAATCCCACGCCGCGCGTGATGGAGACCGCGAGCGGCATGCTGAACGCGATCGGCCTGCAGAATCCGGGCATCGATGTTTTTCTGGAGCGGGATATTCCGTTTTTACAGCAGTTTGATACGAAAATTATTGTCAATGTCTGCGGCAGATCGGAGGCGGACTACTGCGAGGTCGTGGAGCGCCTCGCGGACGCGCCGGTCGATCTTCTGGAGATTAATGTGTCCTGCCCCAATGTGAAGGAGGGCGGCATCGCCTTCGGGCAGAATCCGGAGGCGCTACGGCATATCACGCAGGAGGTGAAGCGGCACGCGAAGCAGCCGGTCATCATGAAGCTCAGCCCGAACGTGACCGATATCACGGAGATGGCGCGGGCGGCCGAGGATGGCGGCGCGGACGTGATTTCTCTCATCAATACGCTGACGGGCATGAAGATTGATATTCAGCGCCGTACCTTCGCGCTGGCGAACCGGACGGGCGGCCTCTCGGGACCGGCGATTAAGCCGGTGGCGCTGCGCATGGTCTGGCAGGCAGCTCAGGCGGTGCGGATCCCGGTCATCGGTATGGGCGGTATCACCTGCGGCGACGACGCGATCGAGTTCCTGCTCGCGGGAGCGACGGCAGTGTCGGTCGGCACGGCGAATTTCGCAAATCCTTACGCGGCGCGGGACGTCGCGGCGGGTATCGAGGCATATATGAGAAAATATCAGGTTGAGGACATCAGGGAGCTGATCGGGGCCGTCAACCGGGATTAGAAAGGAAATAGAGGATGGAAAAATACAAACAGGAATTTATCGAGTTTATGATCGACTGCGAGGTGCTGAAATTCGGCGACTTCGTGACGAAGAGCGGCCGGAAGACGCCCTTCTTTGTGAATACGGGATTTTACCGCACGGGCGCGCAGCTTCGGAAGCTCGGCGAGTATTACGCGCGGGCGATCGAGGAGAAGTTTGGCCTCGATTTTGACGTGCTGTTCGGACCGGCTTACAAGGGTATTCCCCTTTCCGTCGCGGCGACGATCGCGATCAGCGAGCACTACGGGAAGGACATCCGCTACAGCTCGAATCGGAAGGAGATCAAGGATCACGGCGACAAGGGTATTCTGCTCGGCAGCCCCATGCGGGACGGCGACCGGATCGTGATCATCGAGGATGTGACAACCGCGGGGACGTCGATTCAGGAGACGCTGCCGATCATCCGGGCACAGGGCGACGTGAAGCCGATTGGCCTTGTCGTGTCGGTTGACCGCATGGAGCGCGGCCAGGGGACGAAGAGCGCGCTGCAGGAGATTCACGAGACGTATGGACTTGAGACGACCGCGATCGTGACGATGGCGGAGGTCGTGGAGCATCTGTACAATCGCCCGTATAAGGGAAAGATCGTCATTGACGACGCATTAAAGGCGGCGATTGACGTATACTATGCACAGTACGGCGCAGGGAGGTAGCGTTTGTGACGGAAAAAGCGAGAGGAACTGCACGGCGCTGGTGCCGCTTTTTCTTTGGTATTTATCTGATCGCGCTGGTTTATTTTCTCTTCTTCTCGGAGGAATGGGGGCGGACGGTTCTCACGGGCACGTATCGTTATAATCTCGTGCCATTCCGGGAGATCGGGCGTTACCTGAAATATCGTGAGCAGATCGGAACAGGGCGCGTGTTTCTGAACCTGGCCGGAAATGTGATCGGGTTTATTCCCTTTGGGGGACTGCTTCCGGCCCTCAGCAACCGGCGAACGAGCTTTTTCCGGGTGCTTCTGCTCAGCTTTGAGGTGAGTCTGTTTGTGGAGATCGCGCAGCTGGTACTGAAGGTGGGCAGCTGCGACGTGGACGATATTCTGCTCAATATTTTTGGCAGCTGTATCGGCTACTGCCTGTACAGGCTGGTGATCCGGTACCTGCGGCGGGGGATTCGCTGAAAGAGGAGGAGCGCGGTGCGCAGAAAACAGAGACAACAGGAACTTGAGTTTGACGGCAAAAAACATTCCCGTCCGGGAATTATTTCCAGCGTGCTCGGGGGCATTGCCCTGCTGGCGGACGTGATCGTTCTGGTGATGGCCTATATGCAGAGCGGACAGGCGGGGAAAATCGTCGGCGTGACAGGCTTTCTGGCGATGTGGGTATCCCTGGTCGGGCTCTATTATGGGATTCGCGGACTTCGCGAGCAGGAGACGAAGAGGCTGTTCCCGCGCCTGGGTTTTGTGCTGAATCTGCTGCTGCTGGCCGGTTTCGGCGCGATCTATGCGCTGGGGATGTGAGGCCATGGGCTGTGGTGCGAATTTCGAGAGATTTGGGATTGGCATCTTCAGCTGCCGGAGTGAAAAAGTTTGAAACTGGGAAGAGGTGGCGGCCTCTACAGGAAGGCGGATGATAGAAATGGAAGATAATATAAAAGCATCTGAGCGCTGGTCTCTGGCAGTGGAACGCGTGTATCAGATCGCCGCGGACCCGGAGGCGGAGGGCGCGGTCGGAGAATATTTTCAGCGGACTGCCGCGTTTCTCCAGATGCTGCTCGGGACGCTGGATCGAATCGAGGCGGGAGAGCTTCAGACTGCCTCGATCGAGGAGCTTGCGGACTGGAACCGGGAGCTCTACCGCGATATCACGGGGGACGCCTACGCCTGCAGCTTTGCAAACCCGGATTACGCGGTTTCCCGCCTGGGGAAGGATTATGGACAGCTTTTGTCCTTCGTGTACGCGGAGCTGCGCGGCATGATTGTCTACGCCTTTGAGGGAAGGTTCGAGGAGTTCCTGATTCACATGGAGCTCTTTTTGCAGCTTCACGCGGAGCTCGAGGAGGGGGAGCTGCCCCCGGCGGAGCGGCTGCGGGACGACGTGTACTGGTTTGTCAGCGATTACTGCGACGTGACGGTGACCGCGCGGGTGCGGGAGCAGGTCGATCCGTCGCTGTCCTTCGCGCGTGATATTATCATGGAAGCGGACCTGCAGGATCCGCGCTATCTCTACCGCTTCGGGGAGTATGTGAGCGACACGGAGCTGCGGATGAGCGCGTTCCTGAACAGTCTGCCTGCGGAGGAGATCCGGAGAATCGCTTCGGTCTTCACGGAGGGCTACCGCATCGGCTTCGAGGTCACAGGCAAGGATCTTTCGAAGAAAAAGACCGTGAATGTCCGCTATTGTCTCGGTTTTGAGCGGATTATCCGGGAAGCAATAAAGAATTTTGAGGCGATGGGCCTTGAGAGCATTCTCTACCGCGCGGCGGTCTGCCGCGTGAATATGCGTGAAAATAATAAAGTCGGCTACTATGGGACCTCTCCGAACCGGCAGTACGACTACGATCACAAGGGTGACGCGGCGCTCTTTATGGACAGCGCCTTCGTCGAGCGCCGGACCGGGGCGCTGAGGACCGCGTTCGAGCAGTATAAAGAGCTGGCTCGCGGACACGCGGGTCCGGCGGTCATGGAGATCTTCGGCGAGACGCCCTTTGTCCCGGAGGTGAAGGAAAGCGCCCTGAAGCTGGACGAAAAGCAGCAGAAAAATCAGGTGCGTGCAAACAGTCTGGCCGCGCAGATTACGAATGAATATATTCCGGGCGAAGAGCGCAGCTTCACGATCATCGCCTTTCCGGTGCCGGACATCGGAGCGCAGTTCGAGGAGATTTTCCGGGAGACCGTTCGCATTAATACGCTGGATTACCGGACTTATCAGCGGATCCAGCAGACGATCATCGACGTGCTGGATACCGGATACGCCGTGCATATCCTCGGCTCCGGCGCGAACCGCACCGATCTGACGGTCGCACTGGCCGGACTCCGCGATCCGGAGAAAGAGACGATCTTTGAAAACTGTGTCGCGGATGTGAATATCCCGGTGGGCGAGGTCTTCACCTCGCCGGTGCTGGAGGGAACGAACGGCGTCCTGCACGTGAGCGGCGTCTATCTGAACGGCCTGCTCTATCAGGACCTCGAGCTGCGGTTCCGCGACGGCATGGTCTGCGATTACCGCTGCGGAAATTATGAGGACGAGGAGGAGAACCGCCGCTACATCCGCGAGAATGTCCTCTACCATCACGACACGCTCCCGATGGGCGAGTTCGCGATCGGCACGAACACGACGGCCTACGTGGCCGCGCGCCGCTACCACATCGAGGCGCTGATGCCGATTCTGATCGCCGAGAAGACCGGGCCGCACTTCGCGCTTGGCGACACCTGCTACTCCTGGGAGGAGGATACGCCGACCTACAATCCGGATGGCAAGCGGATCATTGCAAAGGAAAATTCCTGTTCCGCACTCCGGCATGAGGACCCGGAGAAGGCCTATTTCAACTGCCATACCGATATCACGATTCCCTATGACGAGCTGGGCGAGATCGCGGTTCTGCGCGTGGACGGCAGCCGCGTCCCGATCATCCGCGACGGCCGCTTCGTCCTGCCGGGCACGGAGGAGCTGAACGAAGCACTGGAGCAAGAGCGAGTCTGCACAGATAGAACATGATGCCGAAGCGGTGAATATAAAGCTTGCGAATGAATAAATGTGATGATACAATTTCTCAGAGGAGGTACACAATGGCGAAAGTAGGAATAGTCATGGGCAGCGATTCCGACCTGCCCGTTATGAGCAAGGCGGCGGACGTGCTGGCAAAGCTGGGCGTGGATTTTGAGATGACGATCATCTCCGCGCACCGTGAGCCGGACGTCTTTTTTGAGTACGCGAAAGGCGCGGAGGCGAAGGGCTTCAAGGTCATCATCGCGGGCGCGGGCAAGGCGGCGCATCTGCCGGGCATGTGCGCGGCGCTCTTTCCGATGCCGGTCATCGGCGTCCCGATGAAGACGTCCGATCTCGGCGGCGTCGATTCACTCTACTCGATCGTGCAGATGCCGACGGGCATCCCGGTGGCGACGGTCGCGATTAATGGCGGCGCGAACGCGGGAATTCTCGCGGCGAAGATTCTCGCGACCTCGGATGAGGCGCTGCTTGAGCGGCTGAAGGCGTACTCGCAGGAGATGAAGGAGGACGTCGAGGCCAAGGCAGAAAAGCTCGATGAGCTCGGATATCAGGCTTACCAGGCACAGATGTGACGATGCCGGAAGCCGGAAAACATGCAGGAATCTGCCGCCCGCCGGGTGGGGACTTTATCGCAGTAGCTGGAGTACAGCAGGGAGGAGACAGTTATGGATTACAAGAACGCAGGAGTGGATATTGAGGCCGGTTACCGGTCGGTGGAACTGATGAAAAAGCATGTGCAGGGCACGATGCGGCCGGAGGTACTCGGCGGGATCGGCGGCTTCTCGGGAGCATTTTCCCTGAGCGCTTACAAGGACATGGAGAAGCCGACGCTCGTGAGCGGCACGGACGGTGTGGGGACGAAGCTGAAGATTGCCTTCCTCATGGACAAGCATGACACGGTCGGCATCGACTGCGTGGCCATGTGCGTGAACGACATCGCCTGCGCGGGCGGCGAGCCGCTGTTTTTCCTGGATTACATAGCCTGCGGGCGCAATATTCCGGAGCGCATCGCCACGATCGTGAGCGGCGTGGCAGAAGGGTGTAAGCAGGCCGGCGCGGCGCTGATCGGCGGCGAGACGGCGGAGATGCCGGGCTTTTATCCCATTGAAGAGTACGATCTCGCGGGCTTTGCGGTCGGCATCGTGGACGAGAAGGATCTGATCACCGGAAAGGATATCCGGGAGGGCGACACGCTGGTCGGCATCGCCTCCTCGGGCGTGCACAGCAACGGCTACTCGCTCGTGCGCCAGGTTTTCCATGTGAATGTGCTGAATCTTGCCACCTATTATGACTGTCTCGGTTCGACGCTCGGCGAGGCGCTGATCGCTCCGACGAAGATCTACGTGCAGGCGCTGAAAAAGGTGAAGGCCGCGGGCGTGAAGATCAAGGGCTGCAGCCATATCACCGGCGGCGGTTTCTACGAGAATATTCCGCGCATGCTGCCGGAGGGCGTGCGCGCGGTCGTGAAGAAGGATTCCTGGCCGAAGCTGCCGATTTTCGGCATGCTGCGGGAGGAGGGCAATATTTCCGAGCAGATGATGTACAATACCTTCAACATGGGGATCGGTATGGTGCTCGCCCTCGATCCCTCGGATGTGGACAGCGCGATGGCGGCGATCCGCGAGGCCGGTGAGGAGCCTTATGTGATCGGCTCCGTGGAGAGCGGCGAGAAGGGTGTGACTCTATGTTAAAGCTGGCGGTGCTGGTGTCGGGCGGCGGCACGAATCTGCAGGCGATCATCGACTCGATCGCGGACGGGCGCATCACGAACGCACAGATTGTGAGCGTGATCAGTAATAATAAAAACGCTTACGCGCTCACGCGCGCGGAAGAAGCCGGGATCCCCGCGCAGTGTGTGAGCCCGAAGGATTATGTGGACAGGGATGCCTTTAACGAGGCGCTTCTTCATGCACTGATCGCATCGGAGGCCGACCTCGTCGTGCTGGCGGGCTGTCTGGTTGTCATGCCGGAGCAGATTGTGGAGCGCTTTGAAAACCGGATCATCAATATCCATCCGTCGCTGATCCCGTCCTTCTGCGGAAAGGATTATTATGGCCTGAAGGTGCATGAGGGCGTGCTCGCGCGCGGCGTGAAGGTGACCGGTGCGACGGTGCATTTTGTGGATAAAGGGACCGATACCGGGCCGATTATCCTGCAGAAGGCGGTCGAGGTGCGGCGGGGCGATACGCCGGAGGAACTGCAGCAGCGCGTAATGCGCGAGGCGGAATGGGTGATTATGCCGCAGGCTATCGATCTGATCGCGAACGGAAAAGTAAAAGTCGAGGACGGAAAGGTGAGATTTCTATGAAGGTACTGATAGTGGGCAGCGGCGGAAGAGAGCATGTGATCGCGTGGAAGGTGTCGAAGAGCCCGAGAGTGGATAAGATTTACTGCGCGCCCGGAAACGCGGGAATCACGGAGTACGCCGAGTGTGTGGACATCGGTGCGATGGAGTTTGAACGTCTGGCGGACTTCGCGCAGGAAAAGGGGATCGATCTCACGATCATCGGTATGGACGACCCGCTCGTGGGCGGCGTCGTGGACGTCTTCGAGGCACGCGGCCTGCGTGTGTTCGGACCGCGGAAGAACGCGGCGATCCTCGAGGGCTCGAAGGCATTTTCCAAGGATCTGATGAAGAAATACGACATTCCGACCGCGGCCTATGAAAATTTTGACGATCCGGAAAAGGCGCTCGCGTATCTCGAGACGGCGGATTTCCCGATCGTGCTCAAGGCGGACGGACTCGCGCTCGGCAAGGGCGTGCTGATCTGCAACACGATCGAGGAAGCGCGCGAGGGCGTGAGGACGATCATGCTTGATAAGAAGTTCGGCGCGGCCGGGAATCAGATGGTCATCGAGGAGTTTATGACGGGCCGTGAGGTCTCCGTCTTAAGCTTCGTGGACGGGAAGACGATCCGTATCATGACCTCCGCGCAGGATCACAAGCGCGCGCTCGACGGCGACCAGGGTCTGAATACCGGCGGCATGGGTACTTTTTCTCCGAGTCCTTTCTATACGGATGAAATCGACGCCTTCTGTAAAGAATATATTTATCAGCGGACTGTGGACGCGATGGCGGCGGAGGGTCGTCCGTTTAAGGGAGTCATTTTCTTCGGGCTGATGCTCACGGAAAAGGGGCCGAAGGTACTGGAATATAATGCCCGTTTTGGCGATCCGGAGGCGCAGGTCGTGCTGCCGCGCATGAAGAACGACATCATCGATGTGATGGAGGCCTGTGTGGACGGAACTCTTAAGGATGTCGAACTGGAATTTGAGGACAATGCGGCGGTCTGCGTTGTGCTCGCCTCCGAGGGCTATCCGGTAAAGTATGAGAAGGGTTTCGAGATTCGCGGCCTTGAGAAGTTTCAGGGGAAGGACGGCTATTATGTGTTCCACGCCGGGAGTAAATTCTCCGCGGACGGGAAGATCGTGACGAACGGCGGGCGTGTGCTCGGCGTGACTGCGACCGGAAAGGATCTGAAGGCCGCCCGCGCGAATGCCTACGAGGCCGTGAAGTGGATTGATTTCGACAATAAATACTGCCGCAGCGATATCGGAAAAGCGATCGACGAGGTATGAAGTTTTTGTGAATTGCTTGACTTTCCGCGGATAAGGCTTTATGGTAGAAAAATCTGAGGAATGTGCTGTTTATAAAAGCCGGGACGGCGGGCCATGCGGTCTATATATCTGCGTGTGCGGAGCAGTCGGCTTTTATGCATGGAGGTTTATGATATGCGAAACAGAAAATCTGGAATGGGAAGGACAGGCCTCCTGGCCGCGCTCTTCTTTCTGTGCTTTGGTATGACGGCTTTCGCCGCCCCCTCTGTGGAGGGCGACACAGAGCTGACGGCTGTGGACGGCGAGACGGTATCGGCGGAGTTTACGATCACGAGCGATTCCGACATGGAGTCGGCGACGCTCACGATTTCCTACGACAAAAGCGTGCTGACCTATATTTCCGGCAGCGGTGGAAATAACTTCTCCGGCAGCGGCGGAAACGGGACCGTGCAGCTCTCCGCTGTGCCGAACGATACGAGCGCGACCTTCTCGGTCACATTCCGCGGAAGCTCAGATGAGGATACGACGCTGGAGATTACGGCCTGCACGATCACGGTCGACGGAGAGGAGATCGACGTGCTGGCAGCGGCGGACGACGCGGATGCGGAGGGCTCCGACGGGGAGGATTCCGATGAGGAGGATTCTGAGGAAGACGAGGAGCGGGCCAGCTTTGTCATTGACGAGAGAACCTTCTATGTGCACCATCCGACCAGCGTGGATGGCTTTACGCTGACGCATATCGACATTCAGGGCATTCGCAGCAGCGTGCTGCAGAGCGACACGCTGGAGGATTTTTACCTGGTCATGCTGTACAGTGACAATGGAAGCTATCGGGATCTGTTCGTGTATAATCAGGATACGGGGACTGTTATTCCGTATGTCCAGCTAGAGAGCGGCTCGGACACGGTCATCTTTATCGAGGCGGATGAGGACGTGACGGTGCCGACCAGGTATTCCTATGTAGACCTGGGCTGGGGAGCGAAATATACGCTTCCTGCTTACAAGCATGTGACAATCGACGGAGTGGACGAGATTTTCGATGATTCGAACCGTTATCTGATCTATGGCATCAATCAGGACGGCGAGAAGGGCTGGTACAGTTATGATTATGATACCGGCTCTGTCCAGCTTTTTGATGAGATCGCGTATGACGGCGAGCAGGCTTATATTACCGAGCTGGAGGAGAAGGAGGACGGCCTGCGCGACGACCTGGAATATCAGGCGAACCGCTACAATACCGATATGAGAAATCGTCTGTGGCTGCTTCTTGCTGTGACATTGATCGCCATTGTGCTGCTGAATATCGTCGTAATTCAGTACCTGCGCATCCGCAGGCTGAGAAATCCGGAGCCTGAGGAGGAAGAGGAAGAAGAACCGGCGCCGAAATCGGAGAAAAAGAAGGCCAGCGCGGTCATCGTCGGAAATCTGGAGGAAAATGAGACGGATTTTGACGATCCGGAGTCCAGACGGGAGGCGAGTGTGGACGAAGGACTGGAGATCATCGATCTGGACGATGACGAATAGGCGGAGTCAGAAGAGGACGAGGGGGACTGCCGGAACATGGCGGTTCTCCTTTTTTTGAGGACAGAATTTGAATTTCTGTTGACCTCCGGGAAATATATTGTTATACTGCAAGTATAACACCAAAAAGATAAAGGCAGGTATCCTATGTATCTGGAAATTGACTTTAACAGTGACGAGGCTTTCTATGTGCAGTTGTGCAATCAGATCATCATGGGGATCGCGACTTCGCGGCTCCGGGAAGGAGATGCGCTGCCGAGCGTCCGCCAGCTGGCCGGGGAGATCGGCATTAACATGCACACGGTGAACAAGGCTTACACAATCCTGCGCCAGGAGGGCTATATCCGGCTTGACCGCCGGACCGGCGCGGTCGTTGCGGTGGACACCGACCGGATGCGTGCGCTGGAGGAGATGAAGCGGGAGCTGCTGGTGACGCTTGCGAAGGGCAGCTGCCGGAATATCAGCCGGGAGGACGTGCATCAGCTGATCGATGAAATCTATGAGGAGTATACCTGATCTGCAGGGAGCGCTCTGTACGCAGGGAAGACTGCTGGTAAGGAAGGGAGAATTTTATGCGCATTTATACGGACATGGCCGAGGCGGCGCTTGCCGGAGCAAAAAAAATATCCGCAGAGATGAAGCATCCATATACCGGGACGGAGCATATTCTGCTTGGACTCCTGCGCGTGCGGGAGAGCACCGCGGGAGAGGTGCTCTCGGGAGCGGGCGTGACGGAGGAGGGCCTTCTGGGCATGATCAGTCAGCTGATTGCGGCGGACGGCCCGGTCCTGACAGAGGAGGGGCATGATTTCACGCCGCGGGCCAGGAAGATACTGGACGACGCTTCCACGGAGGCGAAGCGCTTCCATGAGGAGCTGACGGGGACGGAGCACATTCTGATTGCGATTTTAAAGGATGGTGAGTGCGTCGCTTCGCGGCTGCTGAATACGATGAATATCCGGCTGCGTGATCTCTATATGTCGCTGGTCGAGTCGATGGGGGAGAAGGCGGCGGAGTACCGCGACGATTCCCATATCTCGGGTACGCAGACGCTCGAACAGTACAGCCGGGATCTGACCGGCCTCGCCGAGGAGGGCAAACTGGACCCGGTCATCGGCCGGGAGGAGGAGATCCGGCGTCTGATTCAGGTGCTGAGCCGCCGGACGAAGAACAATCCCTGCCTGATCGGTGAGCCGGGCGTGGGGAAGACCGCGATCGTCGAGGGACTGGCCGCGCGTATTGCGCAGGGAAAGGTGCCGGACTCGCTTCGCGGAAAGCGTCTGTGTATCCTCGATCTGACCGCGATGGTGGCCGGTTCCAAGTACCGGGGCGAGTTTGAGGAGCGCATCAAGAACGTGATCGAGGAGGTGCGGCAGAATGGGCAGGTGCTGCTGTTCATCGATGAGCTGCATATGATCATCGGCGCGGGCGGCGCGGAGGGCGCGATGGACGCCTCCAATATTCTGAAGCCCGCGATGGCGCGCGGCGAGATTCAGATCATCGGCGCGACGACGCTGGAAGAATACCGCAAGCATATCGAGAAGGACGCGGCGCTGGAACGGCGTTTTCAGCCGATCACGGTCGAGGAGGCGTCGGTGGAGCAGACGATTGAGATTCTGAAGGGGCTTCGCCCCTATTATGAACGGCATCACCGGGTAAAGATTACAGACGGGGCGCTTGAGGCGGCGGCAAAGCTGTCCGCGCGCTATGTGAACGACCGTTTCCTTCCGGATAAGGCGATCGACCTGATGGATGAGGCTGCCGCCGGTCTGCGGCTGGGGCAGTATCTGAAAGATCAGACGCAGGAGGATTCCGCTCAGAGTTCTGCGAAGGTGAGAGAAGAGCTCGAGCAGGCGCTGATGAAGGGCGATCTTGAGCAGGCGCGTCTGTGCCGCGAACAGATTGAAAAGCTGGAACGGCTGCGTGCGCACCCGGAGGGGCGCAGAGGCCGAAAGACGGATATCGTGACCGAGGCGCAGATCGCGGACACGGTCTCGCGCTGGACGAAGATACCGGTGCGGCGTCTGGCGGAGAAGGAATCCCAGAGGCTGCGCCGCCTGGACAAGGAGCTGCATCGGCGCGTAGTCGGGCAGGATGAGGCGGTCAGCGCGGTCGCGAAGGCCGTGAAAAGGGGACGCGTAGGTCTGAAGGACCCGAAGCGCCCGATCGGTTCCTTCCTCTTTCTGGGGCCGACCGGCGTGGGCAAGACGGAGCTCTCCAAGGCGCTGGCGGAGGTGCTGTTCGGCCGTGAGGACGCGATGATCCGCGTCGATATGTCCGAGTATATGGAGAAGCACAGCGTGGCGAAGATCATCGGCTCGCCGCCCGGCTATATCGGGCACGATGACGGCGGACAGCTCAGCGAGAAGGTGCGGCGCAATCCTTACGCGGTTATCCTGTTCGATGAGATTGAGAAGGCGCATCCGGACGTCTTCAATATTTTGCTGCAGGTGCTGGACGATGGCCATATTACGGACTCGCAGGGGCGGAAGGTTGATTTTAAAAATACGGTCATTATCATGACCTCCAACGCGGGGGCGAGCTCGATCATCTCTCCGAAGAAGCTCGGCTTTGCCTCGCAGGAGGATGCGAAGCAGGACTACGAATTTATGAAAAACGCGGTCATGAACGAGGTCCGGCAGATCTTTAAGCCGGAGTTTCTGAACCGCATTGACGAGACGCTGGTCTTCCACGCGCTGCAGAAGGACGAGATCGCGAAGATCGCCGGGATGCTGCTCGATGAGCTCTCCGCCCGCTGCCGGGAGCAGCTGCGGGTCGAGCTGTCCTTCAAGGCCTCGGTGACGAAATGGCTCTCGGAGACCGCCTACGATGTGAAATATGGGGCGCGTCCGCTGAAGCGCGCGATTCAGAGCCGGATCGAGGATCCGCTGGCGGATGAGCTGCTCGTCGGCAATGTCTCGGAGGGCGATCACGTGGATGTGAAAGTGGTGAATGGACAGCTTCGCTTTGCCGTGAGGCCGGAGGAGGCGTCATGAAGAAAAATGCGACGCTCTTTTTCTGCCAGAACTGCGGCTATGAGTCGGCGAAGTGGATGGGGCAGTGTCCCGCCTGCCGCGAGTGGAACACCTTCGCGGAGGAGCCGAAGGCGCCGTCCGTAAAGGGACGGCCCACGCGCGTGGGAGAGCGGCGTGAGCCGGTGGCGCTGGGGGAGATTCGTTCGGACGATCAGCAGCGTCTTCTGACCGGCATGGCGGAACTCGATCAGGTGCTGGGCGGAGGGATCGTCCCCGGCTCGCTCGTGCTGGTGGGCGGCGACCCGGGCATCGGGAAGTCGACGCTGCTTTTGCAGGTATGCCGCTCGCTCTCGGAGCGTCTTGACCGGATTCTGTACATATCCGGTGAGGAGTCCCTGCAGCAGATCCGGCTGCGTGTGGCGCGGATCGGGGAGTTTTCCTCCTCCCTGAGGCTGCTGTGCGAGACAAATCTGGCGGATATTGAGACGACGGTGCTGAAGATGAAGCCGCAGGTGATGGTCGTGGACTCGATCCAGACGATGTATCAGGAGTCGATCAGCTCCGCGCCGGGCAGCGTCTCTCAGATCCGGGAGGCGACCGGGGTGCTGATGCGACTCGCGAAGCAGCAGAATATCGCGGTCTTTATCGTCGGCCATGTGACGAAGGACGGTACGGTGGCCGGACCGCGCGTGCTGGAGCATATGGTGGACACGGTGCTCTATTTCGAAGGTGACCGGCACGCTTCCTACCGTATTCTGCGCGGCGTCAAGAACCGTTTTGGCTCCACCAATGAGATCGGGGTCTTTGAGATGACGGACCGGGGACTTGAGGAGGTGGCGAACCCCTCGGAGTATATGCTGAGCGGCAGGCCGGAGGGCGCTTCCGGTTCGGTTGTCGTCTGTATGATGGAGGGTACGCGGCCGATGCTGCTCGAAGTGCAGGCGCTCGTATGTAAAACGAACTTTGGCCTTCCGCGGCGTACGGCTGCGGGAATGGATTACAATCGTCTCAATCTTCTGATGGCGGTGCTGGAGAAGCGTCTCGGCCTGCCCCTCTCGGGCTACGACGCCTATGTGAATATCGCGGGCGGCGTGCGCTTAAGCGAGCCTGCGATGGATCTCGGGCTTGTGCTCGCGATTATCTCGAGCTATCGGGATATACCGGTTCCGGAGCGGACGATCGTCTTCGGCGAGGTGGGCTTAAGCGGCGAGGTGCGCGCGGTCAGCATGGCGCAGCAGCGCGTACAGGAGGCGAAAAAGCTGGGCTTTACGCGTGTGATTCTCCCGCAGAGCTGCCTCGCGCAGATCAAAAATTGTTCCGGCATCGAGCTGGTCGGCGTATCCGCCGTGAAGGACGCCATGGCGGCGCTCTGATGAAAAATGACCGTTTTTAACCGATTTTTTAGTTATTTTTTTGGCAAAATAATGCTTGCATTTTCGCGGCATATCGTGTATGCTACAGAAAGTAGCAGTTTGAGCTGTGAGCGAACGAGGATGTTCCACATACGAAAGTGGAGCATCCTCTTTTTTGTAACAGTTCAGAACAGCATTGAAATGAAAAAGGGAAAGGATGGAGAAAAGTATGAGTGTAAATGTAGCTGAAGTATTCGGACAGGACGTATTCAATGAAGCAGTCATGAAGGAACGCCTGCCGGAGGTAACCTACAAGCAGATGCTGAAGCTGATGGACGAGGGCGGCGAGGTCACGCTCGAGCTTGCGGACATCGTGGCGAAGGCGATGAAGGAGTGGGCGATCGAGAAGGGCGCGACGCACTACACGCACATCTTCCAGCCGTATATCGTCAGCATCGGCGCGGAGAAGCACGACTCCTTCGCGGACATCCCGGAGGGCGGCAAGATCGAGAACAGCTTTTCCGGAAAGGATCTGATGATGGGTGAGCCGGATGCGTCCTCCTTCCCGTCGGGCGGCCTGCGCGCTACCTGCGCGGCGAGAGGCTACACGGCATGGGATGTGGCTTCGCCGGCCTATGTGAAGGACGGGATCCTGTGCATTCCGACCGCGTTCTGCTCCTACACCGGAGATTCGCTTGACACGAAGACGCCGCTTCTGAAATCCTGCGACGCGGTGAGCAAGGCGGGCGTTCGCTTTGTGAGAATGTTCGGAAACCTGGATGCGAAGAAGGTTCGCTCCTATGTGGGGCCGGAGCAGGAATATTTCATTATCAACAGAGAGAACTATCTGCGCAGACCCGATCTGGTCTATGCGGGACGCACGCTGTTCGGCGCTCCGGCTCCGAAGGGGCAGGAGATGGAGGATCAGTATTTTGGGCCGCTGAAGACGAACATTGCGGAGTTCATGGCGGACGTCGACGAGCAGCTCTGGAAGCTCGGCATCACGGTGAAGACGCAGCACAATGAGGTCGCCCCGGGACAGCACGAGATCGCTCCGATCTTCGCGCCCTCTGATGCGGCGCTCGACAGCAACTTCCTCGTGATGGATGTGCTCAAGAGCACGGCGACCGAGCACGGCCTTGCCTGCCTGCTGCATGAGAAGCCTTTCGCGGGCGTCAACGGTTCCGGCAAGCACAACAACTGGTCGCTCGGCACCGACAATGGCGTGAACCTCTTTAAGCCCGGCAAGGAGCCGAACAAGAACCTGCAGTTCCTGCTGGTACTTGCCTGCCTGATGGAGGCGGTGAAGAAGCATTCGCTGCTCCTGCGCGCGGTGGCCTCCAACACCGGAAATGATCACCGTCTGGGCGCGAACGAGGCGCCGCCCGCGATCATCTCGATCTACATGGGCGACCAGCTCGGCGAGATCGTCGACGCGATCGTGGCGGGCGTGCCCTTCGACGAGCTGCCCTGTTCGCATGTGGGAGTGCTCGACCTGGGCGTCAGCACGCTGCCGGTGCTGCCGAAGGATCCGACCGACCGGAACCGCACCTCACCCTTTGCCTTCACGGGCAACCGTTTTGAGTTCCGTATGGTGGCTTCGTCCGTATCCATCGGAGACGCGAACACGGTCATGAATTCGATGATGGCGGAGGCTTTCAACAAGGCCTGCGACGCGCTGGAAGGAGCCGAGGACTTCGAGAAGGCGACGATTGACTATATCTATAAAGTGATGAAGGAAAATAAGGATATCGTGTTCAACGGCGACGGTTACTCAGATGAGTGGGTTGTTGAGGCTGAGAAGAGAGGTCTTCCGAACATGAAGACGATCGTGGACGCGATCCCGGCCTACACGAGCCCGAGCACATTAGAGATGTTTGAAAAGCTGGGCGTCATGACGGAGCGTGAGCTGACCGCCCGCCGCGAGATCAAGCTGGAAGAGTACGCCGGCCTGATCAATATCGAGGCACGGACGATGATCGATATGGCTTCCAAGCTGTATATCCCGGCTGTAATCTCCTTCGTCAACAGCGTGGCATCTTCGATGAGCACGGTCAAGGGCGCTTATGCCCAGGCTGACACCTCCGCGCAGCAGGAGATCCTCGTAAAGGCGAGCTCCCTGCTGGCCGAGACGCAGAAGGCGCTCGACGATCTGAAGGAGAAAGTCGAGCAGGTCAGCACCGCGAAGGAATATCACGATATCATCCTTCCGGCGATGGCGGCGCTGCGCGCCCCGGTCGATGAGCTCGAGACCATCGTAGACCGCGAGCACTGGCCGGTCCCGACCTACGGGGAGATGATGTTCGAAGTTTAAAGTTCAGAGCAGCAGCAGAATAAAAAAGGCAGCCGATGCGAATTTATTCGCATGAGGCTGCTTTTTTATTCTGTGCAGGGCGGAACGCCCGGCGAGCCGCAGACATATGACGCCGAAGGCGGCATATAGCCTGCGTAAGCAGGCGGTCTGCGGCCTGCGGCTCTGAACTTAGTACCCCTTCGCCATATCCGGAAACTAAAACTCCACGACCTTCAGATACCTCTCCAGCGCGTCCTGCCACGTTGGCAGCGGCGTGAACCCGTTCGCCGTGAGCTTACTCTTATCCAGCCTGCTGTTGAACGGCCGCGCTGCTTTCGACGCCCCATACTCCGCGGTCGTGACCGGCGCCACGGTCAGATGCTCCGCGTCGTACTCCGGATGCCCGAGCGCGGCGGCCTGCCGGAAGATCTCGCAGGCGAACTCATACCAGCTGATGTAGCCGCCCTCATTTGTCGCGTGGTAGTAGCCGTACTTCTCTGTCTCGATCATGTCGACGAGCAGCCGTGCGAGGTCATAGGTGTAGGTCGGCGTGCCGATCTGATCGTTTACGACGGTGAGACGATCGTGCGTCTTCCCGATATTCAGCATTGTTTTGATGAAATTCTTTCCATTGACGCCGAAGACCCAGGCGATGCGGACGATGAAATATTTCTCAAGATTGCCGGCCACGGCGAGTTCGCCGTCCAGCTTGGTCTGCCCGTAGACGTTCAGCGGCTTGTAGTCCCTGCAGTCCGGCTGCCAGGGATCCGTTCCCTGCCCGTCGAAGACGTAGTCGGTCGAGAGATAGACCATCTTGCAGTCCAGCTTTTTCGCGGCGAACGCAATATTCTCCGTGCCGCACACATTGACCAGCCGGACTTTTTCGACCTTGTCGTCATCTTCGGCCAGATCGACGGCGGTCCAGGCCGCGCAGTGTACGATGACATCCGGCTGCATGTCTGATAAGATTTTATCCACAGCACCTCTGTCCGTGATGTCGAGCTGTACATAGGGCATGCCTGTGACGGCAGTGCCGTCCGCAACGCCGCTGTACGCGGGCGCGATATCAGAGCCGATGCCCTCGTAGCCCCGCTTTGCCAACTCATTCATGATGTCGTGACCGAGCTGGCCGCCCACGCCGGTGACAAATACCTTCATTCTGCTTTCCACCGGTTTCCAGACATTTTCTCATAGTAATTCTGGTACTCGCCGGAGATGATTGTCTCCCACCACTCGCGGTTGTCAAGATACCAGCGGATCGTTTTCTTGATACCGTCCGCAAACTTTGTCTCGGGCAGCCAGCCCAGCTCCTCGTGAATCTTCGTCGGATCGATTGCATAGCGCATGTCGTGCCCCTTGCGGTTGGTGACGTAGGTAATCAGGCTCTCGGGCTTGCCAAGCTCCTTGCAGATGATTTTCACGATATCGATATTGCGCATTTCGTTGTGGCCGCCGATGTTGTAGACCTCGCCGACGCGGCCCTTATGGATGATGAGGTCAATCGCCTTGCAGTGATCCTCGACGTAGAGCCAGTCGCGGACATTCTCACCCTTGCCGTAGACGGGCAGCGGCTTGTCGTTCAGCGCGTTCGCGATCATGAGCGGGATCAGCTTTTCCGGAAAATGGTAGGGACCATAGTTGTTGGAACAGCGGCTGATCGTGACCGGCAGGCCGTAGGTGCGGTAGTAGGCGAGTACAAGCAGGTCGGCGCCGGCCTTTGAAGAGCTGTAGGGGCTGCTCGTGTGGATCGGCGTCTCCTCTGTGAAGAAGAGGTCGGGCCGGTCGAGCGGCAGATCGCCGTAGACCTCGTCGGTCGAGACCTGATGATAGCGCGTGATGCCGTATTTGCGGCAGGCGTCCATGAGGACGCTTGTCCCGATGATGTTCGTGTCGAGGAAGACCTGCGGATTCTCGATCGAGCGGTCCACGTGGCTCTCCGCCGCGAAATTCACGACGATGTCGGGCTGCTCCTCCTCGAAAAGGCGGCAGACGGCCTCACGGTCGGTGATGCTCTCCTTCACAAAGCGGAAATTCGGATGATCCATAACCGGCGCGAGCGTCGAGAGATTGCCCGCGTAGGTCAGGCAGTCGAGGCAGATGATCCGGTAGTCCGGATATTTTTTTAACATATGGAAAATAAAATTGCTTCCGATGAATCCGGCTCCGCCGGTGACAATGATGTTCAAAATAATGTTCCTCCTCTGGTCTATGAATGCAGGATATCCACGTATTTGCCGTCGAGCACGTCCTTCAGATACTGACCGTACTGGTTTTTCTTCATCACCTCGTAGACCTTCAGGACGTCCTCGCGCGTGATCCAGCCGTTCAGATAGGCAATCTCTTCGAGACAGGCGATCTTGCGGTGCTGGTGTGTCTCCATCGTCTTCACGAAGTTTGTGGCGTCGACCAGGCTCTCGTGCGTGCCGGTGTCGAGCCAGGTGAAGCCCTGCCCGAGCAGCTCCACATTCAGCTCGCCGTTCTCGAGGTAGATGCGGTTCAGGTCGGTGATCTCAAGCTCGCCGCGCGCGCTCGGCTTCAGGTTTTTCGCGTAATCGACGACACGGTTATCGTAGAAATAGAGGCCGGTGACGCAGTAGTTGCTCTTAGGTCTGGCGGGCTTCTCCTCGATGGAAATAGCCTTGCCCTCGGCGTTGAATTCCACGATGCCGAAGCGTTCCGGATCGTCCACGTAGTAGCCGAAGACAGTCGCCCCCCTGTCGGACTCCGCATTCTGCACGGCGGCGCGCAGGCGCTTTTTCAGACCGTGTCCGGCGAAAATATTGTCACCGAGCACCATCGCGACGGTGTCCGCGCCGATGAAGTCTTCGCCGATGAGGAAGGCCTGCGCCAGGCCGTCCGGGCTCGGCTGCACTGCATAGGAGAGCTCGACGCCGAACTGACTGCCGTCGCCCAGCAATTCCTGAAAGCGCGGCGTATCCTGCGGCGTTGAGATGATCAGAATATCCCGGATCCCCGCACTCATGAGCACGGACATCGGGTAGTAGATCATCGGCTTGTCGTAGATGGGAAGCAGCTGCTTTGATGTGACCATGGTGAGCGGATAGAGGCGCGTGCCGGAGCCGCCGGCCAGAATGATTCCTTTCATGTGAAGAATATCTCCCTTCCTGTATCGTGATGTCAGTCCTATTATAACGAAAATAAGTGTTCGCGGCAATGAAAAGTGTGAAAATTCTCTGAAATGAGAAAATTTTCCGTTTACATAAGTGAAGGATCGCGTTATAATAAAAAAATCTATAATGAAAGAACGGTATAATGGCGGGAACCGCCCGGAGGAAGAATAGGTATGAACTGGAAAAATATACTGATGAAACTGTGCGGGCTGCCGCTGAAGCAGATCGGTGCAGGAGTCATGGCCGTGGTGCTCGCAACCGGAAGCATGGGGATCAGCTCCTACAGCATGTCGGACTACGACTATGATTCGGAGGAGACGCTTGTAGCGCAGGTCGTGGAGACGGAGGAGACGGAAGCTCCCGGGGAGACCGCGGAGGTCGAGGAAGAGGAGACGCTTGTTCAGCTGTATCTGGCCACCACTTCGATTGATAAGGATCTGAAGATCAAGATTGTGAATGCGGATTCGAAGGTTGTGACGGGCGAGGAGTTTACCGTAAAGGTGACGGAGGATAAGAGCGGCGCGGAGACAACGGAGCATACGGACGAGGATAAGGACGGTATTATTTACATAGAGGATCTGGAGGGCGGCGATTACACGGTAGAACTCGAGGAGATCGATGGTTACGAGATCGTGGAAGGCATCATCACAGCGGAAGTGAAGGGCCAGATCGAGTACGCGAAGGTGGACGTCACCGACGAGATCAAGACGGAGTCCGAGGTCAATGCGGCGGTCGAGGATACGGCAGTCAACAATGTTGAGGAGGAAGGAACTCTGACGGACACGATCGAGCTCCTTGACAGTACGGTGACGACGTCAAAGGTGGCCCGCTCGAAGGTGGACACCTCTCTGCTCACGAAGGCTTCGGTCAGCAGCACAAAGAATACGGCGACCTGTCAGCTGACGGTGGCTGTGACAGACAGCGGCGATACGGAGCAGGGCGAGGACGAAGGAGAGACCGGCAAGTCGGAAGAATCGGGTGATTCGGGAGATACAGGCGGAACAGAGGGAACAGAAAGCACCGACGGGACAGAGGGCAGCGAGAGCTCCGGTGAAAGCGATGTGACTGTCTCGAACTCCGGCCGCTTCGTCGCGGTGACGCAGGATGCAGGGACGCAGAATATCTATACAGCGACCGCATCTGTCCCGGCGAGCGCCACGCTGTACAACTGCGATGTGAGCGCCTCCAACAGCGTGACACTGGAGCTGACGATCGTTAACAGCTATTCTGAGGTTACGATCATTGATACGGACAGTATTACATGGAGCGTCGCGGATTCGTCTGTCTGTACGCTTTCCGCCACGAGCGGGACGTCGACGACTGTGACGATGAAAGGAAAGGGCAGCACAGATGTCACGGTGAGTTTCAAGTACGCGGATACAGAGAGCCATACGACAGAAGCTTCTCTTGCGTGTACAGTAACAGTGACCGATTTCAGCGACTCCAGCACCGTGCTGAAGGATACCTCCGGAAATACGCTTTATGTTGACTCGAACGCGACGACTACCGCGAAGGTCAGCGACTACACGAACTACAGCACCTTCTACACCTCGCCGCAGTATACCGGCTGGCAGACGCTGAACGGGAATGTCTATTACTACGATGCGAATCACAAAAAGGTGACCGGCACCCAGGTCATCGGAGGTGTGAGTTATACCTTTGACTCGGACGGTATCCTGACGCAGAGCTCCGGCAGCCGGGGCATCGACGTCTCGAAATATCAGGGCTCGATCGACTGGACCGCGGTTAAGAACGCAGGCATCACCTTTGCGATCATCCGCGCGGGTTATCGGGGTTCGTCCACGGGCGTGCTGGTAGAGGACCCGTATTTTAAGACGAATATCAAGGGCGCGACCGCCGCCGGAATCAAGGTGGGCGTCTACTTCTTCACGCAGGCCATCACGGAGGCTGAGGCTGTGGAGGAGGCGAGTATGGTGCTCTCGCTGGTATCCGGCTACAAGATTACCTATCCGATCTTCATTGATACGGAGAGCGCCACGAACGGACGGGCGAACGGTCTGAGCAAGAGCGCGCGCACCGCGGTCGTCAGCGCCTTCTGCAAGACGATCAAGAACGCCGGTTATACGGCTGGCGTGTACGCGAGCAAGAGCTGGTTCAACAATCAGCTGAACGCCTCCTCGCTGAGCAGCTACTGCATCTGGGTGGCACAGTACAATTCCAGCTGTACCTACTCCGGAAAGTATAATATCTGGCAGTACTCTTCGAAGGGGAGCGTCTCCGGCATCAGCGGGAATGTGGATATGAACATCAGCTATCTGGGCTATTAAGATTGTGAAGAGAGAGGCTGCAGTCGTGTTTTTACGGCTGCAGCCCTTTTCTATGCAGCGCTGTCCGCGTGGAGAGCCTGTCTGTTTTCGCGCTTCGATGTTTGCCATTGACTGGCAAGTATGGTACAATACTTAAGATCATGCTGCCACGGTCTTTGCGGGAGACCGGGCGAAGAAGCTTTCCGGGGAGGTATGCATGAACGAAAAGAAAAAAACGCTGGAATTATGGCTTACCTGTTTCGTGCTGGAGGGCTTTCTGCTGTATGGGGAGACGACGACAGCGGTTTCGGAGACATGGCCCGTGTTGGGAGATTATCTGGAATACTGGCTGTATTTTCTGTACCTGCTCGTGCTGGTCAAGGTCGTGATACAGAAGAAAAGCTGGCTGGAATGGCTGGTGACCGCAGGTCTACTGGGGCTTGTGGAACTCACCAGGATTACGACGCAGACCAACGCGGTGCTCTGGTTCGCGGCCGGGCTTCTGCTCGCGAAGGATATTGATCTTGCCAGAGTGCTGAAGACTGATCTTCTGACAAGGATTGTGATGGCGGCCGCCCTGATTGTGCTGCCTTTGATCGGACTGTATCCCTTCGCGACGGGAGACTGGGGAAACGGGCGCATCCGTTACAGCTTCGGCTGGAGCCATCCGAATGAGCTGGGACTTTTCCTTCTGATGCTGTGCGCGGCATGGGTTTATCTGCGGTATAAGAGATGGTGCTGGAAGGACAACGCGGCCATGCTGCTTCTGGTGGTGCTTCTGGACTACCTGGCGAACAGCCGCACTTCGGAGATCAGCATCCTGCTTCTGCTTCTGCTGGTGAATTTCTATCGCTTTCTGCAAAAGCGGGGGATTCCGGCGGAGACGCAAAGGCGGCTGTGGCAGACGCTGGCCTTTCTCTCGGTATTCGGCATCTGTATTTTATCCTTTGTACTGTTTATCGGCTACAGCGACAGCATCGGCATTTTTCAGGTCTTTCCCGGAACGATGAGTGCCAGATTTATCCTGGCGCAGCGTTTCTGGAGCGGAGAGGGCTTCACGCTTCTGGGACAGCTTTTTGACTCCGGCACCTACGGGTATCTGGACATGCTGTACGCGTATCTGAGCCTGAATATGGGGCTGCTGGTGACGGTCGGCTATCTGCTTCTGCTCGTATTCACGGTCCGACGCGCCGGAAAAGACGGGAATGAAGGACTTTTGCTGATACTCACCGCGTTCCAGGCATACAGTCTGCTGGAGCATGAGCATTTCAAGATCATCTACGGCTTCTATCCGCTGCTTCTCGGGTACGGCCTGTGGCCGACGGCGGGGGAGATTACAGGCTGGTTGGAGCGGAAGAAAAGCGGAGGAAAAAGCGCGTGATATATTTATATATCCCTGGGCATTCCGGATTCGGAAATCAGCTGTTCATGTACGCGAAGGCCTATGCCGAAGCCAGGGAGCGGAATGAACAGATCACAATTATTAACCTGACAACATATGACGATGAGCATCCTTTTCTGCTGAAAAAATTAGAGTTGGATCCGATCGTGTGCAGGATGTATAAGGTGGACCATATTACCAGCCGCCCGAGGCTTTCCCTGAGCTGCCGGACGGCGGATTTTCTGCTGCGGCACATTCCTTCCTGCGACAGGCTGGTGGAAGAGGGACACGCAAGAAAATATAGCGGGGATCAGAGCCATTCGTCCAAAAAGAATCTTTATATTGAGGGGTATTTTGAAAGCTGGCGGTATTTTGACCACTATCGGGAAGATATAAAAAGACAGTTCCTGTCCGCCGTGCCGGAGGAGCATCCTGCTGTCAAAGCGGTCCGAAGCGTGGAAAACAGCGTGGCTCTCCATATTCGCGGCGGTGACTTTGTGCGCTATGGCCGGGCGATCGAGAGCGATTATTACCGGAGAGCGATTGACAGGATGCGGGAGCTCGTCGACCATCCGGTTTTCTTCCTGGTAACGCTGGAGGAGGCGGTTCGGCAGCAGATTCGTGAGTATGTCGGAAACGATGCGGAGCTGAGGATCGTGGAGGCCGAGGGGGAAGAGAAGGACTTCGTGGAATGGAACGTGCTGTGCTGCTGCAGGCACCACA
Source organism: Lachnospiraceae bacterium (assembly GCA_020860645.1). Taxonomy (GTDB): domain Bacteria; phylum Bacillota; class Clostridia; order Lachnospirales; family Lachnospiraceae; genus Hominiventricola. The sequence continues at coordinate 23,245 of JAJBTX010000112.1, read as the reverse complement.
TCATTGCCAACAGCACCTACTCCTGGTGGGGAGCCTACTTAAGCGACCCGGACGCGACGGTACTGATTCCGGACCGGGCGACATACCGGGCGGCGGAGAAGGCGGAAGACGAAGAGTATTCTGATTACTACAAAAAAGAATGGATTCCTGTGGGTTCTTCTGATCGGGAGCCGTGACAGCCGGGAGGACGGAGAAAATGTACCTTTTTGCAAAAATTGTACTGACGGTTTACCTGTATCTGATCAGCTATTTTTATACGCTGTCAGTTCCGCTTTCCTGGGACGCGCCGCTGCGCCTTGTCGTGATTTATGCCTGCGTTCATGTGGTCTGTCGTTTTCTGCAGAAGTTTAAGATTACGATCCAGGAGGAACCGAAGCGGTGGAACTGGAAGTTTGGGCTGCTCATCGCAGCCCTTACCTGGCTGGTGCTGGGAGCCTATTACCTGGCCTGGTATCCCGGCGGCCTGATCACGGATACCTTCAATCAGTGGGCGCAGGTGCAGGCGAGATCGCTGGTGGACTGGCATCCCGCGATCCACACGCTTCTCTTCCTGCTGATTCCTTCCCTGATCTGCAACAGCCTTGCCTTTGCCGTATTCGTGCAGCTCATCTGGCTGGGGCTGGCGATGGCGTATCTGGGCATGGTGCTGGACCGCTGGGGGATTCCGAAGAAGTGCAGCATACCCGCGCTGCTGCTGGGAGTCGTCACACCGGCCTCCGCCGTCGTCCTCTCCTTTATCTGGAAGGACACTGCCATGACGATCTTTCTGATCGTGCTGGCCGGACAGACGATCGAGATTCTGTTCTCGGACGGCGCCTGGCTGAGAAAATGGCAGAACGCCATGCTGTTCGGTCTGTTCGGCGCGCTGGCGGCGCTCATGCGCCACAACGCGATTCTGCTGGTGGCTCCGCTGATGCTGCTGATTGCGCTGCTCTACTGGCGGCAGCTGCGCCGCTATGCCCTGATGGGCGGGATCTGGACGCTGATTTTTATGGCCGGTATCAGGGGCCCGGTATACAAGGTTCTGCATGTACAGAGCCATCCGCAGGTGGCCGCGGAGATGCTCGGCGTCCCGATGACCATTCTGGCGAATGTCCTGGTAAACGCGCCGGAGAAGCTTGACGAGGAGGCGCGGGAATTTCTCTACCGCATCGGCGACCAGGAGATGTGGGAGAGCAATTACGAGGAGGGCAACTGGAACAGCGCCAAATGGATGGGCGACGACATCTCGAATGATGTGATCGAGGAGGAGGGCGCCGCGAAGGTGCTGCGCTACACCTGGCACGCGATTCAGAAGGCTCCTTATTTGAGCTATCGGGCAGTTGTGAAGCTCTTTGAGGTAGTCTGGAAGCCGGCCGGAACGAGTGTGAGCTGGAGCTATACGGTGAATGTGGGCAGCAATTCCTATGGTTATGAGACGACGGGCGTCGCCTGGCTGCGCAATATCCTTTCCAAGTGGAACAGTCTGGCGGTAAACGGCTCCGTCCTTACAACCTGGAGCTGGCATATCGGATTCTTTACGCTTCTGCTGCTGTTCTTCGGCGTCAGCCGCCTGAAGGAGGGACTGAAAAAGACGCTGCTGTGGATTCCGACGCTCTGCTATAATTTTGGGACGGCGCTGTTGCTGTGCGGACCGGACTTCCGGTTTTTCTGCTTCAACACGGTGCTGACGTTCGTGCTGGTACTTGCCCTGCTGTGTCGGAAGAAGGAGGCTCCGGATGAAGAGATTGCTTAAATGTGCAGGAATGCTGATCGCGGGCATTCTGCTGGGAACGCTTGCGATATGTCTTGTATATTTGCTGCCGGTGCAGCCGATGCAGGAGCATATGACGGAATCCCTCGAATCTTTTATGGAGGAGGGGGACAATCCTTTTCTGATCAAGGGGCTCAAGGGGAGTTCGCTCGACAATACCACTGACGCGATTATGCTGGGGGCGGCGGTCTATCAGTCGGACCAGCCCTTCTATCAGGCGGCCATGCTGGTCGCCTGGCATCTGAATGATCTGGAGTCGATGGACGCGCTGGAGGAATATCTGACGGAGGGAAATACGGAGGGCGAATCGCTGTATCCCCGTTACTGGCACGGTTATCTTCTTTTCCTGAAACCGTTGCTTCTGTTCCTGAACTTTGGCCAGATTCGTATCCTGAACGGCGTGATCATGGTGATCCTCGTGGCTGCAATCCTGTGGCAGCTGTGGCGGCGCGGCCTGTGGCGCGTGATGGTGGCCTATGCGCTGTCACTGCTGGCGCTGTATCCGATGACGGTCCCTTGTTCCCTGCAGTTTTCCACTTGTTTTTATGCCGGGAATGCGGCGCTTCTGCTGGCGCTGCACTTCTTCGAACGATGGGAAGAGCGCGACGCCTGGCCGTATTTCTTCCTGATCACGGGAATGTGCACCAGCTTCGTGGATTTCCTGACTTATCCATTATATACCTTTGGCATGGCTTTCGTACTGTGTCTGGTGCTGCGCAGGGACAGCGTGCGGGGAGAACTGCGCTTTCTGCTGAAGAGCGGCGCCGCCTGGTGCACGGGCTATCTCGGCATGTGGGCCGGAAAGTGGTGCATGGCCACGCTGCTCACCGGAGAGAATATCTTTGCGGACGCGCTGGTAAGCATCTCGGCGCGGACCGCGGTGGAGGCCTATGATGAAAAGATCAGCCGCATTATGACCGTGCTGAGAAACTTCTATATGTATGCCAATATCTGGGGAATTCTGCTGACGCTGGCCGTGATCGCATGGCTGTGTTACAGTCTTCGTGGACAGCAGCTGCAAAGCTGTATGCCGCAGATCTGTCGGCTGGCGGTCGTTGCATGTTTCCCGCTGGTCTGGTATGTACTGGCGGCCAATCACTCTTATATCCACTACTGGTATACCTTCCGGGATCTCGCGTTTTCCGTATTCGCGATCAGCCTGATTCCGGAGTATCTCCATGGAAAGGCGGTTAGAACATGAAGATTTCCGTGATCGTTCCGGTGTACAATGTAAGCGCTTATCTTCCACGCTGCATGGAGTCCCTGCTCGGGCAGGACGCTTCGGATGTGGAGATCCTGCTGGTGGACGACGGGAGCACGGATGAGAGCGGCGCGCTCTGCGACCGCTACGCGGCGAGCGAGGCGAGGGTGCGTGCATTTCACAAGGTAAACGGAGGGCTTTCCTCCGCGAGAAACTATGGGCTCCGGAACGCTTCAGGGGACTATGCGGTCTTCGTCGATTCCGACGACTATGTTGACAAAGGAATGTGCCGGACGCTGGAAAGCCGCATACAGGAAGCTTTCGGCGCGGATATGGTATCCTATGACGGCTGGGAGGAGACGGAAAGGGAGCGCTCGTCCATGCGCAGGATTCCGGTGGAGGAAGCGCTTGTGGAGAGCGGCTCCGCATATCTGCTCCGGAATTATAAGAGCCGGAATCTGAATGTAGAGGCCTGCCTCTATGCATTTCGGATGGATTTCCTGCGGGAGGAGGAGCTTCTCTTTAGGGAAGGAATTCTGCATGAGGATGTGGAATTCACGCCGCGGGCGCTTTTGAGAGCAGAGAAGGTGCTGACGATTCCGGATGCTTTTTATCATTATATGATCCGGGAAGGCTCGATCAGCACCGGAAAAAGTAAGGCGAAGAACATTGAGGATCTGTTCGCTACGCTGAAGGAACAGTGCGAGGTGGCCGGGCGGCAGGAGCCGGAGCTTTGCAGATGGATGAAGAACGCGATCCTGGACAGCTATCTCAACATGATCTACGACGCGCGCATGTATCAGCCGCAGTACCGGCATTATATTGAAAAATCTTTTCTGCGCGGAAAGGCGGCGACGCCCTGGAATCACTTTCGCGCGGCCTTATGCAGGCTCAGCCCGCGTCTTTACTGTCTTATGAATGATCTCTACAAGAAGCTGCGCTGACGCCCTCCCGGTACAGGGCCTCGAAGGCGTCCAGCATCTGCTCTTCAGAATAATTCTTTAAAACATGCTCCCGGGCGGCGGCTCCCTTCGCGGCGAGCAGCTCCGGTTTCAGAAAGGCCTCCTCGATGGCGCGGGTCAGCGCGGCGCCGCTCACCTCGGGCAGGCACCAGCCGACCTCGGGCGGGACGATCTCCGGCATGGCGCAGATCGGAAAGACAATGACGGGCGTAGCGGAGGCCATCGCCTCGATGCTGGTCAGGCCGAAGGTCTCATAGACAGATGGGTTGACCAGCACATCGCAGAGCGCGTAAAAACGGTTCATCTCAGCCTGGTCGCTGATATAGCCGAAGCGCCGGATCTGAAAACCGGCGTCCGGGAGCCCGGTCAGGCCCTCGTCCTTCCCGGCGATCAGGAGCAGATAGTCCTGCGGGCGGGAAAGCCGGGCGAGCGCCTCATTCAGATAGTTCATCCCCTTTGATTTTTTCTGCGGGTCGGCGGCGACGAAACCGATGATATGCTTATCCTCCGGTATGCCATAAGTCTTCCGCAGTTCTGTTTTTCCGTAGGGCGTCCAGCGGGTCGTGTCCAGCGCGTTCGGGATCGTGACGCAGCGTTCTTCTGCCAGATGGGACTTCAGCACCTGCTGACGCATCCACCCGGACGGAGCCGTGAAACGGATACCGGCGCCGCCAAAAGCGTCTTTTTTGGCCGTAAGAAGTGCAGGGACGCGTTCCTTTCGAACCGGCGGGTAATGCTCGGGGTGCGGACACTGCGCGCAGCTCGCGGTCCACAGCTCCGGGCAATCTACCGGGGACGTGCAGTGTCCGGTCAGTGGCCAGAAGTCGTGGATCGTCCACACGACCGGGCAGACTTCCGCGATCGCACGGATGTCATCGATGCCGAGAAAATTGCCGTGGGCATTGTGAAGATGGACGACATCGATCTGCTGCTCCTGGATAAAACGCAGGATATATTGTCGACTGTAAGGAATCGTCAGGTTTTCATTGCTGTGTCCGCGCGTGAGGACGCGGTTCAGAACGAGCAGAGGCGCGCCGTGGTAGAGGACATGGACATTGTCCGGCAGCTTTTCCGGCCGTCTGTGATAGCTGACGATCTCATGTACCTCGTGCCCGCGCCGTTCCATGCCCCGCAGGATCTGGAGCGTTACCGCCTCCGCGCCGCCGCAGAGGTAAGTTGTGTTTAAAAACAGAATCTTCATATCCTGATTATATCTGCGGAAAGGAAAGAGCGCAAGGCAAAACCGCCCTTCTTGTAAAAAAGAGGGGCAGATGATACAATGAGGAAAAATAAAACGGGAGAATGGAATGGAACAACAGTATAAGGTGCCGGTTGTGGTCATTGTGTTCAACCGGTATGAGCTCGCAAAAAAGATGTTGAACCGCCTTGAGGAGCTTCGTCCGGAGCGGCTGTTTGTCATATCGGACGGGCCGCGCGGGGAGAAGGATGGCGAGCGGGATAAGGTGGAGCGTGTCCGCTCCTTGTTCGAAACCCTGTCCTGGCCCTGCGCGGTTACAAGAATTTACGCGGAGACGAATATGGGCTGCGACGAGCGGATCCCGACGGGGCTCGATCAGGTGTTTGCGCAGGCGGAGCGCGCGGTAATCCTGGAGGACGACTGTATTCCGGGAAAGGATTTTTTCGCCTACGCGGAGGCGATGCTGGAGCATTACGCGGACTGCCCGGAGGTGATGATGGTCTCCGGTTCCAATCCCTGCCCGGAGTACCGGATTGAGAAGAGCTGCTGCTTTACCGCCCGGGTCTATACCTGGGGCTGGGCGACCTGGCGGCGCGCGTGGAAGCATTACTGCGGCGACGCTTCGGAGTGGGAGCGAATCCAGCGGGACGGAAGCCTGGTCGCTGCCTATCCGGCACGGGCGAGGCATTATCTGAAGAAGGAGTTCGGCTATTATTTTCAGAGAGGGAAATGCCCGTGGGACTATCTGTGGTGGATTTCCTGCCTGGGAGCGGGGGGACTCTGCGCGGTCCCGAAGGTAAATCTGATCAGCAATGAAGGCTTTGGCGAGGACGCGACGCATACGCAGGGACGGGAGGAGTATCGCATGGAGACCCGTGAGCTGAAGTTTCCGCTTGATTATCCGGAGGCGGTCGTGCGCGACAGGGAGTTTGACCGCCATGATCGCGGACTGAATCCGCCGTCAAAGCTCACCCGGCTTTTCCGGAGATTTGGGAGTCTTGTAAAATAAGGGTAAAGATGGTAAACTACCATAGAGTGCGTGTAAATACGCCGGGAGCGTTCTATGTTGAAAATACGAAACAGGAAGATGGCGTACCGGATTTTTCTGCAGGTTCTCGCGGATGCGCTGATTATCACCGCCTCGGGACCGCTGGCAATCTATATCCGTTACAATCTCTTCTTCGAGCCGCAGGCCATTGAGTTTATCGAAAATATTTTTCATTATCTGCCGGTGAATCTGGTGATCACACTGGCGGCTTTTTATGCGTGCCGGCTTTATCAGGGCATCTGGAAGTACGCCAGCGCGTCCGACCTGGCCAATATTATCGTAGCCTGTCTGATCTCGACCATCACGCAGGCCATCGGGATGGCGCTCATGGGGCTGCATGTTCCGCGCAGCTATCCCTTTATGTACTTTGCGGTTCTGGTCATGGGGATTTCCGTGTTCCGCTTTATGTACCGGATTGTGGGATACCTGCAGCAGCGGCAGCGCACCGCGGCGCACGCGGGCAAGAAAAATACGATGATCGTGGGCGCCGGCGAGGCGGGCTACACGCTGCTGAAGGAGCTGCAGAGCAGCCGCTACATCGAGCAGAATGTCTGCTGTCTGATAGACGACGATCCGGGCAAGCAGGGCAAGTACCTGCGCGGCGTGCAGGTGGCGGGAACGCGCCAGGATATCTGCCGTCTGGCGGAGGAATACGACATTGACGAGATCATGATCGCGCTTCCGAGCGCGTCCCACGCCGCAGTGCAGGAGATTCTGGATATCTGCAGCCGGACGAGCTGCAAGCTGAAGGTACTGCCGGGGCTCTACCAGCTCGTGAATGAGGAGGTCAGCGTCTCCAAGCTGCGCAATGTGGAGATCGAGGATCTGCTGGGCCGCGAGCCGGTGAATACGCAGCTGGACAGCATCATGGACTATGTGTCGGGTAAGACGGTGCTTGTGACCGGCGGGGGCGGCTCGATCGGCAGCGAGCTCTGCCGCCAGATCGCGCGGCATGAGCCAAAGCGGCTCATCATCTTTGATATTTATGAGAATAACGCGTATGATATCCAGCAGGAGCTGAAGCATGATTATCCGGAACTGGACCTTGTCGTGCTGATCGGCTCGGTGCGCAATACGCATCGGATTAACAGTGTATTTGAACAGTATCGTCCGGAGATCGTCTACCACGCGGCGGCGCACAAGCATGTGCCGCTGATGGAGGACAGCCCGAATGAGGCGATCAAGAACAATGTGATGGGCACCTGGAAGACCGCACAGGCGGCGGACCGCTACGGTACGCGGCGCTTTGTGCTGATCTCGACGGACAAGGCGGTAAATCCGACGAACATTATGGGCGCGTCGAAGCGGCTCTGCGAGATGGTGATCCAGATGATGAACGACCGCTCGCAGACGGAATTTGTCGCGGTGCGTTTCGGAAATGTACTCGGCAGCAATGGCAGTGTGATCCCGCTCTTCAAGAAGCAGATCGAGGAGGGTGGGCCGGTGACGGTGACGCACCCCGATATTATCCGCTATTTTATGACCATTCCCGAGGCGGTTTCGCTCGTACTGCAGGCCGGTGCGCAGGCGAAGGGCGGCGAGATCTTCGTGCTCGACATGGGCAAGCCGGTGAAGATCCTGGATCTCGCGCTGAATCTGATCCGCCTGTCGGGGCTGAAGCCCTATGAAGATATTGATATCAAGTTTACCGGTCTTCGTCCCGGCGAGAAGCTCTACGAGGAGCTGCTGATGAGCGAGGAGGGCCTGAAGGGCACGGAGAATGCGCTGATTCACATCGGAAAGCCGATCGAGTTCGACGAGGAAGAGTTTATGCGGCAGCTCACCGAGCTGGACGAGCTCTCGCGGCAGGACAGCCCGCTGATCAAACAGAAGGTAATGGAGATTGTACCCACCTATCACGCGGTGACACAATAGAAGAAAAGAGGCGTTGCAAAATGGCACATATTTATCTGGCTTCCCCGCATATGAGCGAGGAGGGTTACGAGCAGGCGTATATCAAGGAAGCCTTCGACACGAACTGGATCGCGCCGCTCGGAAAAAATGTCAATGAGTTTGAAAAGGAGCTGTGCGCTTATGTACACGCGCAGGACGCGGCAGCGCTTTCGGCGGGCACCGCGGCGATGCATCTGGCGCTGAAGGCTGTGGGCGTGGGAGAGGGCGACATTGTATTCTGCCAGTCGCTGACCTTCTCCGCGACGGCGAACCCGATCGCCTATGAGAAGGCCGTTCCGGTTTTCATCGACAGCGACCGCGAGACCTGGAATATGTCCCCGGAGGCGCTCGAGCGTGCATTCGAGAAGTATCCGAATGTAAAGGCCGTGATTCCGGTACATCTCTACGGCCTCCCGGCCAATATGGACGCGATCACGGAGATCTGCAGGCGGCATGGCGTGCCGGTCATTGAGGACGCGGCGGAGAGCCTGGGAACCATTTATCACGGGCAGTATACTGGCACCTTCGGCGATTACGGCGTCTTCTCCTTCAATGGCAATAAGATCGTCACAACCTCCGGCGGTGGTATGCTTGTGTGCAGTCTGCCGGAAGAACAGGCAAAAGAGCGTATGGCGAAGGTGCGCTTCTGGGCGACGCAGTCGCGGGAGCCGGCCCGCCATTATGAGCATAAGGAAATCGGGTATAATTACCGTATGAGCAACATCTGTGCTGGCATCGGTCGCGGACAGCTTCAGGTGATCGAGCGGAGGATTGAGCAGAAGCGTCATATTCTCGCGTATTATCAGGAGCATCTGGGTGATCTTGCGGGCGTATCCTTTATGCCGCAGCATGAGGGGGAGCGCGCGATCTGCTGGCTCAGCGTCATGCAGCTCTCTGACGACTGCCCGGTGAAGCCGCTCGACGTGATACTCGCACTTGAGCGCGGCGACATCGAGAGCCGCCCGGTCTGGAAGCCGCTGCATCTGCAGCCGGTGTTCGCAGGCAGCGATTATATTGACAACGGCGGCGTGGCGGAGTCGCTCTTTACGCACGGCGTGTGCCTGCCGAGCGACACGAAGATGACGGACGCGGATCTCATGCGAATCTGTGAGATTATCAGAGGACTGTGGAAGTAGATGAGTTTTTACAGGCGGTATGGAAAGCGAATATTTGACCTCTGCCTGACCATTCCGGCGACGATTGTTTTGAGTCCCGTGATGGGGGTGACGGCGTTGCTGGTCGCTGTGAAGCTCGGCCGTCCGGTGCTGTTCACGCAGAAGCGCCCCGGCTATAAGGAGCGGATTTTCCGTATGTACAAGTTCCGCTCGATGACGGATGAGCGGGATGAGAAAGGGGAATTGCTGCCGGACGAGGCGCGGCTGACACCTTTTGGGGAGAAGCTGCGCAGTACGAGTCTCGATGAGCTGCCGGAGCTTCTGAACATCCTGAGGGGTGATATGAGCCTGGTGGGGCCGCGGCCGCTGCTCGTGCAATACCTTCCGCTCTACAATAAGCGGCAGCATCGGCGGCATGATGTGAAGCCCGGCGTCACCGGTCTCGCGCAGGTGCGCGGCCGCAACAGCATCACCTGGGAGCAGAAGTTCGAGTATGACGTGCAGTATGTCGAGAACCTTTCCTTTAAAGAGGATGTGCGCATTCTCTTTGAGACAGTCTTCAAGGTGCTGAAACGGGAGGGTATCAACAGCGAGAACTCCGCCACGATGGAGGATTTTATGGGAACGCCGGAGGAAGAGGCATAGATGATGGAGACCCCGTATTACCTGATCCATAAGGACATGCTGGATGAGGGAATGGAAAAACTGAAAAAAGCGCTGGCAGATTACTGGCCGAACGCGGCGATCGGATACTCGTTCAAGACAAACGCGCTGCCCTGGGTACTGCAGTATATGAAGGAGCAGGGCTGCCGCGCGGAGGTCGTGTCGCAGGACGAGTATGAGCTCGCGGAATATATGGGCTATGAGCGGATGATCTATAACGGGCCGGTTAAGGGGAAGGAGAGCTTCCTGCGCGCCTGCGCGGCGGGACAGATTGTCAATCTGGACGCGAAACGGGAGCTTGGCTGGCTCCGTGAGGCCTGTGCGTCCGGACAGACTGTGCAGGTCGGCATCCGGGTAAATTTTGACCTGGAGGCGTTGTGCCCCGGCGAAGCGTCCGGCGGCGAGGAGGGCGGCCGCTTCGGTTTCAGCTATGAGAATGGAGACTTTGCCCGCGCGCTCGAGGCGCTGAGCGGGATACCGGGCGCGTCGTTTGCGGGAATTCATCTGCACTGCAGCTCCCGAACGCGCAGCCTGAATATTTACCGCGCGATTGCGCAGACGGCCTGCAGGCTCCGCAGAGAGTATGATCTGAAGCTGTCCTATATTGACGTGGGCGGCGGTTATTTCGGCGGTCTTGCGAATAAGCCACAATATGCCGACTATCTGCGTGAGATGTCGGAGATCCTGCGTGAGGAATATGATCCCGCGGAGACGATGCTGATCGTCGAGCCGGGGACCTCCCTCATCTGCCCGCCGATCGAATATGTCACTTCCGTGACCGACGCGAAGGAGACGAACCGCAATCATTTCGTGGTGACGGACGGGAGCCGGATCCATGTCGACCCGCTGATGACGAAGAAGAGTTATTTCCATCATATAGAGTATGCGGGCTCAGAAAGCCAGAGGGAGTGCCTGAAAAAGCAGGTGGTCTCCGGCTTTACCTGTATGGAAAATGACCGCCTTTTTGAGATCGCGGACGGCCCGGCGCTGCGCGAGGGGGATCGCATCGTCTATGAGAAGGTCGGCGCCTATACGATGTGCCTGTCGCCGCTGTTCATCAGCTGGTTTCCGGCGGTCTGGCTTGAGGAAAATGGAGCACTTCGCCTCGTGCGCGAAAAGTGGAGCGCGCGCGAGTATGCGCAGGCTTCTCTCTGGAAGGAAAAGGAAACATGAATGTTCTGATACTGAGCTGTGGTACGCGCAATAAAATCGTACAGTATATGAAAAAAGAGCTGAAAGGAAAAGGGCTTGTCGTTGCGACGGACATGAGTCCGAACGCTCCGGCGCTCTACGAGGCTGACCGGCATTATATCGTGCCGCGTATGACCGCGCCCGGATATCTGGACGTCGTTTATGATATTTGCAGAAAAGAGCGGATCACGGGCGTCTTTTCCCTGATCGACCCGGAGCTCTCGCTGCTGGCGCAGCACGAGGCGGAGTTTCGCGCGCTCGGTGTCACGGTCATCGGCTCCTCCTATGAGCTGTGCGAGCGCACGCTCGACAAGTGGCAGATGTACTGCTGGCTTGAGGAGCATGGCTATCCCTGTGCGAAGAGCTATATCGGGCGGGAGGAATTTTACCGTGATGTGGAGCAGGGGCTTATTTCTTATCCGGTCTTTGTCAAGCCGGTGCGGGGGAGCGCGAGCATTGCGATCTCGGTAGCGCAGGACCGGGAGACGGTCGATCTTCTGTTTGATCACACGGAGGGGCTGATGATTCAGGAATACCTGCACGGGCAGGAGATTGGCGTAGACTGCTATATCGATATGCAGAGCCGCGATCTGATCTCGGTCTTCTCGAAGAAGAAGCTCGTCATGCGGGCGGGAGAGACGGACAAGGGCGTCTCCTTCAAGGATCCGGCGCTCTTCGCGCTCGTGGAGCGCTTTGTGCGGGAGAGCGGATTTACCGGACAGATCGACATCGACCTTTTTGACTGCGACGGGGTCTACTATATCTCGGAGGTCAATCCGAGATTCGGCGGCGGTTACCCGCACGCGTATGAGGCGGGCGTCAACCATATGAAATACATCGTGCAGAATCTCGCGGGGCAGGCGAACGAGCCGCAGATCGGGAATTATGAGGACGGCCTCGTGATGATGAAATACTGTGAGATCATGCTGCGAAGAGAGGAACCGAACGGATGAAAAAGCTGTGGATACTGAACCATCACTCCGGGCTGGATGTAGCCCGCCTCTGTGTGCTGCCGAAGGAGCGGGTGCCGCGGGGGAGGGAGGTCGGGGGGGGGATGTCTTGCTTTACGCACGGAAGGGAGACCTACGCTTACGATGAGGAAGTAAAGATCCGGAAGGTGAAGCCGGGCATTACCTATGTCTTCCTGCACACGGCGCCAGCCTATCACGGGATTTCCCTGAACCGTATCCTGAATATGATGGACTACTGCCGCCTCATGAAAAAATATGAGAAGGCCTTCTATAAAAAGTTCGGCGTTCCGGATCTGGTGATCGGCTCGTCGGTGCACCCCTTTGCGTGGGAGAGCGCCTGGGCGATCGCAAAGAAAAACCGGATTCCGTTTATCTGCGAGATTCGCGATTTCTGGCCGCTGTCCCTGACGGAGATCTTCGGGACGTCCAAATATCATCCGGCCTGTCTGATGTTTTCCCTGCTCGAGCGCCGCGCGTATCGCCATGCGGACGCGATCGTCTCGACGATGGAGTTCGGCTATCGCTATCTGGGGCAGTTTCCCTACGTGAGACGCGATCGGATTTACTGGATTCCGAACGGCTACCATACGGAGGAGATCGATGAGGTGCTGGCGAAGGGCGAAGTGGAACTGCCTGAGGAGCTGGATCGCTATCTCAACGAAAACTGGTGCGCGGTCTACACTGGCAGCTTCGTTGATTCCGAGCGGCTTTTTGACATGCTGGATGCGGCAAAATGGCTGCAGGAGCAGGGAGATGATAAGATCAGGTTCGCCTTCATCGGCAACGGTTATCTGGAGGAGGACGTGAAGCGCCGTGTGCAGGAGGAGGGGCTGAAAAATGTGCGGATTTTCCCGCGCATCCAGAAAAGCCAGGTCGCGGTCGCGCTCTCGAAGGCGAAGGTCTGTATCGCGGCGCTGCGGGATGACCGCGTGCTGAACGATCTGGGCCTGAGTCTCAATAAGCTGAACGATTATCTGTACTCCGGAAATCCGACGGTGTTTGCCTGCGGTTCGGTCAATGTGGTCGGTCAGTCGGGCGGCGGAATTGTCGTCCCGCCGGGAGATAAGAAAGCCTACGCGGAGGCGCTGCAGCGGGTTTACCGGATGACGGACGAGGAGCGCCGGGCGATGGGAGAGAGAGGCAGACGCGAGATCAGGGAGAAGTACAGCTATTCGCTGCTCGCGAGACAATACATGGATATTTTTGAAGAGGTAGAGGGATGAGATACGCACTGATCGGCTGCGGCCGGATTGCAACGAACCATATCAAGGCAGTGTTAAATAACGGTCTCACTTTTGCGGCGGTCTGCGATGTGGAGCCCACGCAGATGGAGGCGCTGCTCGCGAAGCACGGGCTCGAAAAGGATGAGAGCATCGCGCGCTACACGGATTATCGGAAAATGGTGGAGGAAGTGAAGCCGGAACTCGTCGGCATCGCGACCGAGAGCGGTGTTCACGCTGAGATTGCGCTGTTCTGCATCGACCACGGCGTAAACTGTATCGTCGAGAAGCCGATCGCGATGAATATGGAGGATGCTGACGAGATCGTCCGCCGCGCAGCGGAAAAGGGAGTGAAGGTCTCCGCCTGCCATCAGAACCGCTTTAATCTGGCGGTGCAGCAGACGCGCAGGGCGCTTGAGGCTGGGCGCTTCGGGAAGCTGTCTCACGGTACGATTCATGTGCGCTGGAACCGGAATCAGTCCTACTACGATCAGGCGCCGTGGCGCGGGAAATGGGCTTCGGACGGCGGCGCGCTCATGAACCAGTGTATCCACGGCATTGATCTGCTGCGCTGGATGCTTGGCGACGAGGTGGAGGAGGTCTACGGCGTGACGCGGCAGCAGTTCCACCACTACCTCGAGGCGGAGGATGTAGGACTGGCGGTCGTGAAGTTCAAAAACGGCGCGGTCGCGACGATCGAGGGGACGACGAATGTCTACCCGCAGAATCTGGAGGAGACGCTCTATCTCTTCGGGGAAAACGGTACGGTGAAGCTCGGCGGGAAATCCACGAACAATATCGATGTCTGGGAATTCGCGGACGAGGAGGCCGGGGACGAGGAAAATAAGCATTTGCAGGAAGAGACCAGCAATGTCTACGGAAACGGCCACACGAGCCTCTACGCAGACGTGATCGACGCGATCCGGAATGACCGGAAGCCCTATGTGGACGCCGTGGCGGGGCGGAACGCACTCGAGATGGTGCTCGCGATCTACAAGAGCCAGAAGGAGGGCGTGCCGGTGAAGCTGCCTCTTACGGACTTCCGGAGTACCGACATGGCCGGAGAGTTTGATGTCTGATAGGGGGCTTGGTTCAGCGTTATTTTTGGTGTCCCCATTAATAACAGGGAGCAGGGCGTCGGGAGAACAGGAGGCTGTTCATGTTTAAAATAGGAGAGATAAGCGTCTGCGAGCTGGCCGGGGAGGAGTTCCCGGAGCTCGCAGGGCGGGAATTTAAGATATATGGCGTCTCCGACCCGGAAGCGCCGGAGAGTAACAGCATCATCTATGCGCGGACCGATGTGAGCGGAGACTATGCGGGCGTGCGGGAGAGCGTCTTCGTGACGAAGACGGACGTGGAGCTGCCGGGGCTGCATGAGTCCTGCGTGCAGATCCGCGCAGCAATGCAGAAGAGCATGTACGGCGTGCTGCTTGAACGCTTCCGCGCGCTGCTGCCCAAACCTGCATTACAGCAGCGCGACGGCAGCTTCGTAAGCGAGGACCTGAAGCTCGGTGCGAACGTGTCGATCGCACCCTTCTGTGTGATCGGTGCGGATGTTGTGATCGGCGACAACTGTCGGATCGGCGCGGGGACGGTGATCAAGGATCACGTGCGCATTGGAAACAATGTGGAGATTCAGGAGCACTGTCTGGTCGGTGTGGACGACCTCGACACGTATCGTCTGGACGACGACGTGTGCCGCGATCTGCCGCATCTGGCGGGGACCGTTATTGAGGACGGCTGCCTCCTGCTGGCGGGGGCCGTGCTGGCCGCGGGCGATTCGCGCACGACCGTGCTTGGCAGAAGCTCGGTGATCGGACTTCTGGGCGACGTCGGGCACAACTGTGTGATCGGAGAGCACAGCTCGATCGGCGGCAAGTCGAGTATCTCCGGGCATTGCGACCTCGGGGAGCATGTCTACGTTGCGCCGATGGCGGTGACGACGAACCGGATGCGGGTGGGAGACCGCGCCTACCTCGGGATCGGCGCGACCGCGATCCGGGATATTCCCGCGGATGAGAAACAGTTCGGGAACCCTGCGCGAAGAGTGCTGGAGAAGAAGAACTGAACTGCGAGGTTAACCGAAGAATGAGAAAAAGATGAGAACCCTGTCTGAAAGCGTGAAGAAGAAAGACAGGAAAGCGGGAGACAGATTTTATGGTTCAGAATGTACTGGAATACCTCGAGAACAGTGCGGCAGACTGCCCGGAGAAAATCGCGTTTGAGGATGCGGAGCAAAGCTTCACTTACGCGCAGGTGCTGGAGGACGCGCGACGGATCGGCAGCGCGCTCGCGCGTGAGCTGCCGCAGAACGCGCCGGTGCCGGTGCTGCTGGAGAAGGAAGCCTTTACGCTGAATGTATTTCTGGGGGCGGTCTGTGCGGGCTGCTTTTATACTCTGGTGGAACCGGAACAGCCGACGGAGCGGATTCTCTCGATCCTGCGGACGCTGGAGGCGGGGCTGCTCGTCACGGACCGGAAGCTCCTTCCGAAGGTCGAGCAAATCGGTTTTGAGGGAAAGATTCTGCTGGCGGAGGAGCTCGCGGAGACGGAGCCGGACGAGGGGCTGCTTGCGGAGCGCAGGCGGAATTTCTGTGACGTCGACCCGCTTTATACGAATTTTACCTCCGGTTCGACCGGGGTGCCCAAAGGGGTCGTGGTCTCGCACCGCTCGGTCATCGATTTCACGGAGCATTTTACCCGTATCTTCGGCTTCGAACGCGACGATGTGATCGGAAACCAGGCGCCCTTCGACTTCGACGTGTCGGTTAAGGATATTTATCCGGCGCTGAAGACAGGGGCGACGCTCGAGGTGGTTCCGAAGAAATATTTTTCCATACCGAAGAAGCTGCTCGATTTTCTCGATGAGCGGAAGGTGACGAGCCTTACCTGGGCGGTGTCGGCGCTGTGTGTCATCTCGATGCTGAAGGGTTTCCGCTATAAAGTGCCGGGGAGTATCCGGCGGGTGCTGTTCAGCGGCGAGGTCATGCCGGTGAAGCAGCTGAATTACTGGCGGTCCTATCTGCCTGACGCGCTCTATGTGAACCTCTACGGGCCGACGGAGATCACCTGCAACTGTACGTATTATGTGATAAACCGGGAGTTTTCCGAGGAGGAGAGTATCCCGATCGGCAGAGCCTTCCCGAACGAGCGGGTTTTCCTGCTGGATGAGGAGAATGCTCTGGTGACAGAGGCCGGAATGCTCGGGGAAATCTGCGTGTCCGGCACGGCGCTGGCGCTCGGTTATTACCGGGAACAGGGGAAGACGGACGCAGTTTTCGTGCAGAACCCGCTGCACGCGCGCTACCGGGAGCTGATCTACCGCACCGGCGACCTGGGACGCTACGGCGGGGACGGGGAGCTTTATTACGTGACGCGCAAGGATTTTCAGATCAAGCACATGGGGCATCGGATCGAGCTCGGAGAGATCGAGACGGCTCTGCAGGCGCTCCCCGGCATCGCGCGGGCCTGCTGTGTCTACGATGAGCCGAATACGCGGATCATCGCCTTCTATGTCGGAGAACCGGACGCGAAGGAGATCATCACGCGCTTGACAGAACGGCTCCCGCGGTTTATGATTCCCAGTATATTCCGGCGCGTAGAGGCGATGCCGCTCACGAAAAACGGCAAGATCGACCGGAAGGCGCTGATGATACAACTCTGATGAAAAAGGAGCTTACGATGGACGGGATGAAGCTTTCAGAACTGGTAAAGACGCTGGGGACTCCCTCCTATGTGTTTGACACAGATATCTTACAGGAGCGCGTGCGGATGGTCTCGCAGAAGCTTGCTCCGGCGAAGCTGTGCTACGCGATCAAGGCGAATCCCTTTCTCATAAGGGCGATGGACGTGCTGGTGGATCGCTACGAGATCTGTTCCCCGGGCGAGTTCCATATCTGTGTGAAAAATGAGCTGGACATGGAGAAGATCGTGCTGTCCGGCGTCTACAAGGCGGAGGCGGATGTCCGATACGCGATGGAGCAGGGCGTCCGGCACTTCACCGCGGAGTCCGTGAGCCAGTTTCGGCTTGTACAGAGCTGCGCGGACAAGCTCGGCAAAAAAGTGGATATCCTGCTGCGCGTGACGAGCGGCTGTCAGTTCGGTATGAGCGAGGAGGACGTTCGCTCGCTGCTGCGGGAGCGGGAGCAGTATCCGCAGGCAGAGATTGTCGGACTTCAATATTTTACCGGTACGCAGAAAAAGCAGATCAAAAAGATCGCGGCGGAACTTCAGTATATGGAGGATTTCATCCGGCGGCTTGAGGCGGAGGAAGGTTTCGTCACACGGACGCTGGAGTACGGACCGGGACTGGGCGTGCCCTACTTTACGAAGGACGATTTCGAGGAGGACGAGCGGCTGTTGGATGCGTTTGCGGCGCTGCTTCAGAAGGAGCGGCCCTATGAGCTGGTCTTCGAGATGGGACGTTATCTTGCCGCTTCCTGCGGTTACTATATGACAAAGATTGTCGATCAGAAACAGAACGATGCGGTGAACGTCCTGATCGCGGACGGCGGTATCCATCATGTCAACTACTACGGACAGAATATGGCGATGAAGACGCCGGTCCTGTCGTATTTCCCGCAGCATCCGCTGCAGGGTGAGGAAGAGGAGTGGACGGTGTATGGCGCCCTCTGTACGACGGCGGATATTCTGCTGAAACGATTGTCGCTCGTGGATGCGAGGGTCGGTGATTATCTGGTCTTTCATAATATTGGCGCTTACTCGGTGACGGAGGGCATGTACCTTTTCCTGAGCCGGGATATGCCGAAGATTTATCTGTACAGTGAGGAGACAGGGCCGGAGTTGATTCGTGACACGCTTGAGACCTGGAAATGGAATACATAAGATAAAAAGTGAGAACGATGCTGGAGAAAGAAAACCTGAAACGATATAAACTGATTTTGCTGAGCACCCTGCTGTGGGGGCTCTGCGCGCATGGAATGACCCTTTTCAACAAATACTCTTTCCATGACGATTCGTCGCTCTTTACCCTGGGCGGCACATATTACCTGGGCAGATGGATGCTGGGAATCCTTGGAGATCTGAATACCTGGTTTTTCGGCAGCACTTATTACAGTCTGCCGCTCTTCAACGGGATTCTGACCATCCTCTTTATCGCGCTTTGTGTGATGCTGCTGGCGGATTTTTTTGAGATCAGAGATCGCTGGCTGCTGGTGGCGCTGAGCGGCGTGCTGGTCGTCTTCCCGATGGTCACCAGCGGTTTTGGCTATATGTTTACGATCCCCTACTATTTCCTGGGTACCCTGCTGGGTGTGCTGGGCGCCTGCATAAGCTGCAGGGCGGAGAAATGGTATCTTTATCTGGCGGGACTTTTCCTGGTCGCCTGCGGGGTCGGTACCTATCAGGCCATGATACCGGTGTTTGTCAGCGTCATCCTGTTCCACGCGCTGATGCAGACGGTGAAAAAAGAAGGAGCGCAGTGGAGGGAATTCTTTTATATTGCCTTCCGGAGCGTCATCTCCTGCGGGGGCTTCATGGCGATTTACTTCGTGATCATGCGGCTGTCGCTGATTCTCACGGGCAATACGCTTTCCGATTATCAGGGCATCAGCACGATGGGGGCGACATCCCTGAAGGGATATATCAAGAGGGCGCTTATCGCTTACCGGGAGTTTTTCTGCCCGACGGATGGCGTAAGTGCAAATATGTATCCTTTTTCCACGGATAAGGTGTATCGGCTGCTTCTGCTTCTGGCGCTGATCGGGACCGTGAAGCTGCTGCAGGCCTGCTGGAAAAAGAGCCGGATGCTCTGCCTGCAGGCGCTGCTCTTTGTGTCCTGTATTCCGCTGGCAGTGAATTTTATCTATATCATGTGTGATCCTGGCACGGTGGATTCGCTCATGGTGTATGGACAGGTCATGTTTTATGTGTATTTTGCCTGGCTGGCGAGGTCCGGTTATCTGCCGCGGCTGCGCATCCGGAAGCTGGGAGAAAGGGCAGGGCAGCTTCTGCCAGCGCTGGGCGTGTGTCTGCTTCTGCTGCTGAATGTGATGTACATACGCTTCGACAATATCTGCTATCTCAAAGCGGAGGTTATGCAGTCGGAGGCCATCAGCTACCTTACCGTGCTGGCTTCGCATATCAAGAGCGTCGAGGGCTATACAGACGAGACGCCTGTTGTGTATGTGAATGAATTTATAAAATACGATTACACAACCGGCAGCATCAGCCTTCCGGAATTTAAGGAAATCAAGCTTATGCCTTATGACGGCAGCAGTATTTTGAACGATTATGCCTGGCGCACTACGATGAAGATATGGTGCAATTTCGATCCGGTGACGCTCGACGCCTCTGAGTATGAGATCCTGCCGGAGGTGCAGGAGATGCCGGACTACCCGGATTCGGGATCCATAAAGATGATAGACGGTGTCATAGTAGTCAAGTTTTAGATTAGAGGAGAAGAAAAAAGAATGAAGGAACTGATGGAGCTGCTGGCTGAGCTGAAGCCGGAGATTGATTTTGAGACGGAAAAGGAGCTGATCGACGGCGGCGCGCTCTCGTCCTTCGACGTGATCACGCTGATTGCGGAGCTGGAGGAGCGCTATGCGGTGGAGATTCCGGCGGAGGAGATCGTGCCGGAGAATTTTAATTCCGCCGAGGGCATCTGGAGCCTGATCGAACAGCTGAAGGAGGATGCGTAGGATGCAGTTTCGGGATTTGAAGAGTCAGTACAGAGCCCTGAAGGAGGAGATGGACGCGGCGATTGAAGTCGTCCTTGACTCCTCAGATTATATCGCGGGAGATCAGATCGACGAGCTCGAGCGGGAGCTGGCGGATTATATCGGAGTGCGCAACTGTGTGAGCTGCGGAAACGGGACGGACGCGCTCGTGCTGGCGCTGAAGGCCTGGGGCGTCGGCAGCGGCGCCGCGGTCTTTGTGCCGGATCACACCTTTTTTTCTTCAGCGGAGTCCGCGGCCTTCGTCGGCGCGCCGCCGGTCTTTGCGGACGTATCGGAGGATACCTTCACGATCGATCTGGAGAGCCTTACCCGCGTGATCGAGGCGGTCGTCGCGGAGGGAAAATTAAAGCCGCGGGCGATCGTCGTGGTCGATCTCTTCGGTCTTCCGGCGGATTATGAGCGGATTCGTGAGATCGCGGACCGCTACGGACTCTATATTCTGGAGGACTGCGCGCAGGGCTTCGGAGGCGTCTATCATGGGAAACAGGCCGGAAGCTTCGGCGACATTTCCACGACCTCCTTTTTCCCGGCGAAGCCGCTGGGCTGCTACGGCGACGGCGGTGCGGTGTTCACGGACAATGACGAGTGGGCGGCACTGATTCGCTCCATGCGGGTACACGGCAAGGGCAGCAGCAAGTACGACAATGTACGAATTGGCATGAACTCCCGCCTCGACACGATCCAGGCGGCAGTGCTGCAGGTGAAGCTGAAGGCATTTCGGGAGTATGAGCTGGAGGATGTAAACAAGGTAGCCGCGCGCTACACGGAGGCGCTGCGGGACTGCGTGAAAGTACCGCTTGTGCCGGAGGGATATTATTCCAGCTGGGCCTCCTACAACATTCTTCTGAAGGATGAGGCGCAGCGCGATGCGGTGCGTGCGTATCTGCAGGAGAACGGTGTCCCGACGATGATCTACTATCCGAAGGGACTGCACCAGCAGAAGGTCTTCGAGGAGGTCTGCCGCTACGGCGAGAGCCTCGCGGTGACGACGGATATCTGTAAGCGCACGCTGGCGATTCCGGTATCGCCGTATCTCTCCGGGGAGGACCAGGATCGCATCATCCGTCTCATCCGGGAAAAGACAGGGGCGGACGTATGAACATACTGCTGATTTCCTATGACTATTATGCATATGACGGACGGCTGCGCGAGCTGGTCCGGGCGGCGAAGGAGCTCGGGAGAGTGACCTATATCACCCGGGCGTCCGAGGGTGAGGAGTCGCAGGAGGCTCTGCATATCCTTTATCCGGATCACGGCTACAGCAATTTCATCCTCTTCGTGATGCAGCAGATCCAGCGGGTCGGCGCGCAGGATGTGATCTTTGTCGACAACCGCAAGGGCATCATCCCGGGCGTGATCGCAAAGAAGATGACGGGCGTGCGTTATATGGTGCAGGACTGCCGGGAGCTCTATGACCGCAAAAGCGCGGTCGGCATTTCCGGGCGGCTCGGCTGTATGGTGGAGAAGCTCTTCACACGGCGCTCGGACGTGGTCATCGCGGCGAACGCTTACCGCGCGAAGATCATGGTGAAGAAATTCCGGCTGAAAGAGGAGCCGCTGAACTACGAGAATATCCGCAGTCTCCGCTACACCTCTCAGGAGCGGCGCTCTCTGGTGGAGCGGGAGTGCGCGGACTTTTTCGCGGAGAAGAAATTCCGCATCATCTCCACGGCGGGCTGCGATATGAGCCGCACGACCGGGAAGATGATCGAGGCGATGAAGGGGCTCGGGGAGGATTATGAGCTGCTTCTCGTCGGTGAGAGCGAGGAGGAGGACGAGCTGATCGCCCGCGGCATGATTCAGGAGTCCGGGCTTACCAATGTGAAGATTTTCCCGCGCATGGACCAGGATCATCTGAAATATTTTATCGGACACAGCCAGGTCGGCATGGTGACCTACCACCAGCGTGATCTGAACAATAAATACTGCGCGAGCGGGAAGATCTATGAGTTCCTGTTTGAGGGAATTCCGGTCGTGACCTCCACGAATCCGCCGCTTAAGGATTTCTGCGAGAAATACAAGGTGGGGCGCGCCTCCGACGACTACGAGGCCGCGATCCGCGAGATTGCCGGGAACTACGCGCGCTGGACGGGCGCGGTGGAGCGCTTTGTGAGCCGCGCGGACGTGGAGCAGAACAATCACGCCCTGGCGGAGCAGATCCGGGAGCGGCTGAAGGAGAAGAAGAGATGAAAAAGGTGATGCTGGTGTTCGGGACCAGGCCGGAGGCCATCAAGATGTGCCCGCTGGTGAACGAGCTGAAGACGCGGCCGGGGATTGAGACCGTCGTCTGTGTGACCGGCCAGCACCGGCAGATGCTGGATCAGGTGCTCGAAGCCTTTTCGGTCGTACCGGACTATGATCTGTCGATCATGAAGGAGCGGCAGACCCTGTTTGATGTGACGACGAATATTCTGAACCGCATCCGGGAAGTGCTGGAGAAGGTCGCGCCTGATGTGGTGCTGGTGCACGGCGACACCTCCACGACCTTTGTGACGGCGCTCGCCTGCTTTTACCTGCAGATCCCGGTCGGGCATGTGGAGGCGGGTCTGCGCACCTACAATATCTACTCGCCTTATCCGGAGGAATTTAACAGGCAGGCGGTCAGTATTATTTCACAGTATAATTTCGCGCCGACCGAGCTCTCAAGGCAGAACCTGCTGCGGGAGGGGAAGAATCCGGACACGATCTATGTGACCGGCAATACGGCGATTGACGCGCTGAAGACGACGGTGCGGGAGGACTATACGCATCCGGATCTCGAGTGGGCGGCGGGCAGCCGTCTGATTCTGATCACGGCGCACCGCCGCGAGAATCTGGGCGAACCCATGCAGCATATGTTCCGCGCAATTCGCCGTGTCTGCGATGAGCATCCGGATATTCGCGCGATCTATCCGATTCACATGAATCCGGTCGTGCGGGAGACCGCGAACGCGATTCTCGGGGACGACGAGCGGATCCGGATTATCGAGCCGCTTGACGTGCTTGATTTTCACAATTTCCTCGCGCGCAGCTATCTCATTCTGACGGACAGCGGCGGGATTCAGGAGGAGGCGCCGTCTCTCGGAAAACCGGTACTCGTCATGCGCGATACGACTGAGCGCCCGGAGGGAATTGAAGCCGGTACACTGAAGCTGGTCGGCACAGACGAGCGTGTGATCTATGATAACTTTAAGCGTCTGCTCGAAGACCGGGCGGCCTACGAGGCCATGAGCACCGCGAGCAACCCCTATGGGGACGGCTTCGCGAGCAGGCGGATTGCCGACATTCTGGAAGGGAAAGTTTGAAACTGGAACGTGGCGGTTAGAAAGCAAAAAGGGTATAGCAAACAAA
>JAJBTX010000116.1 GCA_020860645.1 Lachnospiraceae bacterium | reverse complement strand
CGGAACCCCGCGGCCTACAATTTTACGCACGCCACGGCGACGATCCCGGCCTTCCCGCAGGAGCCGGAGACTATCACATTCAAAGCGAGACTGATGGTAGCCCTGATGCCGCCAGCATCCGGGCTCCCATCAGTCTCGCTTAGAATGTGATAGTCTCCGGCTCATGCGTGAAGGCCGAGATCGTCGCCGTGGCGTTCTTAAAATAGTAGACCGCGGTGTTCCCGTCCGGACCGGTTGTGTAGCGGTCGCGCAGATTTGGATAGGCGTCCAGCATGGATTCCTGCGCCTCCACGCGCTCATCCAGGACAAGCTCCCCGCACACACGGATCCACTCGCCTTTATACATGGCGCAGATCTCAGCCTTCGGATTTGCATTGATCTGCTTCGCGACATCCTTTCCCTTTCCGGTCTGGATATACAGCTTTCCATCGAAAATGTGGATCGTGCCGAAGGGGCGTACCCGCGGCTGTCCCTTGTCGTCCGTGGCCAGATAATAGGTACCGGCGTTCTTTAAAAATTCGTATACTTTCTGCATTTTTTGAATCCTCCTTGCATGATTTTTACAGATGTCCACTGTTTTCATAATAGAACTTATTTGCTGTAAAGTCAAATTTCCACAGAAAAAAGTCTGAAAATTCAGCCTCCAAATCTTCACTTTTTTGGTGAATCTTTACGTTGCGCACGTGTTATAATACATATGTAACAAAAAGGGCCGACAACCCCGGACATCATGGAAGTGGCGGAAAGGCGGGTCTGCGGGCGGTCAGTCTGTCAGAATTTGGAGGAAGAGATAAAATGGATACTTTGAAGGCTGAAAAAAGAGACTTACAGGTAAAAGCAAAGAAACTGAGAAGAGAGGGCTATGTCACCGGCAATATTATCGGTCGGGAGATCGAGGGCTCGATTCCGGTGAAATTCCGGGCGCAGGAGGCGGAGCGCGTATTCCGGGCAAAGAAAAAGGGCAGTCAGATCTGTCTGGACGTCGAAGGCCAGAAGATGAACGTCCTGATCAAGGAGATTCACTATAATGCCATGAAAAATCAGTATGACGAGATCGATTTCCAGGCGCTGGTCAGCGATGAGAAGGTGCATTCGGTGGCGGAGATTGTCCTTGTAAATCACGACAAGGTGATGGAGGGAATCGTGCAGCTGGTACTGGAGGAGATTTCCTACAGCGCGCTGCCGTCCGCACTGGTCGAGACGATTGAGATCGACGTCGGACAGATGAAGCCCGGTGATTCCGTCAAGGTCGCCGATCTGCCTATCGCGTCCAATCCGGACATCGATCTGAATACGAGCCGCGACGCGGTCGTTTTGCTCGTAACGGAGCCGCACAACTCGGCTCTGCCGGAGGAGGACACTTCGGAAGAAGAGAGCGGGAAGAGCGGAGAAAAATAGAATCTGCAAAGCTGCAGTTCATGAATGATCCGTGGCAGGACAGGAAATCCGGAGCATCTGTTCAATCGTATGATGGAGCAGATCCGCCTCCGGATTTTTTGCTGCCGTGTAATACATCTCTTTTCCTTCCCTGCGCGAGGTGACAAGGCCGGCCGCCTTCAGCTGGCGCAGATGGTGGGACACTGCGGGGCTGCTCATCTCCACCATGGCGGACAGATTGATCACGCAGGTCTCGCAGTGGCACAGGATCCAGAAGATGCGGATACGGCTCGCGTCGCCGAGCAGCTTCAGAATATCCGCGGCGGTACGGAACTGCTCCGCGTCGGGTATATGTGAAATATCACGGAAGGGATTTCCCTCGTGTTTATGTGGTAATTGTATATTGGCCATGTAAAATTCCTCCTGTATCCATTATAGAGAAAAATTCGCAGGAGGCAAGGAAAAATTCCCCGGTTGTTATTGACAGCCGACGTATTCCGGTGTATAGTCGATTTAACGATTAAACATTCATTTAACAATAAAGGAGTCAGGAAAATGAAAAAGAGCTACAAGATCGATGTGGACTGTGCGGCATGCGCGGACAAGATGGAAGTTGCGGCGAACAAGACCGAGGGCGTGAAGAACGCGAGTGTAAGTTTTATGACGCTGAAGATGTCGGTGGAGTTCGAGGATGGTGCGGACGTCAAGTCCGTCATGCAGAATGTGCGCGCGAACTGCAAGAAGGTGGAGGACGACTGCGAGGTCTTCATCTGAGAAAGCAAGGGTCTGCAGCCGTCCTTTGAGGGCGGCTGTTTTTCCCTGCGGGAAGGGGTATGGAGTTATGAATAAGAAACAGAAGAAAATGCTGATCCGGATTCTGGTATCGGCAGCGCTGCTGGGAGCCTTAAATTATCTTGGAAATATTTCCATTCTGCCGCAGACGGGCATGCTGCGCTTCGCCCTCTATATGGTGCCTTATCTGATCATCGGTTACGACATTCTGAAAAAGGCCTGGAAGGGCATCCGCAACGGGCAGGTATTCGACGAGGCCTTCCTGATGACGGTCGCGACGATCGGCGCGATCATTCTGGCGCTGTACTCCGGGAGCGGCGATTACCTGGAGGCGATCGCGGTCATGCTGCTCTATCAGATCGGCGAGCTGTTCCAGAGCTACGCGGTCGGGAAGAGCCGCAGAAATATCAGTGAGCTGATGGATATCCGTCCCGACTATGCGAATATCGAGCGCGACGGCGCGCTGGAGCAGGTGGACCCGGACGAGGTGGAGATCGGAAGCATCATCGTCGTCCAGCCGGGCGAGAAGGTGCCGATCGACGGCGTGGTCGTGGAAGGGAGCTCCACGCTCAACACGGCGGCGCTGACCGGAGAAAGCCTTCCATGCGATGTGGAGACGGGCGACGAGATCATCAGCGGCTGCATCAACGAGTCCGGCGTGCTGAAGATCCGGACGACAAAGGAATTCGGCGACTCGACCGTCTCCAAAATTCTCGACCTGGTGGAAAACGCAAGCTCCCGGAAATCCAAATCGGAGGATTTCATCACCAAATTTGCGCGCGTCTACACCCCGGCGGTCGTCTACGCGGCCATCGCGCTGGCGATCATTCCGCCCGTTGCGAGTCTTCTGATGGGAAATGCTGCCGCCTGGAATGTCTGGATTTACCGCGCGCTGACCTTCCTGGTTGCGAGCTGCCCCTGCGCGCTGGTCGTGAGTATCCCCTTAAGCTTCTTCGCCGGCATCGGCGGGGCGAGCAACGCGGGCGTGCTGGTGAAGGGTTCCAATTATCTGGAGCTGCTCTCGAAGACGAAGATTGTCGTCTTCGACAAGACCGGTACACTGACGCAGGGTGTATTTGAGGTGAGCGGCATTCATCACAGCGAGATTTCTGATGAACAGCTCGTGGAATACGCGGCGCTCGCGGAGTCGGCGAGCTCCCATCCGATCAGCAAGAGTCTGCAGAAGGCCTATGGGAAGGCGATCGACCGCAGCCGGGTTTCCGATATCCAGGAGATCAGCGGAAAGGGCGTGACGGCCACTGTGGACGGCCATTCGGTCGCGGCCGGAAATGACAAGCTGATGACCGCGCTGGGTGTCGACTACGTCAGCTGCCATTTCGTGGGAACCATCATTCACCTGGCGATCGATGGCAAATATGCCGGACACATTGTGATATCGGACATTGAGAAGCCGCATTCCAAGGAGGCGATCCGGAAGCTGAAGGCCTCCGGCGTGCGAAAAACCGTGATGCTGACCGGTGATTCCGCGAAGGTCGCGGAGCAGGTGGCTGCATCCCTGGGCATCGATCAGGTTTATGCGCAGCTGCTCCCGGCGGATAAGGTGGCCAAAGTGGAGGAGCTTCTGCAGGAAAAATCGGAGAATGAGATGCTCGCCTTTGTCGGCGACGGCATCAACGACGCGCCGGTGCTACGCCGCGCGGACATCGGTATCGCGATGGGAGCCATGGGTTCCGACGCGGCGATCGAGGCGGCGGATGTGGTGCTGATGGACGACGATCCCATGCAGATCGCGAAGGCAATCCGGATTTCCCGCAAGTCCCTGCGGATCGTGTACCAGAACATCGTCTTCTCGATCGTGGTCAAGCTGCTCTGCCTCATCCTCGTGGCGGTCGGCGTGGCGAACATGTGGATCGCGGTCTTCGCAGATGTGGGCGTGATGATACTCGCCGTGCTGAACGCGATCCGGGCGCTGTTTGTGAAGAAGCTGTAGAATATTCTGTTAAGAATTAAACAAATAAAACAGGCGTCTGCAAATGATAAGAATTCGCGGACGCCTGTTTTTTTGCCTTGCGTTTCTGTTTCCCTCATGGCATAATGGGGAAAGAAAGAAGGTGAGGTTATGGTAGAACTGGATCAGTTTAAGTACACGCTGAACAGCTACGCAAAACCAATGACAGAACTGAGGGATTCACTTTGACCTCGCGTCAAAGGAGCTCAGAATCGAGGAATTGGAAAGAGAGATGGAAGCCCCTGGCTACTGGGATCGCGCGGAGCAGTCGCAGGAGGGCATGAAGGAGCTGAACCGTCTCAAATCAGAAAAGGAAAAATTTGAGGATCTGAAGGGACAGTATGAGGATATCGAGACGCTGCTTGAGATGGGATACGAGGAGGAGGGCGAGTCGCTGATTCCGGAGATCCGGGAGAATCTGGAGCAGTTCACGGAGCAGTTCGAGTCCATGCGGATCAAGACTCTGCTCTCAGGCGAGTACGACACCTGCAACGCGATCCTGAAGCTGAACGCGGGCGCGGGCGGCACGGAGAGCTGTGACTGGGCCGGTATGCTGTACCGGATGTACACGCGCTGGGCTGAGCGGAAGGGATTTTCCGTGGAGGTGCTGGACTATCTCGACGGAGACGAAGCCGGCGTCAAGTCCGTGACCTTCCAGGTCAACGGCGAGAATGCCTATGGCTATCTGAAGTCCGAGAAGGGCGTGCACCGTCTGGTACGTATTTCCCCGTTCAATGCGCAGGGAAAGCGGCAGACGTCCTTTGTGTCGCTGGATGTGATGCCGGATATCGAGGGTGAGATCGATGTCGAGATCAATCCGGACGACCTGAAGATCGATACCTATCGGTCGAGCGGCGCGGGCGGGCAGCACATCAACAAGACCTCATCGGCGATCCGTATCACGCATCTGCCGACCGGCATCGTGGTGCAGTGCCAGAACGAGCGCTCACAGTTCCAGAATAAGGACAAGGCGATGCAGATGCTGAAGGCGAAGCTCTATATCCTGGAGCAGCAGAAGCAGGCGGAAAAGCTCTCCGGCATTCAGGGAGAGCTCAGCGACATTGCCTGGGGTAATCAGATCCGCTCCTACGTCATGCAGCCCTACACGCTGGTCAAGGATCATCGGACCGGTGAGGAGGTCAGCAACGTGAACGCGGTCATGGACGGTAAGATCGATCCCTTTATCAACGCTTATCTGAAATGGATCAGCTTAAGTCCGGAAGAACAGAAATAGGAGGAAGCGCAATGATAAAAATTGCAATCATGGGATATGGGACGGTCGGTTCGGGCGTCTATGAGGTTATCACGGCGAATCAGGCGGTCGTCGACAAGCATGTCGGGGAGGAGCTGCGCATCAAGTATGTGTTGGACCTCCGGGAATTTCCAGGCGATCCGGTTATGGAGGTGCTGACGCACGATTTTGAGGAGATCCTGAATGACGACGAGGTGAAGGTGGTGGCCGAGGTCATGGGAGGCCTGCGCCCCGCCTATGATTTCACGAAGCGTCTGCTCATGGCGGGCAAGAGCGTCTGCACTTCGAATAAGGAGCTGGTCGCGGAGCACGGCGCGGAGCTGATCGAGGTCGCCCGCGCGCACGGCGCGAATTATCTTTTCGAGGCCAGCGTCGGCGGCGGTATTCCGATCATCCGTCCGCTGAATACTTCGCTGACCGCGGATGTGATTCTCGAGATCTCCGGTATTCTGAACGGAACGACGAACTACATGCTGACGAAGATGTCGCAGGAGGGACTCGATTACGACGATGTGCTGAAGGAGGCGCAGGCGAAGGGTTATGCCGAGCTGCATCCGGAGGCTGATGTGGAGGGCTTTGACGCCTGCCGCAAGATCGCGATTCTGACCTCGCTGGCCAGCGGGCAGCAGGTAGACTACAAGGATATTTATACCGAGGGCATCACGAAGGTGACGGTGGAGGATTTTGCCTACGCAAAGAAGATGGGTCGTGCGATCAAGCTGCTCGGCGTCAGCAAAAAGGTTGGCGACACCTACTGTGCGATGGTGAGCCCGGTCATGATCGACAGTTTGCATCCGCTTTATATGGTTAATGATGTGTTCAACGCGATCTTCGTGAAGGGAAATATGCTCGGCGATTCGATGTTCTACGGCAGCGGCGCGGGCAAGCTCCCGACCGCGAGTGCGGTGGCGGGCGACATCGTGGACGCGGCGAGAAATCTTGGCGCCGTGACGCCGGTTTTCTGGTCACAGGAGAAACTTGCACTCGCGCCGGTCAGCGAGATGAAGCACCGCTTCTTCCTGCGCGTGAAGGGTGCAGTGTCGGTTCTCGGGATGGAGAAGATTGACGCCGGGATCGAAGGCGAGGTCGGTATACTGACGCCGCTCATGAGCGAGGCGGAATATCAGAAGCTGGCGGAGGGCCTGGATGTTATCAGCATGATCCGGGTCGAGGAATAAAGGAGGACACATATGGATATTGTATGCCTGGACATGGAGGGCGTGCTGGTGCCGGAGATCTGGATTGCCTTTTCCGAGGCCAGCGGGATACCGGAGCTCAAGCGGACGACCCGTGATGAGCCGGATTATGACAAGCTGATGAAGTGGCGGCTCGGCATTTTAAAGGAGCACGGGCT
The DNA here is from genome assembly GCA_020860645.1 of Lachnospiraceae bacterium. GTDB lineage: Bacteria > Bacillota > Clostridia > Lachnospirales > Lachnospiraceae > Hominiventricola. The sequence continues at coordinate 5,865 of JAJBTX010000116.1, read as the reverse complement.
GGGGCTGAAGGAGATACAGGCGACGATCGCGAAGATCGATCCGCTTCCGGGGGCGAAGGAATTTCTGGATGAGCTGCGCACCCTGACGCAGGTCATCATCATCAGCGATACCTTCACGCAGTTTGCAAAGCCGCTGATGGAGAAGCTCGGCTGGCCGACGCTGTTCTGCAATACGCTGGAGGTTGCGCCGGACGGCGAGATCACGGGCTTCCGGATGCGCACTGAGCAGTCCAAGCTCTCCACGGTGAAGGCGCTGCAGTCGGTCGGCTTTGAGACGATCGCGGCGGGAGACAGCTACAATGATCTCGGCATGATCCGGGCGAGCCGTGCGGGCTTTCTGTTCCGCAGCACGGAGCAGATTCAGAAGGACAATCCGGACATCCCGGCCTTCGAGACATTTGAGGACTTTCTGGCGGCCATCAAGGGCGCGCTGAAGGAATAAAAGGAGGGCTTTTGCAATGTTGGAGGAACTGAAAAAACAGGTATACGAGGCAAATATGGAGCTTCCGAGGCGGGGACTTATCACCTACACCTGGGGGAATGTCAGCGGTATCGACCGTGAGACGGGCTACTTTGTCATCAAGCCGAGCGGTGTGGACTACGATGTGCTGAGTCCGGAGGATCTGGTTGTGATGGATCTCGAGGGAAACCGCATCGAGGGAAGGTACAAGCCATCCTCTGATACCCCCACGCATATCGAGCTTTACAAGGCGTTTCCGGAGCTGGGAGGCGTTGTGCATACGCATTCTCCGTGGGCGACCTCCTGGGCACAGGCGGGGAGAGATATTCCCTGCTACGGCACGACGCATGCGGACTATATGTATGGGCCGATTCCCTGCGCGAGGAGCCTGACGCCGGAGGAGATCGAGGGCGAATATGAGAGAAATACCGGCCTCGTTATCATCGAAACTTTCCGGACGCGCGGCATCAATCCGGTCTACGTTCCGGCTGTGCTCTGCACGAATCACGGCCCCTTCACCTGGGGCAAGGACGCCGCGGAGGCGGTGCACAACGCGGTCGTGCTCGAGGAGGTCGCGAAGATGGCCTGCCGCACGGAGCTGATCAATCCAGATGTGAAGCCTGCGCCGGACTGCATCAAGGAAAAGCACTTTATGAGAAAGCACGGCGCAAACGCATACTATGGGCAGTAGAGAGATATTGCATTCTCCGGAGCCGGAATCCCCGGTCCCGGAGAATGTTTTATAAAAAAATCGTAAACTTTTTCTAAAATTCTATTGAAAACCCATAAAAAATGTGCTAGGATACCTACAGTTGATAAATACGGACGACGTGTTACTGGTAATGCAGGCAAGATCGAACAGAAAGTACAGGAGTAAGATACCCTTGTGCGATGAAGTTTGATCTTTTTTTGTGTCCCGGGGAACAGCGACGTATTTACCCGATGCGGTCCGGACGCATGCATATTATTTTAAAGGAGTGGAAAGAGTATGGATTACGCGAAAATTGCCAGTGACATACTGGAAAACGTAGGCGGTAAGGCCAACGTGCGCAATGTGACGCACTGCTTTACGCGGCTGCGCTTCGTCCTGAAGGATGAGAGCAAGGCGAACAAAGAGGTCGTGGAGCATATCGAGGGCGTCATTTCAGTCGTTGAGGCCGGCGGCCAGTTCCAGGTCGTCTGCGGCGCGAAGGTGACGAAGATTTATGATGAGCTGATCAAGATGGTCGATACCGGGGAGGCTCCGGCGGACGATCATCAGAAGTTTGATGCGAACTTTGTCCTGCAGAAGATCTCTCAGATCTTCACCCCGATCGTTCCGGCGATCGCTGCGGCAGGCCTGATCAAGGGACTTCTTTCCGCCGCTGCAAAGCTGCCGATGTTCGAAGCCTTCGCTGCGACGGATACCTACACGATTCTGAATACCGCAAGTAATATTATCTTTTATTACATGCCGATTTTCCTGGCCTACACGACGGCCAAGGCTCTGGGCTGCAGCCAGGTTATCGCCATGGTTATCGGCGGCTTCCTCTGCCATCCGACGATTGACGGAATTGTGCAGGACGTCGAGACATCATCGAAGATATTCGGTCTGCCTGTTATAAAACAGGCTTTTACAATTGGTGAGTCGACCAGGGTCTTCAGTTATACAGAATCTGTCATACCAATTATCCTGGCGGTCATTGTCCTGTACTTCCTGGAAAAGGGCCTGAAGAAGGTGATCCCGGAGATTCTCCAGATTATCCTTGTGCCTGGCATCTCTCTGATCGTCATGGTTCCGGTCGCGCTCGTGGTCGTAGGCCCGGTCGGCATCTATGTCGGTTTTGCGGTTCAGTGGCTGTACACCGCGCTCTACTCCTTCAGTCCGCTGCTCGGCGGTATTATCGTCGGCGGTCTGTGGGGCGTCTGCGTTATCTTCGGTGCGCACCGCGCTCTGCTGCCGATTGGCCTGAACGATGTGGCGATTACCGGTACGAATACCCTGATGTGCTTTGCGGGTTCCGCGAACTTCGCGCAGGCGGGTGCGGCGCTTGGCGTCATGCTGAAGTCCAAAGATGCTGATACCAAGCAGGTTGCCGGTGCGGCTACGATCTCCGCGTTCATCGTGGGCGTCACGGAGCCGGCTATCTACGGCTGTAACCTGCGTCTGAAGACCCCGATGGTGTGTGCGGTTATTGCCGGTGCTCTGGGCGGTGCGGTTATGGGTATCGGCAACGCCGTCAATACCGGTTTTGCCAACAATGGTATTCTGACTGTTATGTCCTACTACGGCGAGGGCACGAGCTTCAGCCAGTTCCTCGCATATCTGATCGGTATCTCCGTTGCCTTCTTCGGCGCCGCGATCCTGACCTATATCGTGGGCTTCGCGGAGGAAGCGATCGGTGAGAAGGTTTCGGCGCAGCCCGCGGCGGCTGCGATCACGGAGACTGCGGCGGCTCCGGCTGTCGAGGTTACCGAGGCGAATGCGGACATCAAGCTTGCTTCCCCGGTTGTCGGAAAAGCGGTTTCTCTGAAAGAGACCTCTGATGAAGTATTTGCCTCTGAGGCGCTCGGAAAAGGCATTGCGATCATTCCGGAGAAGGGCGAGGTCGTCGCTCCGGCTGACGGCACGCTGACGGTTCTCTATCCGACGCTGCATGCGCTCGGCTTTACGCTTGACAACGGCGCAGAGCTGCTGATTCATATCGGCATCAACACCGTGGAGCTGGAAGGCAAGGGCTTCACGAAGTTCACCGAGCAGGGCGCAAAGGTGAAGAAGGGCGAGAAGCTGGTGAGCTTCGATATCGACGCGATCAAGGCAGCGGGCTACGACCCGACGGTCATGGTGCTGATCTCCAACACCGAGGACTTCGCGGGTGTGAGCGGCGTACCGGCTGCGCATGCATCGCTGGATCAGGATGTAATTTTGATTAAGAAGTAAGATCAGGAGGAATTTGGCTTCTATGAGTAAAGCAGGATTTCCTAAGGATTTTCTCTGGGGCGCGGCTTCGTCCGCGTTCCAGATTGAGGGCGGCTGGGACGCGGACGGCAAGGGCATGACCGTTGCCGATTTCAACTCCTTCAAGCGTTCCGACAAGCAGGCGGACAGCAAGGTCGCCAGCGATTTCTATCACCACTGGAAGGAAGATATCGCGTTGATGAAGGAGATGGGCCTCAAGGTCTATCGCTTCTCCCTCTCCTGGGCGCGTATCATCCCGGACGGCGACGGCGAGATCAACCAGAAGGGTATCGATTTCTATAATCAGGTGATCGACGAGCTGCTCGCGAACGGCATCACGCCCTTTGTCACGCTGTATCATTTTGACCTGCCCTACGCGCTGGTCGAGAAGTACAACGGCTGGGAGTGCCGTGACTGCGCCTATGCGTTCGAGCGCTACGCGAAGGTCTGCTTCGAGGCCTTCGGCGATCGCGTAAAGTGGTGGCTGGTGCACAATGAGCAGAACCTGATGATCCGCGTGGACGAGCGCATGAACATCAACGAGCCCGACCCGCTGAAAGCAGACCGCATCCGCGCACAGATGGATTATCATATGTTCCTCGCGCACGCGCTGACGGTCAATGCCTGCCATGAGATGGTGAAGGACGGCAAGGTTGGCCCGGCGGTCTCCTCGACCTGCACGTATCCGCTGACAAACAAGCCGGAGGACGTGTGGGCGGCGAAGATGAACGACTGGTTCAAGACGAACTACTGCCTTGACATGCACTATTACGGCGAGTATCCGGGTTACTATATGCGCTACCTGAAGGAGCGCGATATCGTGCCGAAGATGGAGGAGGGCGACGCCGCGATCTTGAAGAGCGCAAAGATGGATTTCATCGCGCTCAACTATTACCGGACGCTCTGCGCGAGCTATCTTCCGGCGGATGAGGAGCATCCGGTCGGCATGCGTGTCTTCCGCGGAAACGAGGTGGATTTCGACCAGTACGGCTATTGCCGCGACGAGAAGAATACGAACCTTGCGGCGAGCGAGTACGGCGCGCAGATCGACCCGATGGGACTGCGCATTGTGCTGAACGATTACTACGCGCGTTATCATCTGCCGCTGATCATCACGGAGAACGGACTGGGCACGCCGGATGTGCTGACTGAGGACGGCAAGGTGCACGATGATTACCGGATCGACTATATCCGCGGCCATCTGGACGCGATGGCGCTCTCCATCGAGGACGGCGTCGACCTGATGGGCTATTGCCCGTGGTCGGTGGTTGATCTCTTAAGCTCGCACCAGGGCTTCCGCAAGCGCTACGGTTTCGTCTATATCAACCGGGAGGACATGGATCTCAAGGATCTGCGTCGCATCCCGAAGGACAGCTTTTACTGGTATCAGAATGTGATTCGTACAAACGGCGAAGAGCGTTAATTGGGGAAATGTTAGAGGGAGGTAAATGATGCGTGTAGTGAAGGTGCTGAACAACTCGCTCATCCTCGCCCTGGACGACGAAGGGAGCGAGACGATCCTGATGGGCAAGGGCATCGGGTTTCACAAGGCCTCCGGCTATCAGTTCAGACCGGAGGAGGTGGAGAAGGTCTTTGTGCTCAAGGACCGCTCTATCTCCCGCAACATCATCAAGCTCGCGGCGGAGGTGGACAGCGTCTACTTCGAGATCAGCAAGAATGTGATCGACTATGCGCGCGAGGAGTTCGGCATGAAGCTGCTCGACCATATTTACCTCTCCCTCACTGACCATATCGCGTTCGCGGTCCGCCGTGTAAAGCAGGGCATTGTGGTGCCGAACTTTTACACGACGGACATGCGCCGTTTCAACCCGAACGAATTTCAGGTGGGACGTTACGCGCTGGCGCTTGTAAAGGAGCATCTCGACATTGAGCTGCCGACGGACGAGGCGGGGAATATCGCTTTCCATTTTATCAACGCGCAGATCGATCATCCCTATAATGATACCAATCGTGAGATCCGCAGGCTGACGGAGGATGTACTCGATATTGTCAAATATTATTATCAGATCATCTACCCGGAGGACAGCGTGACCTATACGCGCTATGTGACGCATGTAAATCTGTTCGCGCAGCGCCTGATCGCGGGGAAGCAGCTGGACGGCGACGCCTCGCATCTGCTCTACGACCAGATCGCGGAGGTCTGTCAGTCGGAGTTTCGCTGTGTGGAGCGCATCGACCGCTTCGTGCAGGAACGGCTCGGCGTTGCTTTGAGCAGCCAGGAGTCGATGTATCTCGCGATGCACATCCACCTGATTCTGGAGGAAGGGCGTTCGAGATAGCCGGGCCGATGTCTGTCGGCCTGTTTTCTTTTTTTCGGAAAGTTTCTGTTTTTCCCTGTTAAATATACCCATATGGCGAACCTTGCGAATCCGGACGCCGCATGGTAGAATTGCAGTAACAGTTCAGAACAGCATCGAAATGAAAAGACAGACTGTGCAGGTTTACC
>JAJBTX010000063.1 GCA_020860645.1 Lachnospiraceae bacterium | reverse complement strand
CCTTTCGCACAGAAGGAAGAGAAACCGCCGGACAAGCAGAAAAGGAAGAAAGCACAGACAAAGAAGAAATCGAAGCAGGCGAAGGAAGAATCGCTAAAAATATCCGAAGCAGAAAAGACGGAAACCATTTGTGAGAGCTCTCTGGGTGAATCTGTACAGGAGAAATCCGATGTGGAGGGGGCGAAAACATTTCGGGAGAATCGCCCGGTGGAAGACACGGGGAAAATCCGCTGCGAGGAAAGTGCAGACAGGCAGCCATATGACGGTTCGGACAAGGCCAGGCATCAAGAATGCGAACAGACGGCGAGTTGCTCTGAGCAGGTGCAGAATGAAAAAGCAGCAGCGCCTCGTGACCTCTCACAGCAGTCCCCGGATGAGACGAAACACAAAGAGAAGAAGCCCCGCGTTCCCCTCGGCGAAAGAATTCGCGGGATATTCCGGAAGATTGCAGGAGTGATCCGCGGCCTTGGAGATAAGATCCGGCACCTCGGAGAAACCCTGCAGAATCTCCTGCATAAAAAGGACGAACTACTCACATTCTGGCGAATGGAGGAATTCGTCCGGGCCAGAGCATTTCTGATAAAGGAGCTGAAACATCTGTGGAAGCGATACCGGCCGCGCCGTGTGGAGGGCACGCTGCACTTTGGCTTCGACGATCCGTCGACGACTGGCCTGTGTATGGGGGTTTTGTCCATACTCAGCCCCTGGTATCCGGGAAAGATGGATCTCACTCCGGACTTTGACCGGAAGATACTGGAAGGAAATCTGGAAATTCGTGGACATATTCAGCTGTATGTGCTGCTCTTCGCGGCGCTGCGGATCTGGCAGGGCCGCGATGTGCGGTACATGTATGGACGCTGGAAAGAAAGATAGGAGGATCTTATGAGCGAGAAAAACAGCAACGGTTTTGATTCGACGGTCGCTTCCCTTTTTAAGGGGATGGACCAGTTTATTTCCACCAAGACGGTGGTGGGCGACGCGATCACGGTAGGTGATACGATCCTTCTTCCGCTGGTGGATGTCTCCTTCGGCGTGGGCGCCGGGGCGAGTTCGAGCGACAGCAAAAATAACGGCGCGGGCGGCCTGGGAGGCAAGATCTCCCCGAGCGCGGTGCTCGTCATCAAGGACGGCAGTATTCGTCTTGTGAATGTGAAGAATCAGGACGCCGTGACGAAGGTGCTCGACATGGTGCCGGATCTGGTAAACCGCTTTACCGGAAAGAATGCAGACCCCGAGGTCGACAAGGCGGTGGACGATATTGTCAGCGAATACAGCGACAAAGAGAAATAAAAAATGCTTGCAAAAAGTATGTGATTCTGGTAGAATAGCAAAAGTTGTGAGCCACTGTGCTCAAATATGCGTTAAGGAGGTGCAGTGATGGCGAAATGTGCGATTTGCGATAAGGGCGTCCACTTTGGAATCAAAGTGAGCCATTCCCACAGAAGGTCCAACCGGATGTGGAAGCCGAACGTAAAGTCTGTGAGAGTGAAGACAGAAGGCGGGACAAAGAAGATGTATGTGTGCACTTCTTGCCTCAAATCCGGCAAGGTTGAGCGGGCTTAAGAAGGCAGACCGACGAAGAAAGGCATAGAGGGTGTCGCGGCGCGATGCCCTTTTTGTATGTAACGCTTCAGCAGGAAAAGCACTGGTAGCCGCAGATCAGAAAGACCGCGGAGAGCAGAATCCGGATAAAAAGGTTGTCACCGGGCAGAAACAGGGTTATAAAAATGCCGATTCCGATCCAGAATAGTACAAAGCCGATGGTTTTCCTCACAGCGTCGCCCTTTCTGCCTGAAGAAGATTTCTTATTTTCAGTATATGCACAGTAAAAAAAGAATTTCCATTTTCCGCCATATGGGGTATACTATGGCTAACAAGAAAGGGAAAAGGAGGTATTCGTATGCAGGGTATGATCAGCACAGAGCTGGGAAATATAACGATCGATGAGGATGTGGTCGCCACCTATGCGGGTTCGGTAGCGCTCGGATGCACGGGCATCGTGGGCATGGCCACGCTCGATATGCGCGACGGCCTGATGAAGCTTCTGAAGAAGGACAGCATCAAGCGGGGAATCGAGGTTTCGATTGAGGATAACGTGATCTATCTGGCCTTCCATGTGATCGTTGCCTACGGTGTGAATATTCCGGTCGTGTCCGAAAACCTGATCGATTCGGTGAAATATCAGGTGGAGGAGTTCACCGGCATGAAAATCGGCAGAACTGACGTGTTCGTCGAAGGCGTGAGAGTGATAGATTGATGAGGGAGGAGCTTCATTTTGATGAAAACAGTTGACGCCCCCATGGCTGCAAAGCTGTTCCTTGGCGGGGCAAAGAATCTGGAAGCAAAGAAAGAGTGGATCAATGAGCTGAATGTATTCCCGGTGCCGGATGGGGATACGGGGACCAATATGACGATGACGATCATGTCGGCGGTTCATGAGGTCAGCAGTCTTACGGATATGAATATGTACGCGCTGGCGAAGGCGATCTCCTCCGGATCCCTGCGCGGCGCGAGAGGAAATTCCGGCGTCATTCTGTCCCAACTGTTCCGCGGCTTTACGAGAGCCATGCAGAATCAGGAGGAGCTGGATGTCGTCGATATTGCGAATGCGATGCAGAAGGCGGTGGAGACGGCTTACAAGGCGGTCATGAAGCCGAAGGAGGGCACGATCCTCACTGTGGCCAGAGGCGCGGCGGACAAGGCCGCGGAGCTGGCCGAGACAGAGGAGGATATCGTCGAATTTACGCGGCTTGTCATCGAAGAGGCTGAGGCAATTCTGGAAAAGACGCCGGAGATGCTGCCGGTACTGAAGGAGGCAGGCGTCGTCGATTCCGGCGGACAGGGGCTGGTCGAGGTGCTGAAAGGCATGTATGACGTGCTGCTCGGCAAGGAAGTGGATTACGCCGCAGCAGGGGCTTCGGGAGCGAGGCCGGTAAAGATCAGCGCTGAGACCGAGGCCGATATTAAATTCGGCTACTGCACGGAGTTCCTGATCATGCTGCCGGAGCCTGTGAGCGTGCAGCGGGAGCAGGAGTTCAAGGCTTATCTGGAATCGATCGGAGATTCCATCGTGGTCGTGGCCGATGATGAGATCATCAAGGTACACGTACATACGAACGACCCCGGACTGGCTATTCAGCGGGCTCTGACGTATGGACCGCTTTCCAATATGAAGATTGACAATATGCGGCTTGAGCATGAGGAGCGTCTGATCAAGGACGCCTCGAAGATCGCGGCGCAGCAGAAAGCCGAGGAGGCCGCGCAGTCGGCGGAGCGGAAAGATATGGGCTTTATCGCGGTGTCTGTCGGCGCGGGCATGGGCGGGATCTTCCGGGAGCTCGGCGTGGATTATCTGATCGAGGGCGGCCAGACGATGAATCCAAGCACGGAGGATATTATCGAGGCGGTCGAGCGGGTGAATGCGGACAATATTTTCATCCTGCCGAATAATAAAAATATCATTCTCGCGGCGAATCAGGCGAGCAGCCTTGTGAAGGACAAAAATGTGATCGTGGTGCCGACGAAGACCGTGCCGCAGGGCATCACCGCCATGGTCAGCTTTGAACCCGACGCGGCGCCGGAGGAAAACCTTCGGTCCATGGAGGCGCAGATCAAAAATGTAAAGACCGGAGAGGTCACCTATGCAGTCCGTGATACCACGATCGACCACATGGAGATTCATGAGGGCAACATCATGGGTCTCGGCGACGAGGGCATTCTGGCGGTCGGCAGCGATGTGAGCGGAACCGCGCGCGAGATGCTGGAGAAGCTCGTGGACGATTCTTCGGAGATTGTCGGTATCTATTATGGTGAGGACGTTTCCGATGAGGCAGCCCGGGCGCTCGGCGACGCGATCGCCGCGGAATATCCGGGCGTCGAGGTCGAGGTTCATTCGGGCGGGCAGCCGATTTATTATTATATCGTGTCTGTGGAGTGATGATTACGAAAATTAGTAACTATTCAGAGCAGCAGGCCACAGACCGCCTTCTTTGAAGGCTATATGCCGCTTGCGCGTCATATGTCTGAGGCTTGATGGGCGTTCCGCCCATCCCGAAATGAAAATACAGCCTTTAGCAGGTAAACCTGCACAGTCTGCCTTTCCATTTCGATGCTGCTCTGAACTTTTACGAAAATTATATTTGAGACGTCGCAGGCAGATGCGGCGTCTTTTTTAACAAAAGCCGTGGGTGAAAGCGGTATGGACTGCGTGTCGGCGAGCTCTTTGCGTTTGGGGCTTGCAGGAATCGGAAACACGGTTTATAATAAAAAGAACAAATGTTCGAGGAGGAGATCATGGGACCGGATTCGCCCATCACAGAGCTAAAGGGTATCGGCGAGAAGACGGCAGTTCCGTTCGCAAAGGTTGGCATACATACGATTGCGGATCTGCTGGAATACTATCCGCGCGCCTATGAGACCTACGAGGAGCCGACGGACTGCGCGGCGCTGGAGGATGGGCAGAAGTGTGCCGTCCTCGGTACGGTCGTCTCGGTGAGCGGTATCCGTCGCTTCCGCCATTACCAGGTTTTCAGTGCGCAGGTCCGCGTGGGGGAAGACAGCGTGCAGGCGGTCTGGTTCAATACGCCTTATCTGCGTAAGCGTTTTCTGAAGGGCGGGCGCTTTGTCTTCCGTGGCGTCGTGACAGTACAGAAGGAGAAGTACCGGATGCAGCAGCCGGAGTGTTTTGAACCGGAGGCGTATGAGAAGCTGCTTCATGTCATGCAGCCGCGCTATGCGCTGACCGCGGGACTCACCGCGCATGCTGTCACGAAAGCGGTACGGCAGGTGCTGGATGACGGACAGGTGCAGATCCCCGAGTATCTGCCGGAAGAACTGCTGAAGGCGTATGATCTCATGGATGAATGGGAGGCTCTGCAGCAGCTTCATTTTCCCGCGAATGAGACTGTCCTGCGACGGGCCCGCGACCGGATTGTGTTCGATGAGTTTCTGCAGTTTATCCTGGGGATCCGGCGTTTGCGGGAGCGGCAGGAGCGAATGCAGAGCGGTATGCACATGGTCGAGGTCTCCGAGACGGCGCGTCTGATCGAAGCGCTTCCCTACCGGCTGACCGGCGCGCAGACGCGCGTCTGGCGCGAGATTGTGGAGGATATGTGCGGGGACGGCGTCATGAACCGTCTGATTCAGGGGGATGTCGGTTCGGGTAAGACGATTCTCGCGGTGCTGGCGCTCGTCATGGCGGGCTGCAACGGCTATCAGGGCGCGCTGATGGCGCCGACCGAGGTGCTGGCGAAGCAGCATTTCCAGTCGATCTGTGCGCTCCTTGCGGAGCATCACATTCCGCTGCGCGCGCTGTTGCTGACCGGTTCCATGACGGCGAAGGAGAAGCGGCTTGCTTATGCGGAGATCGAGAGCGGCGAAGCGCAGATCATCGTCGGCACGCATGCTCTGATCCAGGAAAAGGTTGCCTACCGTCGGCTTGGCCTTGTTGTGACCGACGAGCAGCACCGCTTCGGCGTACGCCAGCGGGAGACCTTTGCGGAAAAGGGTCTGCATCCGCATGTGCTTGTCATGAGCGCTACGCCGATTCCGCGCACGCTCGCGATCATTGTCTACGGCGATCTCGATATCTCGGTTCTGGATGAGATGCCTTCGGGACGTCTGCCGATTAAGAACTGTGTCGTTGACGAAAGCTGGCGTCCGAATGCGTATCGCTTCATCGAGCGGGAGACGGCGGCAGGGCACCAGGCATATGTCATCTGTTCGATGGTGGAAGAGAATGATGAGCTGGAGCTTGAGAATGTGCTGGACTATACAGAGAAGCTGAAGGCTGCGCTCCCCGGCCGCGAGATTGCCGGCCTTCACGGCCGCATGAAGCCGAAGGAGAAGAATGAGATCATGGAACGCTTCGCGGAGGGACAGATCGAGATCCTCGTCTCCACGACGGTGGTTGAGGTCGGCATCAATGTGCCGAACGCGACGGTCATGATGGTCGAGAACGCGGAGCGCTTCGGCCTTGCGCAGCTCCATCAGCTCCGCGGCCGTGTTGGGCGCGGAGACGCCCAGTCCTACTGTATTTTCATGAGTGGGAGCAAATCAGAGGAGACGAAGAAGCGCCTGGAGGTTTTAAGCAAATCGAACGACGGCTTTTTCATCGCGGCGGAAGATCTGCGGCTGCGCGGCCCGGGCGATCTCTTTGGCGTGCGCCAGAGCGGCGTTTTCGCGTTCCACATGGCTGATGTCTTTCAGGACGCGAAGGTACTCGAACAGGCTGCCGGGGCTGCCGACCGCATTCTCGCGGAGGACCCGGAGCTGTGGCTGCCGGAGCACGAGGGACTGAAGCGGCGGATGGAGCGCTATGCCCGCCGCAACGGAGAGAGCCTGAGCCTGTAAATGAGTGATGTGGTGATGGGATAAAAGACAATAGAGCGCAATTCAAATAAAAAAAGCCTGTAACCCCAGGCTTTTGCGAAGCAGGTAAAGGGAATCGAACCCTCCTCCCCAGCTTGGGAAGCTGGTGTTCTACCGATGAACTATACCTGCATTTCATTGGAATTATACAACAGCACCGGGCAAAATGCAAGGGCAAAGAAAAAGATTTTCGCCGTGCCTGTTATGTGAATTTTTAGTGAGTCTCGCTTTCCTACAAAGTGTCCAATCACAGCAGGGGGAAAGTGTGTTACAATAATAACAATCTCGGGTCTGCGAGGAAATATAGTATAAGAGGAGATTACATATGTTTCGAGACGAATTTGGCGCGGTATGCAACGGCGCAAAAGGAAAATTAAATCTTCTGAACAACAATCCGGCCGGGTATTTTATTTCCGCGATGGTAGCCGGCATGTTCATTGCTTTCGGCGGCTTCGTGATGTGCACGGCCGGGGCGGTGCTGACCGCGAACGGGAGCACGATGACGAAGGTGATCATGGCTTTCTCCTTCGCGTCGGCCCTGAGCCTTGTGGTAATGGCAGGAGCGGAGCTTTTCACCGGTAATAATTTTGTGATGGCCGCCGCGGCCTTTGCGAAGGTGATTACCTGGGGCGAGGCGATCAAAGTCTGGGTCCTCTGCTATATTGGCAACCTCGTCGGTTCGGTGCTGGCGGCTCTCGTCTATCATCTGACCGGTCTTGCGAGCGGAACGACGGGCGAATTTTTCGCTTCGACCGCGGCGACAAAGATGGCGGGCACGCCGGTCAATCTTTTCTTCAAGGCGGTGCTCTGCAACACGCTGGTCTGCCTGGCGGTCTGGTGCGCGACAAAGCTGAAGAGCGAGTCCGGCAAGCTGATTATGATCTTCTGGTGCATTTTCGTGTTCGTGTTCTGCGGTTTTGAGCACAGCATCGCGAATATGAGCGTGATGGCGGTCGGTCTTCTGAACCCGAGCGGAGTCGAGGGCCTGTCCATTGCCGGTTACGTCAGCAACCTTCTCTGGGTGACGCTCGGAAATATGGTGGGCGGTATCTGCGTGGTAGCGCTTCCTTATTACATCATTCAGAAGGATAAAAATTCATAAGCCTACATCTATTTTAAGTTGAATCCCATATGTCCAGGAACGCCGACCTTACGTCGGCGTTTTTGGCGCTTGTATCTGCTTTTTTTTTGTGGTAAACTATGTCCATTGTCAGTAAGGAAGGAGAGGAACGCTTCATGGCACAGCTATGGGGAGGACGTTTTACAAAGAAGACGGACGAACTCGTCTATCGCTTTAACGCGTCCATCTCGTTTGATCAGAGATTTTTAAGGCAGGACATCGAGGGCAGTATGGCTCATGTGCGGATGCTGGCGAAGCAGGGCGTGCTTACGGAGGACGAGCGGGACCAGATTCTCAGTGGCCTTCGGGGAATTCTCACGGACGTGGAGTCCGGCGCACTCGCGATCACGGAAGAGTATGAGGATGTCCACAGCTTTGTGGAGGCGAATCTGACCGCGCGCATCGGTGAGGCGGGAAAGAAGCTGCACACCGGCAGGAGTCGCAATGATCAGGTCGCCCTGGACATGCGCCTTTACACGCGCGACGAGCTGAAGGAGACGGACGGGCTGCTGAAAGAGCTGCTGAAGGTACTGCTGCGGATAATGGAGGAGAATACGGAGACGATCATGCCGGGCTTCACCCATCTGCAGAAGGCGCAGCCGATCACGCTGGCCCATCATATGGGCGCGTACTTTGAGATGTTTAAGCGGGACCGCTCGCGGCTGCACGACATCCGGGAGCGCATGAATTACTGCCCGCTCGGCGCGGGGGCGCTCGCGGGGACGACCTATCCGCTCGACCGCGATTACACGGCGGAGCTGCTCGGCTTCTACGGACCGATGCTGAACAGCATGGACGCGGTGTCCGACCGGGATTACCTGATCGAGTATCTCTCGGCCATGTCCACGATTATGATGCACCTGAGCCGTTTCTGCGAGGAAATGATCCTCTGGAACAGCAATGAATACCAGTTCGTCGAGATCGACGACGGCTACAGCACCGGCAGCTCGATCATGCCGCAGAAGAAAAATCCGGACATTGCGGAGCTCGTGCGCGGCAAGACGGGCAGAGTCTACGGGGCGCTGATGTCGCTGCTGACGACGATGAAGGGCATTCCGCTCGCCTATAATAAGGACATGCAGGAGGACAAGGAGCTGGTCTTCGACGCGATCGACACGACGAAGGGCTGTATCGCGCTGTTCACCGGTATGCTGGATACTTTAAGCTTCCACAAGGACCGGATGAGGAAGAGCGCGGAGAAGGGATTCACGAACGCGACGGACGCGGCGGACTATCTCGTGAACCACGGCGTGCCTTTCCGCGACGCGCACGGCATCGTCGGACGGCTGGTGCTCAGATGCATCGAGGAGGGAAAGTCTCTTGACGAGCTTTCGCTTGCGGAGTATCGTGAGGAGAGTCCGGCTTTTGAGGAAGATATTTACGAGGCCATCGCGATGGAGACCTGCGTGAACCGCCGCCTGACGGTGGGTGCGCCGGGCCGCGGGGCGATGGAGGATGTAATAAAAAAATACAGGGGATATCTGGAAGGAGAACAGGAAAATGAGTGAGAAGCTGAAAGTCGGCATCCTGGGAGGCACCGGGATGGTGGGACAGAGATTTATTTCTCTTTTGGAGAATCATCCGTGGTTCGAGGTCGTGACGATCGCGGCCAGCCCGCGCTCCGCGGGGAAGAGCTACGAGGAGGCGGTCGGCGGCCGCTGGAAGATGTCGACGCCGATGCCGGAGGCGGTGAAGAACATTACCGTTATGAATGTCAATGAGGTCGAGCGCGTCGCGTCCTCCGTCGACTTCGTGTTCAGCGCAGTCGACATGTCGAAGGCGGAGATCCGCGCGATCGAGGAATCCTATGCGAAGACGGAGACGCCGGTCGTGTCGAACAACAGCGCGCACCGCTGGACGCCCGATGTGCCGATGGTCGTGCCGGAGATCAATCCGGAGCACTTTGAGGTGATCGCGTCCCAGAAGCAGCGCCTCGGCACGCAGCGCGGTTTTATTGCCGTGAAGCCGAACTGCTCGATTCAGAGCTATACGCCTGCGCTGACGGCCTGGAAGGAGTTCGAGCCCTACGAGGTCGTGGCGACGACCTACCAGGCGATTTCCGGGGCGGGCAAGACCTTTAAGGAATGGCCGGAGATGGTCGAGAATATTATCCCGTATATCGGCGGCGAGGAGAAAAAGTCCGAGCAGGAGCCGCTGCGCATCTGGGGTCATGTGGAGAACGGCGTGATCGTGAAGGCCGAGGAGCCGAAGATCACCTGCCAGTGCATCCGTGTCCCGGTGCTGAACGGTCATACTGCCGCAGTGTTTGTAAAATTCCGCAAAAAGCCGACGAAGGAGGAGCTGATCGACCGGCTCGTGAATTTCCGCGGTTTTCCGCAGGAGGAGGGGTTTCCAAGCGCGCCGAAGCAGTTTATCCGCTACATGGAGGAGTGCGATCGCCCGCAGGTGCGGCTTGACGTCGACTATGAGAATGGCATGGGCGTATCCGTAGGACGCCTGCGTGAGGATACGATCTATGACTGGAAATTCGTCGGACTCTCGCACAACACGGTGCGCGGCGCAGCAGGCGGCGCGGTGCTTTGCGCGGAGGCGCTGAAGGCGAAGGGCTACATCACAAAGAAATAAAGTGGACAACGACAGGGCGGTCGGAAGATCGCCCCGTTTTATAAGATGCAGGCAGTATATTTGGGGATGAAAAGAAGTATGATCGAAAGAAGGCAAATAAAAAAGCTTCCGAGCGGATTCGAACCGCTGACCTACGCATTACGAGTGCGTCGCTCTACCAGCTGAGCCACGGAAGCTTATGTTGTGCTTGACAACGGAGTTTATTATATCCGATGTGAATCAGATTGTAAAGCCCCTTTTTTAAAAAATTTTTGAATTTGTGATGGAGGTATAGGAATAATGTTACATGCAGATGTGATCCTCCCGGTATTGATTTCCTTTGCGATCAGCGCGGCCGCCGGGCCGCTGATCATTCCGGTGCTGCGCAGGCTGAAGGTCGGGCAGACCGAACGTCTGGACGGACCGGAGACGCACCTGAAAAAGAACGGCACGCCGACGATGGGCGGGCTGATCTTTCTGCTGGCCGTGCTCGTCACGTCGCTCATCTATGTGGGGCGCTACCCGAAGATCGTTCCGATCCTGTTCATGACGGTGGGCTTTGGGATTATCGGCTTTCTGGACGATTATCTGAAGGTCGTGCTGCACCGCTCCGACGGGCTGCTGCCGGGACAGAAGATGGCGCTGCAGATCGCGGTGACGGCCGTTTTCGCCTGGTACATGGTGAAAATATCGGACGTGGGACTTGAGATGCTGATTCCCTTCAGCGGCGGGAAGTATCTGGAGATCGGATGGCTCGCCGTGCCGCTTCTCTTCTTCGTGGTGATCGGGACGGTCAACGGAACGAATTTCACCGACGGCCTCGACGGTCTGGCTTCGAGCGTCACGATCATGGTGGCGGTGTTCTTTACGGTCGTGGCGATCGGTACGGAGGCGGGCATCGCCCCGGTGACCTGCGCGGTGACGGGCGGACTGCTCGGCTTTCTGCTGTTCAATGTCTATCCGGCAAGCGTCTTCATGGGAGACACCGGCTCGCTCGCGCTGGGCGGCTTCGTGGCCTCGACGGCCTATCTTCTGAAAATGCCGCTCTTTCTGCCGCTGGTGGGCTTCATTTATCTGATCGAGGTGCTCTCGGTCATCCTGCAGGTCAGCTATTTTAAGCTGACGCACGGAAAGCGCATCTTTAAGATGGCGCCGATTCACCATCATTTTGAAAAATGCGGCTGGTCGGAGACGCGGGTCGTGACAGTATTTTCGATCGTGACGGCGCTGTGCTGCCTCGTCGCGCTCGCGGCGATCTGAGGTTTTTGGCTGAGGTATGGTTCTTTATGAATATGAAAATGGGCTCCGGAGTTGAGGAATTACCCCGAAGCCCTTTGTTTACAGCTGAGGCCTAATATTTTCCGTACTTTTCGATAGTCTCAAATACCGCGTCTACATTCTCCGGCAATGCGTCGTCCACTTCGCCACCAAAGCTGAAGATGTAGCCACCACCAGGCATACAGTCGTCCAGAAGTTTTCTGGTGGCGGTGACGACATCTTCCTTTTTGGCGTAGGTTAACATAGAGATCGGAAGATTTCCCATGATACATGCCTTGCCTTCGAAAATTCGCTTGGCTTCTTTCATGTCTACATTCTCAAAAAGGTAGATAACCTTTCCCTTCGGAACATCTGTCAGCTGTTCCAGACGGGATTTATAGCTTCCTTCACAGAAGATAAACGGCGTCACATTCATATCAATCAGAGCCATTATGATTTTCTTTAATGGTTTCCAGTATAGGCGCTCATACTGCTCTGCATTCATAAAGCCATCCACACCTTTGTGCAGCGGGAAGAATACCTGACGCACCGGGAAATCGACATATTTGTAATACTGCAATGCCTGAATCTGCTGATCTGCGAACATATTACATGCCTGCTCCATGTATTCCTGCATATCCTCGTCTGTCAGATCTTCAAAGAGTCCCATGGTTCCGCGGAAATAGTCGCCCAGAATGTCATATGGAGCTTCCGACATACCGGTACACATACCCGGGACTCCGAAATCAGTAACTTCCTGATTGTATCTGGCAAAGGCTGCATTCGCCTTTGCATCTTCTGCAGCAATTTCCGAGAGCAGACGATACGTTTCCAGAATCTCCTGGTCGCAGAGACAGGGAATTGCGTAACTGGTAAACAGCATATTGACGGGCAGAAAGTTTATGTGAGATAATGCTTTCAGGTTTGGATACATCCGTGGAATGTATTTGTGGAGCATAAAACCTGTCAGATCATTCAGCAGCTCCGGATACTCTTCCTGCGTCATATACTCCCGTTCCAGGACCTGGTAGATGCTGTGATCAGGTACTTTGGTACCAGGCTTGCCGGGCCAGTCCAGAATCTGATTGTCGGCGAGTTCCTGCGCTTTTCCACTGAAACATCCGACGAGCGTGTGCATGTCACACAGCGGGTGTTCCTTATAAAATTTTATGGCGGCGTCTGCTGCTTTTTCCTGATCATAAAGGGCATCTTTATAGCAGGCTCCGTTGGAACTCAGTAAATAGGCGTTGAACAGAGGAACGAAAGGTACGCGATCCGGCGTCCCAAGTGCGACGGCTGTGTCAACCCGCTGCTTCCGCTCGGTGAAGTTCTTTAAGTGTTCATCGTTGTTGTGTTACCTCCATAATTAATATAGTTTTTGATGATTTATTACT
>JAJBTX010000089.1 GCA_020860645.1 Lachnospiraceae bacterium | reverse complement strand
GTTTGTAATGCCTTCTTGTTTTTCTTTACCCGCTACCTCTCAGTTTCAAACTTTCCTCCTGCTTTCGTTTCAGTATAGCATTTTTCCCTGCCTCTCACAACCACGCATTTCTTGTAACAGTTCAGAACAGCATCGAAATGGAAAGACAGACTGTGCAGGTTTACCTGCTAAAGGCTGTATTTTCATTTCAGGATGGGCGGAACGCCCATCAAGCCTCAGACATATGACGCGCAAGCGGCATATAGCCTTCGAAGAAGGCGGTCTGTGGCCTGCTGTTCTGAATAGTTCCATTTCTCATTGACTTTACATTTCTGATTGTCTAAAATGGGAACCAAAGGGGGATGTTTGGCATGAAGCTGCTGCTGATCGACGACGAAGTAATCACAAGAAGAGGCCTGCTGGGCAGCATTGACTGGAAATCTCTGCAGATCCACCAGGTGCTTGAAGCGGAGGACGGGCTGCAGGGACTCGAACTTGCCAGAAAGCATTCCCCGGAGATCGTGATGACCGATATCCGCATGCCGCGTATGGACGGCATCTCCTTTGCGGACCGGCTTCGGTCTTTTCTTCCGAATACCAGTATTATTTTCATGAGCGGTTATTCCGACAAGGACTATCTGCGCGCGGCAATCCGCCTCAAGGCAGTGAGCTACGTGGAGAAGCCTATCAACCATGAAGAAGTCGTCCGCGCCGTCACGGAGGCGGTTCGCTTCCACGAGATGATGGAACGCAATCAGTATTCCGAATATCTCCGCCATCAGGAGAAGGCTTCCCAGCTCACGCTGGCGCTGACCAGGCCGATCGGCACGAATCAGGAGCAGATCATGGAGCTGATCCGGGAGCTGAAGCTGCCCTTCAGCGCCGGAACCTGTTTCTGCGTATTTCTGCTCACCACGCTCCCTGCTTTCGGAAGCGCGGAGGATGATGGACTGGACGCCGCTCTTGCACAGCTGCGGAAGTTCTGTCAGGGGAGAGGCTGCGACTGTATCAGCGCGCTGAAGTATGATTCTTCGATCGTGATCTGCCTGTTTGGAGACGCGATCAAAGACCGGAGCTTCGTCGCAAGGCTCGCGGACAGTCTGCGCGAACAGCTCACGCCGCTCTGCTCTCTCTTTCTGGCGACAGGCCCCTCCGTCACCGGCGTCAGCCGCATCTATGAATCCTACAATCAGGCTGCGGTCCTGATGCAGGGCAGCTTTTTCTGCGATTACAACAGCATCCTGACCGAGCAGGACGCGTCCGCCGCGGACAACGGCTATATTGAGCAGTCCTATACGCGCTTTCATGAGCTGATTTCCCGCAGGGACAGCGAGGGCGCCTCGCAGATTGCAACCTCACTTTTTACCTATCTCCGAAAATCCCGCTCGCTTCTCGCCAGCGCTGTCAAGGATCTCTACTTCAAGCTCTTTATCTCCATGGAAGACGCCTACCGCGTCCAGCTGATTTCCTGCCAGGAGAGCCCCGCGCCGGTCTGGGACCGCATTCTTTCCTGCAATACTTTAAAGGAGCTGCACGAAATGCTGATGGCCGAACTCCTGCAGCTGAGCACGGCCGCGGCAAACTCCATGCAGGAGAGCGGGCCAGTCAGCCTGATGAAGGAATACATTTTCAAGAACTATGCAGACCCCGGCCTCTCTGTCAAGAGCATCAGCGAATACGCCTGCCTCTCCGTCGCCTACGCCTGCACCGTGTTCAAATCCGAAACCGGCAAGACGCTGAATCAGTATCTGACCGAGTACCGCATGGAAAAAGCCCGGCAGCTTCTGCAGGACCCGCGTATCCGCGTCGCTGACATCTCCGCGCGCATCGGCTATCTGGACGGCGGCTATTTCAGCAAAAGCTTTAAAAAGGTGACCGGCCTCACTCCGACCGACTACAGGGAGAAGCTCATGGCATGAAGCAGTTTATTTTACATATCCGGGACAAATACCTATATGATATACGGCTTCTGTATAAGCTGCTGATCTCTCATGGACTGCTGATTTTCCTTCCTACGATCGTGCTGTCCTTTTTTGTGTACAATAATTTCTACGACTCCATCGTATCGGACACGATTCTGGAGGAGCAGTCCCTCGCCGGACAGACCGCAGGCTCTATCGAGGAAACGCTCGAGGAGGTGATGGAGGCCGCCTCCTCCATAGAGGACAGCAGCGCCGCAAACTGGCTTTTTCCCGAATATTCCTATCAGCTAAGTGAGGAGATGACGCAGCGGCAGATCAACACGCTGATCGCACAGGCAGAGGATCTCCGGGAAAGCGCGCTCATCACAGATATCCGCTTCTATGTGGACGACTCGCTCTCCTTCCTGGTCGACGGGGACGCACGCTCTTCCCTTTTTTCTTCGCTCTCGGAGGTGACCGGTACCTACTGGTACGGCATTTTCAGTTCCCGCAATCTTTCCTCGCTGCTCTGCCCCGCCCTCTATCTCTCCGTCGCGGAGGAAACGACGCGCGGAGATCTCGCCTATATCACTCAGGTCTACTCTGGCGTGGAGGGCGAAGTCTATCTGGCGGTCTATTTCTCGCAGGATAAGCTTGCCTCAATCTTAAGTGCGAACGCGACCACGGACAACAGCGCCTACTATATCTTAAATGAACGCGACGTCGTCGTCTCCACCTCCGACGCTTCTCTTTCCGGCGCTTACTACATGTCCAATGACGCTTTGAGCGAACTCGTCGGCGGCGTCAATATCTATACGACGCGCGCCTACTTAAGCGACAATATCTATGTGGGCTACTACTCCATCCCCGATACGGACTGGCATCTGGTCTCGATCCTGTCCTCCACCAGCCTGGTGCAGAAGGGGCGAAGTCTGGTTCTCCAGTTTATTGTCCTGTACATCGCGTTCTTCCTGCTCGCCTTTGCCATCTCTATCTTTCTCTCCCGCTCGATCTCTCTTCGGATCACGGCTCTGAGTGAAAAGATGCACAGCATCCACAATGACCGCCCGGAGCGTTTCGAGTCGCCAAAGCACGCACAGGACGAGATCGGCGATCTGGTCGAAACCTACAACTATATGTCCGACGAGATCAACCAGCTGCTGGACGAGCAGCTGGAAAACGCGGAGGCTCTGAAATTAAAGGAATTCAACGCCCTGCAGTCGCAGATCAACCCGCATTTTCTGTACAATACGCTCGACATGATCAACTGGCTCGCCCAGATCGGCAAGCGAAAAGAAGTGACGCAGGCCGTCCAGGCGCTCTCCCGCTTCTATAAGCTGACCTTGAGCCGAAAGGATATACGCGGAAGCATCGCGGAGGAGCTGGAGCATGTCTCTCTCTACGTACAGCTCCAGAATATGCGCTACGAAAACCGGATCAACTTCGTCGTCGACGTCCCCGACACGCTGGCGGATTACGAGATTCCCCGGCTGACGCTGCAGCCGATCGTGGAGAACTGTATCCAGCACGGTCTGATGGAGAAGCCGGAAAAATCCGGCACGGTTCTGATCACCGGATGGCTGGAAGGCGACGACCTGGTCCTGCTGATCTCGGACGACGGCGTTGGCATGAGCCCCGAGCAGATCGCCTCTATTCTTTCCGGAGAACGGAAACCGACCGGCGGCGGCAGCAATATCGGTATCTATAACACCCATGCCCGGCTGCAGCTTTTGTACGGCGAGCGCTACGGCCTGTCCTACGAAAGTCAGGAAGGGCAGGGAACGAATACGCAGATCCGGCTCCCCGCCCTTCCTCATTAAGTTTCTGATTTCCTATCTGGTGACAATATCCACCGGCACGTTAAAAATCTTCGCGACCTTGAGGATTGTGTCGATATGCCTGCCCGTCGCCGCCGCAAAGTGGTGCGTCGGTCCGCACTCGCTCCAGCGGTTGACGAACTCGCGCGCGCCGCAGGTGAAGCGGGTCCGCATGTTCGTATCGCCGAAGGAGAGGATCTCGCCCTCCTCGTTCACACCCTCCGCCACGACAAATTTGAAATGTCCGTCACCGTCCTGCGTGATCGCAAGGTAGGTGACCGGCCCGGTATAGGGATAGAACTGCGTGAGGTAGCCGCCGCCGGTCTTGCCGTGGAACACCTCGACAATCTTCATCGTCGGCTTCCTGTCGGAGATATCCGCATCGCCGGACCCGCTGTGGCCAATGATCGCGATATCGTCGTTAAAATCGATCGAGTACATCTCCGCGAGCTGTCCGGTGCCGGAGATGGTCTTCAGGATGCTCATCGCCATCGCGACCTTGATATCGCCTTCCACTGCGCAGGCGACGCCCTGCTTGATCAGCATGGAGAAGGCCGGGATCAGCATGCTGTCGAGCACACCCGCCTTTCCGGTCGCCAGACCGTCGTAGTGCGAGGCGATCAGGCCGAGCTGCTCATCCTTGCACCACTGCTCGAAGGCGACGACGTACTTCGCCATATCCCACACCTTCTCAATCGTACCGCCGCCCTCGATATCAAAGGTGTCAAGGATGTCCTGTGCCTTCGCGCGAATGGCTTCCTCATCGGTGATATCGTCCGCGATGATCCACATCCGCTCCCAGTCAAACTGTTTCGTATAGAGATTCATTCTCCTGTAAAGGTTCGTCTCATCAATATAGAGGTCGAGCATGCCCGGATAGGGCCGTCCGATCTGCGCGATATTGAGGTCGCGGAACCTGCGCCGCGTCTGCGCGGCCTTGCACCAGTCCTCGATCTCGGCCTGCACGCCTGGGTCTCCGCCCTCGACAACGCCCGTGATGACCGCGTGCCGCTTTCCGAAGCGCTCCAGGTCCGCTACCATCTCCCCAACCGCGCCGCAGGCGTAGCCCTCGCCGAGCCAGGAGGCAATGTCCGTGTGTTTGTAATCGAGCGCCTTGAGCTTCTGCACATTGACCAGCACCACCGGCACATCGAGATCCTTCACCGCCGGCAGCATATTATAGGAAGTCGCGTAGGTCAGAAGCTGCAGAAATACCAGGTCAACGTCCGCCGCACGGAACTTATTTCCCGCCTCCACCGACTTTTCCTTCGTCGTCACCAGGCCGCCGTCGATGATCTCCACCGTGTCCGGCAGCGTCTTCTTGAAAGCCGCATACTGCGCTTCAAACTCCGGCACCAGCTGCGGAAACTGCGGCAGATACGCGCCCAGCGCGATCGAAAAAACGCCGACTCTTGCTTTTGTCTCTATTAACATATACCTGTCCTCCTTATTTCTCATGCGGGCAGCTTTCCGCCGCCTCTCTCCACTCATTATATTGTGACCATGCTCAGCCCTGCTTGCTGCGGTAGGACTCTGCCTCCCAGTGCAGGATGAAATCCGTCAGCTCCTCCGTCATCGGCAGCGCGCCGCCAAAGCTCTCCGCATAGACCGCCACCTTCATGGCGTCGCGGCTCAAAAGCTTCGCCTTCTCTCTTGCCGCCTCAGAGTCCGCCATCACGAATACGCCCACGCCGCGCAGCAGAATCAGCTTCGGCGTGAAGCCGTTCTCCTCCTCAAAGACCTTCCGCTTATCCGCGGCACCTTCTACCGCATCGAGGAACAGCGGCCAGGCCCCGCTGTAGACGATATGATCCGGCGTAAAGGGGAAAAGCAGCGGCTTCGCCGCCTCCCGGCTCGCCGCGAAAGCGGAGGCCTCCTTCACCGCGTTCGGCTCCACCGTCGCCCCCAGCTCTTTACTCAGCGCTGCGGCCGCCGCCTCAAGCTGTTTCATCGTTTTCGCGTCCGGAGCGGTCAAATCCGCTTTCCGCTGTACGACCGCGGCCAGCGCCTTCTCCACGGAGGCGAACAGCGCGTCGATCTCCTCCACCGTATCACCGGCCACAAAGATGCCGTGATTCTGCAGCAGCAGGATCTGAATCTTTTTGCCCTGCGCCTTCTCATATTCCGCCATGGCGTCAAAGCAGATCTTTCCAAGCGTATAGCCCGGACGACAGAGCGGGATCCACAGCATCGTATCGCCGAGCAGCTCACGCGCCTTTTCGCCCGCCCCCTGCGAGCAGGTCAGGCCGTTGATCAGCGCCGGATGGACATGCAGCACATATTTCTGCGGGAACAGGCTGTGGAGCAGCGCCTCCACGCTGGGGCGTTTCGACAGATCCGCATCGGTCCGCGCTTCCATCACGTCCGCGAGGAACGCGGCTTCCCGCTCCTTATCTCCCGCGGGGTACTCCTTCTCCATCAGGCCGCGCAGCTTTCCGATGCTCATCGCCACGAAACCGCTCTCCCCGATATCCGCGAGGCAGGTGCCGGAGCATTTCACATACATCGTGTCACCGTCCTTCACGGAGGTATTGCCGCCCCCGGCCAGCACATAGTCCGGATTGCTGCCGTAGCGGTTTGACATGCTTACCAGTTCTTTTAAGTTCATCTGACATTTCCTCCTGTTGGTTCATATTTTTTTGCAACAGTTCAGAACAGCACTGAAATACAGCCTTCAAAGAAGGCGGTCTGTGGCCTACTGTTCTGAACGGCTACTGTATTTCTTTATCGGGAAAGAATGGAAAATGCACTCTCTCGCCTCATCCACCGTCCAGAACACCTCCTGCGCCAGCATCTGCGCGGCCAGGTTGCCAATCGCCGTCCCCTCCGTCGGCCCTGCGTAGACTGTTTTTCCGGAGCGGTCCGCCGTGAGCTGGTTCAGATACGCGGCGTTTGCGCCGCCGCCTACGATATGGATGCAGGTGTAGGTCTTTCCGGTCAGCTGTTCGATCTCCTTCGCCGTCTGCGCGTAGCAGTCCGCAAGACTCTGGTAGACGACCGTGGCGAGCTCTCCAGGCGTCTGCGGCACGGGATCACCCTGCTCCCGGCAGTATCCCTGTACCGCCTCCGTCATATTGTCCGGCGAAAGGAAACGGATATCGTTCACATCCACGCGGGACGGGAAATCCTTCGCCTCTTCCGCCAGATCACAGAGCTGCGCGAAGCTGTAGCGGTCGTCCAGTTCATGACGGATCGACTGAATCATCCACAGGCCCATGATATTTTTCAGATAGCGGACGCGGTATTCGATGCCGCCCTCGTTCGTGAAGTTCGCCCGCATGCTCGCAAGGCTGCAGTCCGGCTCGCGCCGCTCCGTCCCCATCAGCGACCAGGTGCCGGAGCTGATATAGAGGAAATCATCCTCAAGCGCCGGCACCGCCAACACCGCCGAACCGGTGTCATGCGTGGCCGGGAGCGTCACCTCGCAATCGAAGCCAACCTGTGCCTGCACCTCCGGCGAAAGACTCGCGAGCACCGTACCCGCGTCGATCAGATTCTGGAAAATATGCTCCGGGTAGCCGAGCATGCGGATCAGCTCGCGGTCCCAGTCCCTGGTGTGCGGGCTGACGAGCTGCCCCGTCGTCGCCTCGGTGTACTCATTGGCTTTCTTTCCGGTGAGAAGATAATGAAAATAGTCCGGCATCATCAGCAGGCTTTCTGCCTTCGCGAGCTGCTCCGGCGCCTGCTCCCTGATCGCCATCAGCTGATAGATGGTGTTGAAAATCTGTTTCTGAATCCCCGTGCGCTCATAGAGCTCCTCGGGCGAGATATACTCCGATACCTTTTCATCCATGCCGTCCGTCCGATGATCGCGATAGCCGACCGTGTCCCCGATCAGACGATCCTCACCGTCGAGCAGCACGAAATCGACGCCCCAAGTATCGATTCCCATGGAAACCGGGATCTTCCCCAGCTCCTTACAACGGCGCATGCCCTCCAGAATCGAGGCAAACAAGTGCTCTGTATCCCAGCACAGATGCCCATTTCTCTCCTTCATGCCATTTTCGAAGCGGTAGACCTCCTCCAGCCGGAGTTTTCCGTCCTCGACCCGGCCCAGGATATGCCGTCCGCTCGACGCGCCGATGTCCACCGCCAGATAGTACTGACTCATATGTAAAACCCTCCTTCTCTGCTCCGATTATTTCAAAAAGGGCAAAAAAAAATAAGAACGCTGTTTTTTTTAAACAACGTTCTTATTTTCCTTTTCCGTTCCCGGCGGCCTCCCGGTATTCCTTCGGCGTCATGCCGAATCGTTTTCGAAAGACGCTGTGAAAATAACTGGTATTTTCGTAGCCCACCGCGTTGATGATCTCCACCACTGGGAGCCGCGTCCTCGTGAGCAGGAAAGCCGACTGGTTCAGCCGCTTTGTGAGCAGCAGTTCCTTGAAGGTTGAGCCGGAATGGAGGCGGATGAACTTGCTGAGCCCGGAGGACGTCTGCCGCAGCTCCCGGCAGAGCTCCTCCAGCGTCGCCGTGCGGTAGTTCGTCTCGATATAAGAGAGGATTCGCGCCATGCACTCCTGCTCATAGGGATTGCCGGAGCCATAGCGGATGCGGTCGTTCAGATTCACCAGATGCAGAAAGAGGAGCCCCATCGTAATCTGGTCGATATTTCTGCGGTTGACCTGCTGATGCGCCATGGACCAGAGCATATTTTCCATGAGATTCTGCACCGGCAGCTCATCCTTCGCGTTGAAGTAGAGATAGAGCGCCTGCTCCCGGCCCCCGGTCAGAATATTGACCAGAAAATCCCAGAGCAGATTTTCATCCTCCTGCATACGGAAGGCGGTGTCAAAGAATTCCGGCTGCACGATGAAATTGACGGCGATATCCTCCCGCCCCGCGGGAAGAATCTCATGCTCCGCGTTCTGGTTGAGGAAGAGCAGATCTCCCTGTTCCAGCGTGATGCGCTCCCCGTTTCCCAGAATATGCGTCGTCGTGCCGTGATACATGTAGATGATCTCCACATAATTATGGCGATGCCTGGGAAAATGGATGAAACGGGTGTGATGCCGCGCCATGATCAGCTTTCCCTTCTCGAGAAGCTTGCGGCTGTCGACGATAAATTCTTTTTCATTCGTGTAAATCTGCCGCTGCACTTCCTGATTTCCGTCCAGAATCGCCTGCTCCTCCTCGGAAATGCTGCTGAATATCCGGTACAGTTCCTTATCCATCCCCTGCTCCTGCCTTATGAAAACTGCCCCCGCGGGCGACTCCCGAAAAGTCCGCCTGTGGGGGCAGTATACACATCTTTCTCCTTATACGCGGGACAGATACTCCCCGGTCCTCGTGTCGATCTTGATCACCGTGCCACGCTCCACAAACAGCGGAACCATGACTGTCGCGCCGGTCTCAACGGTCGCGGGCTTGGATGCGCCGGTAGCGGTGTCGCCCTTGAAGCCCGGCTCGGTCTCCGTGACCTCGAGCTCCACAAACAGCGGCGGCTCAACCGCGAACACGTTCCCCTTGTAGGAACAGATCTTCACCATCTCGTTCTCCTTGACGAACTTCAGCGCATCGCCGATATCGTCGCTGTTCAGCGCGATCTGGTCGTAATTCTCCACGTTCATGAAGTGATAGAGATCACCGTCGCTGTAGAGATACTGCATGTCCACACGGTCAATATGGGCCAGCGGGAACTTCTCGGTCGGGCGGAAGGTCTTCTCGACAACGCCGCCGTTGATGATGTTCTTAAGCTTCGCCCGTACAAACGCCGCGCCCTTTCCGGGCTTCACATGCTGGAACTCAAGAATCTGATATACGTTTCCTTCGATCTCCAGCGTCACGCCGTTCTTAAAATCTCCTGCAAAAATCATTCAATCGTCCTCCTTATGTTACGGGGGATTCTCACACTCCCCTACTTCTTACTATCTTATAATAGTTTCCGTCTTTTTTCAATACCCGAATTTGCGCGCCTCTGAAAGAACCGTGCGCGCCACCTCCGGGATATCCCGTCCGTCCGTATGTATCACAAGATGCGCCGCCTCCCGGTAAAGCGCCTCCCGCTCGCGCATCAGCCTCTCCACACGCGCCTCCAGGTCTTCGCCGCGCAGCATCGGGCGCGTCCCGTCGTTCTGCACGCGACCGAGAATCGTCGCTTTCGTCGCCTGCAGATAGATCACGCAGCCGAGACTTCGCAGCAGCTCCCTGTTCTGCTCCCGCACCGGCATCCCGCCGCCCACGGAGACCACGGAGTCTTCCATGTCCGTCTGCATCCGCTCCAGAAGACCGGTCTCCAGATCGCGAAAATACGGCTCTCCATATTTTTCGAAGATGGCGGATATCTCCATTCCCTGCTCCGCCACGATCCGCTCATCCGTGTCGACAAAAGCCATACCGGCATTCCGCGCCAGATATTTCCCCACGCTCGTCTTGCCGGCACCCATAAATCCAATCAGTATCAGGTTCCGCATCACTATTTTAATATCTTCTCCAGTTCCTTCATAAATGTATTGACGTCCTTGAATTCCCGGTAGACCGATGCGAAACGGACATAGGCCACGGAATCGAGATCCCGGAGCTTTTCCATGACCAGCTCTCCGATCTCACGGCTCGAGACCTCCCGCTCCTCCCTGGAAAAGACAGCCGCCTCCACCTCGTCAATCATGGCCTCCACCTGCGCCGTGGAGATCGGGCGCTTGTGGCAGGCGCGGAACACGCCGCCCTCGATCTTCGAGCGGTCGTAGGTCTCGCGGTTATTGTCCTTCTTAATGACCATGATCGGGATCAGTTCTACCTTCTCATAGGTCGTAAAACGCTTGTGGCACTCGTCGCACTCCCGTCTGCGCCGGATAGAATCGCCGTCATCCGCCGGTCTCGAATCGATCACCCGCGTATTGTCCTTCCCGCAGTATGGACACTTCATCTTACCCTTACCTCCCTTTCTTCTGCCGTTTTTCAGTATAAACCAGGAGTCGCCCGGCTGTCAATCAAAGCCGGTTTTATTCATAGACTGAAAATAAAAAGGAAGTGCGGCTGTATGCGTTTTTGTGAACTGAAGGAAAAGGATATCGTCAACCGCTGCGACTGCAAGCGGCTCGGACGTGTGAGTGATCTCGTATTTGATGAAAAGACCGGCGCGGTCTGCGCGATTGTCGTGCCCGGGCCGAACCGGCTGCTGGGATTTTTAAGCCCTGACCAGGAATATATCATTCCATGGAAATGCATCTGCCAGATCGGGCCGGACATTATTCTCGTCGAAATTCACGAAGAGGAAGCGCTCGCGCCAAGAAAAATCTGGCGCTAGCTCAGATAGTTTCGCATGGTCTTCAGCGCGTTTTTCTCAAGACGGCTGACCTGCGCCTGTGAGATGTGAATCTCCTCGGCAACCTCCATCTGCGTGCGCCCCTCGAAGAAGCGCAGGTTGATGATATGGTTTTCCCGGGGAGTCAGTTTTTTCATGGCCTCGGAGAGCGACAGATCCCGCACCCAGTTTTCCTCTTTATTTTTGCGGTCACTGATCTGATCCATGACGTAGAGCGTGTCGCCGCCCTCAGTATAGACGGGATCGTAGAGACTGATCGGGCTCTGGATCGCGTCGAGGGCATAGACGATATCCTCCTTCGGCACGTCGATCGCTTCGGAAATCTGTTCGAGCGTGGGCTCTCCGGAAGTCTCGCGGGAGAGCATTTCCCGTGCGTAGATCGCCTTGTAGGCGATGTCGCGGAGGGAACGGCTGACCCGGATGCTGTTGTTGTCTCTTAAATATCTGCGGATTTCCCCGACAATCATCGGCACCGCGTAGGTACTGAATTTCACATCCATCGTACAGTCGAAATTGTCGATGGCCTTGATGAGTCCGATGCAGCCGATCTGAAAGAGGTCGTCCGCGTTCTCATTGCTGGAGGAAAAACGCTTGATGACGCTTAAAACCAGCCTTAAATTCCCCCTGATGTACAGCTCTCTCGCCTCTTTATCTCCTTTCTGAATGCGTTCAAAGAGCATTGTCTTTTCTTCATTTGTGAGAAGCGGGAGTCTGGCTGTGTTGACTCCGCAGATTTCCACCTTGTTTGATGTCATTCCACTCCTCCTGCACTAAATATAAAAGCCGATTGCTCCGCGCTTACGCGCTCTCGCAATCGCCGCCAGTATTCGCAATCCGGGCTATCGCCCTACTTGCTCATACAGGCTAGCCCGGCCGATGTCTATGTGTCCTTGCTTGCAAGCAAGCAGTCCACATAGCCGCCGTCCGGGGCTTTTATAGTAAAGAGGATTTCCCAAAATCGTTCTCTTAATGCAGGAGTGTGAAACAAATCATTTTATTCGTATTTCACAATTTCTTTTCGCAGCCGTCCGATAATCTTCTTTTCCAGACGCGAGATGTAGGACTGTGAGATGCCGAGCCGGTCCGCGACCTCCTTCTGGGTCATCTCGCGCCCGGTCGGATGGCGCAGGCCGAAGCGCAGCTCGATGATCGTCTTTTCGCGCTGATTCAGCCTGGAGAGCGCCTTGCGCAGCAGGCTCCGCTCGACCTCGTTTTCCAGATCGCGGTAAATGATATCCGCGTCCGTGCCGAGTATATCGGAGAGCAGCAGCTCGTTTCCGTCCCAGTCCACGTTCAGCGGCTCATCGATCGACACCTCCATACGCAGCTTGCTGTTGCGCCTTAAATACATCAGGATCTCATTTTCAATGCAGCGTGAGGCGTAGGTTGCAAGCTTGATATTTTTACTGCGGTTAAAGGTGTTGATGGCCTTGATCAGGCCAATCGTCCCGATCGAGATCAGATCCTCCACACCGACGCCGGTGTTCTCAAATTTTTTCGCTATGTACACGACCAGCCGCAGGTTGTGCTCGATCAGGCGCGCCCTGGCCTCCTCGCTCTCCTCCCCTTCCAGACCCAGGATCGCCGCGGCCTCTTCCTCGGCGTTCAGCGGTGGAGGGAGAATCTCCGATCCCCCGATATAATGGATTTCGCCTTTGCGCGCGAAAAGCATCGTCTTCAGGCGCGGAGCTACTTTAAGCTGAATCTGGCGCGGAACTGTCACTTTGAATATCATGCTTGCCTCCTCTACGGGGGAAGCAGGTCTCGATGAAGTATAAGAAGACGGGAATTCCGGCCCTGCTGCATGCAGGCTATCAGGGGCTGCTTTACGACGCGGATGCCGTCCGCGTCCGGAAGCTCCAGGGAATCCAGCAGATAGGCCTTCAGGACTCCGCTCTGCATGATGGTGCGATACGGTATCATGCGCGACGGCAATTCTCTGCCTGCCCCGGTCAGCAGCCTTTCGAGGAGCTCCGGCGCGAGGATGCTGACCGGGCGGCCGCTGATCGGATCGTAAAGGCCATTCCCCGTGTCATAAAAACCCGTGACCGTGATCCGGCTCTCCCCGCAGATGAGCGTCGCCTCGCAGTTCAGCGCAGCCAGCCTTTTCTGCCGGTTCAACAGGCGCTGCGCCGCGTACAGCAGCAGACAGGCCACTGTGCCGACAGCCGCAGTCCAGAGCCCGCAGAGCGGATGAAACTGCGCGAGATAGCGGAGCAGACCGTTCAGGAGAAAAGCCTCCAGGTAGAGGCCCAAACACGCGCCGCAGAATTTCCCGCGTTCCGGAAACGCGACGACGGCCATCACCGCGCAGATCGCCAGCATCCCGGCAAAATATCCGATTCCGTTTATGTAGGCCGAAAAGACGGTCAGCGCGCAGGCTCCCACAGATCCCAGAAACGCGGCCAGCGCAATTCTCCTTTTCCGCACCCGCAGACGCAAAAAGCCAGCGGTCAGCAGAAGAATTGCCGCATCCATCCAGAGATTTTCCGCAAAGAGGATATCTACATATACTTCATAATACACTTGCTGCCCTCTTACTTGTGCTGGATTCATTATAGGGAAAAGCCCGCGCATAAGCTGTCATTCACTGTTGTCGAAACGCTGATCCTCTCGCGTGGAGTCGACAGAACCGGGCAGTATTCCGGATTATTCTGCCGGAAACGCGCAAAAAAACGGAACCGCCTGTCAAATGCGGTTCCGTCCGTTTCTTTTTCTTTATTCCATTGAGAGAAGGATCCGGTCGTTGTCGAGATTTTTTCCGGCTCCCGTGCGGAATTTTTCGAGCAGGTCGGAGACGCTCATACGCGCCCGTTCCTCGCCCTCCACATCAAAGACGATCTTTCCGTCGTCCATCATGATCGTGCGATTGCCCATGCTCAGCGCCTGCTGCATATTATGTGTGACCATCAGACAGGTCGTATGGTTCTGCGCGATAATTCTCTTCGTCAGATCCAGCACGATATCCGCAGTGGCCGGGTCGAGCGCCGCCGTGTGCTCGTCGAGCAGCAGAATCTTCGGCGGTACCATCGTCGCCATCAGCAGCGTCAGCGCCTGCCGCTGTCCGCCGGAGAGCAGTCCGACCGGCTGCTTCATCCGATCCTCGAGCCCCATCTCAAGAAGCGCGAGCTCTTCCCGGAAGAAGGCCTTATTCTTCGCCGAGATGCGGCTGAAGGGCGCCTTTCCGTCCGAGGCGCGCAGGTAGGCGAGCGCCAGATTTTCCTCAATCGTCATATGCGGGGCAGTTCCCCGTAAGGGATCCTGGAACAGCCGCCCGATCACGCGGCTCCGCTTGTAGTCCGGCGTAAAGGTGATATCCTTCCCGTCCAGAATCACCGAGCCCTCGTCCACGTAAAAGCTGCCCGCGATCGCGTTCAGCATCGTGGACTTCCCGGCTCCGTTCGAACCGATGATCGTCGCGAAATCGCCCGGTTTCAGATGCAGGCTCAAGTCCCGCACCGCACATTTTTCATTGACCGTACCCGGATTAAAGGTCTTTTTGATCTTTTCCAGTCTGAGCATGTCACTCGCCTCCCTTCCGGGACGCCTTCATCCTGCGTCCCTGGAACGCGCTCCACTCCTTCAGCGAGGGCGCCGCAATCGCGAGCGCGACGACGATGGCCGTCACCAGCTTCAGGCACTCGATCGGCACAATGCCGGTCTTCAGGATGACCGCGTAGATAAAGCGATAGATCAGGCTCCCGACGATGGAGGCGATCACACCCTTGAGCACGGAGCGCTTGCCCATCACGGTTTCACCGATGATCAGGCAGGCCAGGCCAATGACAACGATGCTCGAACCGCCGTTGATATCCGCGGACTTCTGATACTGTCCGACGACGGCTCCTGAGAGCGCGGTCAGCGAGTTCGAAATACAGAGTCCGATCGTGATCGTCATAACCGGATTGACCGAGGAAGCACGCACCATATCCGCATTGTCGCCGGTCGCCCGGATGCTGAGCCCCAGACGCGTCCCGAGGAACCAGTAGAGAAATATGGCCGCCAGAATCGTGATACAGGCAGCCAGCAGGAGCTTATACCATCCGCCGCCGATCCCGGTCGCCTTGAGCAGCGTAAACATCGTCTCCTGCTTGAGCAGGCTGACATTTGAGCTCCAGCCCATCACCATCAGGTTGACCGTATAGAGACCGGTATTGGTGACGATTCCGGCCAGAATCGAGGGCACGCCAAGCCTGGTCTGCAGAAATGCCGTCACAAAACCGGCACAGGCGCCGGCCAGCATCGCCGCGACAACCGCCAGAAACGGATGACCCGTGGCCGCCACCGTCACCGACACCGCAGCTCCGAGCACGAAACAGCTGTCCGTGGTCAGGTCCGCGATATCGAGCGTACGATAGCTCAGATAGAGCGCCATCGCCACCAGCGCATACATAAAGCCCAGCTCCAGGGCTGTCTGAATCACATAAACCATATATTAATCCTCTGTTGTGATAACCTCTACAAGCTCACCCATATCCGCGAATACGGAGTAATCCGCACCGATGGCCTCGGCTGTCTCAGTATTGACCGTGATGATGCCGCCATCCATCAGATAGTAATCTTCCATATCAACCATGCCGTTTACAATGGCCTCATAGGCGAGGTCCGCAGTCTCATAGCCGAGCTCCGTATAGTTGACGCCGCAGGTCGCGAAAGCGCCGTTGCGAACGAAGGAATCCGCTCCCGTATAGTGAAGGATGCCGGCCTCGATCAGATTTTCATAGATCGCAAGCTCCGCAGCCATGACCACGTTGTCGGTCGGCGTGAAAATCGTATCGACGCCCTCCGCGATCAGCGCGCTGGCCGCGGTGATGACTTCGTCGTTTGTATTGGCGGTCTTCTCCACATACTCGATGCCCGCCGCGTCAAGATAGGCCTTTGCCTCTGCGATCGGGGTCGTGGAATTGTCCTCAGACAAGGAGTACAGAAGGCCGACCTTCTGAATATCCGCGTTCTGCGCGAACATCATATCCATGATGAACTCGGTGTTCAGCGCGTCGGAAGTACCGGTCAGATAATCGATATCCGTGAGCTCCGCGCCCTCCGGGTCCGAGATCGCCGCGAAGATCACCGGCGTCTGAGTCTCCTCCGCGCAGGTCACCATGACCTGAGCCGCCAGCGTCGCGATCGGGATGATCGCGTCCACGCCCTCGGAGATCACCTGCGTCCCGATCTGGGTCAGCACCGACTGCTCGCCCTGTCCGGAGTAGGTCTCATAGTTGATCGTCACACCGTTCTCCTCGGCGATCACGTCCAGCTCCGCCTCGATCGCCTCCGCGATCTCATCGAGGGACGCGTGATCCATCTGCTTGACAATCGCGATGTTGTAAACCGCGCCTTCGGTCTCCTCCGCCGCCTCTTCCTCAGCGGCTTCCTCTGTCTCCTCTTCCGCGGTCTCTTCCTCGGCGGTTTCCTCCGCCTCGGTCGATGTGGATGAAGAGCTTCCGCCGCACCCGGTCAGAAGCGCGCCCGCCATGGCGGCTGCCAGTAAGATACTCAATGCTTTCTTTTTCATGTCTTTTTCCTCCATCTTTAATGCTTTTTATGATTAGTCTTCGCTGCGAGTCAGGCCATGCTCGAAAATGCAGAGCATAGTATAACTCTGTACGAAAACAAAACCGCCCCAGGTTTTATCCTGAGACGGTTATAATCATCGTTATAATCGCGGTACCACTCAACTTGACTCTTGTGTCCACTTTTGCACGCACGGCCATGCGCTCCTTATTGATAACGGGTCAGGTTCCCGGCAGCGCCTACTCTTCGCATTTCAGGCTGCCCTCGAAAGCCCATTCAGCAATCCACTCCATACCGCAATCCCACCATCTGCGGCTCTCTGTGATCTTGTGTGAAAGCTTACTCTTCTTTCTCAACGGTTTCTCTTGATTCCTGTTTATCTTATGCCATTCGGTCGGATTTGTCAACCGATTTCTTTACATTCCTTATGTTTTTATGCTATACTGGCGGGAGTATGGAGGTGGCATATGGAACATTTATACATACCTGAAAATTATCGCTCAGAACTGTCGCTCTACGACACGCAGGTCGCGATCAAGACCGTCAAGGATTTCTTCCAGCAGACGCTCTCGGAGCAGCTCTATCTTCTGCGCGTCTCCGCGCCGCTGTTCGTCGCGCCCGAGTCCGGTCTCAATGATAATCTGAACGGCGTCGAGCGCCCGGTTACCTTCGGTATCCGCGAGCAGAATGAGCGTCCTGTCGAGATCGTGCACTCCCTCGCGAAGTGGAAGCGCAACGCGCTGCTGCAGTACGGCTTCCATGTGGGCGAAGGGCTTTACACCGACATGAACGCGATCCGCCGCGACGAGGATACCGACAATATTCATTCGATCTACGTCGACCAGTGGGACTGGGAGAAAATTATACTGAAGCAGGACCGGAACACGGATTATCTCAAAGAGACGGTCCGCAAGATTTACAAGGCGCTGAAAAAGACGGAGAAATACATGGCGATCCGCTATGATTACATCGAGGAAATCCTGCCGAAGGAAATCTCCTTTGTCACCACGCAGGAGCTGCTCGACCGCTGGCCGGACCTCAGCCGTCAGGAGCGCGAGGACCGCATCGCCGAGGAGCGAGGCGCGGTCTTCCTCATGAATATCGGCGATAAGCTCTCGAACGGTGAGCCGCACGACGGACGCGCGCCGGACTACGACGACTGGCACCTGAACGGCGATATCATCGTCTGGTATCCTGTGCTCGGTCACTCGCTCGAGCTCTCCTCCATGGGCATCCGCGTGGACGAGGATTCTCTGGCAGAGCAGCTGAAAAAGGCAGGCTGCGAGGAGCGCGCCGCTCTCCCCTTCCAGAAGGCCATTCTGGAGAAGAAGCTGCCTTACACCATCGGCGGCGGCATCGGGCAGTCCCGCATCTGTATGTTTTTCCTGCGCAAAGCACACATCGGCGAAGTGCAGGTGTCGGTATGGCCGGAAAATATCCGCGAGGCGGCGCTCGAACGCGGCGTCACGCTGCTGTAGAAGGAGTCCCCATGCAGGAAAAGCTGACAAAAAAAGATGTAGAAAAGATTCAGGCGGAGATCGATCACCGCAAGCTGGTGCTCCGTCCCCAGATTCTCGACGCCGTGCGCGAAGCCAGGGCGCAGGGAGACTTAAGTGAAAATTTTGAATACTACGCGGCGCGGCGCGAAAACGGCTCAAACAACAGCCGCATCCGCTATCTCGAGCGCATGCTCAAAAACGCGGTGATCGTGGAGGATGAAAGCGCCTCCGAGGAGGTCGGCCTCAACAAGAGCGTCACCGTCTACCTCGAGGAGGACGACGCGTACAAGACCTACAAGATCGTGACCAGCATCCGCGCGAATTCGCGGGAAAACCGCATCAGCATCGAATCCCCGCTCGGCAAGGCGCTGCTGCACCATCGGGAGGGCGACCGCGTCACCATCACCGTGAGCAGCGATTACAGCTATGACGTCATTATCAAAGAGATCAGCGACGCGGACGAGGAAGAGAACGACAACATCCGCGGATTTTAACAGACAGGAGGAATCATCATATGGAAAGCAAAATCAGCAGAGCCGAAGCGCTCGCACTGCTGCAGAAGTACAACAAAGAACCCTTTCACATTCTGCACGGACTGACCGTGGAGGGTGCGATGCGCTACTTTGCGAAGGAACTTGGCTATGAGGAGGAGATTGACTACTGGGGCATCGTCGGGCTGCTGCACGACATCGACTTTGAACTCTACCCGGAGCAGCACTGCCAGAAAGCGCCGGAGCTGCTGCGTGAGGGCGGCGTCGCAGAGGACATGATTTATTCGATCTGCAGCCACGGCTACGGTATCTGCAGCGATCTCGAACCGAAGCATCAGATGGAGAAGGTGCTCTTCGCCTGCGATGAGCTGACCGGACTCATCGGCGCGGCCGCAAAGATGCGCCCGTCAAAGAGTGTGATGGATATGGAGCTCAAGAGCCTCAAAAAGAAATACAAGGATAAGCGCTTCGCCGCCGGATGCTCCCGCGACATCATCGCCCAGGGAGCCGAGATGCTCGGCTGGACGCTCGATGAGCTGCTCGAGCGGACGATCCTCGCGATGCGCTCCTGCGAGGCCTCCGTGAACGCGGAGATGGAAACGCTGGAAGCCTGAAGCTACAGCGTCCGCAAAAGCTTCTGAAAATAGTCCGGCAGCGGTGCTTCCACCTCGAGGTAGCGCCCGGTCGTCGGGTGAATGAGGCCGAGCACGCGGGCGTGCAGCGTCTGCCCCGTCAGATGCATGGGATTTCTGGAAGAGCCATAGACCGTGTCGCCGAGCAGCGGGTACCCGATTGAGGCCATATGCACGCGGATCTGATGCGTACGCCCGGTCTCCAGACGGCATTCAATACAGCTGTGATTCGCGAAGCGCTCGAGCACCTGATAGTGCGTGACCGCCGCTTTGCCATTCTTATAATTGACCGCCATCTTCTTGCGCTCGGTCGGATGTCTTCCGATCGGCGCGTCGATGATGCCGCTGTCCTGGCGTATCACACCATTTGCAATCGCGGTATAGCTTCTGGTGATCGAGTGTTCTCCCAGCTGTGCCGCGACATTTTTATGCGCAAAATCATTCTTGCAGACCACGAGCACGCCTGTCGTGTCCCGGTCGATGCGATGGACGATGCCGGGGCGCATGACCCCGTTGATGCCGGAGAGCTCTCCCCCGCAGTGGTACAGCACCGCGTTGACGAGCGTGCCGCTCATGTGACCGGCCGCAGGATGTACGACCATTCCCTTCGGCTTGTTGACAAAGAGCAGGTCGGCGTCCTCATAGAGAATGTCCAGCGGAATGTTCTCCGGCAGAATCTCCGGTTCCACAGCCTCCGGCAGATCGAGCACCATCTCATCCCCGCACTCCACGCGGGTACTCGCCTTCACGCTTTTCCCGTTCAGCAGCACATTCCCCTCCCGAATTTGCGACTGCAGATAGGAGCGCGACTGCTCCGGCAGCAGCGCACTTAAGGCCCGGTCAAGGCGCTCGCCGTCCTGCTGCTCCTCCACAGTAAGACAGAACCGGCTCATGACTGCTTCTCCTTCTTCGGCCTTTTCACAAGGATATCGTTCAGATCCTCGTCCTTATAATAGAACAGCACGAGAAGAATCAGCACTGCCGTCCCGACTGTCACATAGATATCCGCCACATTAAAAATCGGGAAATCGATCAGCTTAAAATAGAAAAAATCCACAACGTAACCGTTCCGTATCCGGTCAATCATATTGCCCCAGGCTCCGGCCAGGATGAAGACCGCAATCAGGCGCAGCGGCCAGTAGCGCCGCTCCGGCGACAGATAGCGGAACAGAAACAGCACCGCGACGAAAACCACAAGCCCGATCACGAGAAAGAAGGTTCTCTGTCCCTGCAGCAGGCCGAAGGCCGCCCCTCGGTTTTCGAGATAACGAAGCTCAAAGACGCCGTCCCACAGCACAAGAGGGTCACTTCCCATCAGATAGCGCACCGCCAGAGCCTTCGAGAACTGGTCAAGACCGATCAGCAGCAGCGTCAGCACGGCGATGAAAATCGGATTTCGCAGCAGTCTGTTCATGCGGCGCCTCCCTCACAGACATATGTTATCGCGCACAGCAGCTCCGCATCCTCCACGTCCTGTGTGAGATACGCCTCCCCGATCTGCCGCAGCAGCACAAAACGGATACGCCCGGCGCGCATCTTTTTGTCCGACTTCGTCGCGCGTAGCACCTCCTCCGGGATAAGTCCCTCCGCGCGCAGCGGCAGTCCAAAGGCCGTGAGCATCTCCTCGATATCACGAAGCTGTGCCCTGTTAAGATTACCGCGTTTTTCAGACATCCAGGCTGCGGCCGCGCAGCCGATCGCTACGCACTCGCCGTGGCTGAGCGTGAAATCCTTCAGCTTCTCTATCGCATGCCCGATCGTGTGCCCGAAATTCAGCCAGCCGCGGATGCCCTGCTCCGTCGGGTCCTCCTCCACGACGCGGCGTTTGATCCGGCAGCTCCCCTCCACCATCGTGAGCAGCGCGCCATAATCCCGCGCCCGGATCTGCGCCGCGTTCTCTTTCAGCCACATATAATAATCGCTGTCCTGAATCAGGCCGTGCTTGACGATCTCCGCCATGCCGGAGGCAAACTGCCGCTCCGGCAGACTCCTGAGCGTGTTCAGGTTCATGTAGACGAGACGCGGCATGTGGAACGCCCCGACCATATTTTTGTAGGCGTCGAAATCCACGCCGGTCTTGCCGCCGATACTTGAATCCACCTGTGA
Source organism: Lachnospiraceae bacterium (assembly GCA_020860645.1). Taxonomy (GTDB): domain Bacteria; phylum Bacillota; class Clostridia; order Lachnospirales; family Lachnospiraceae; genus Hominiventricola. The sequence goes on along the minus strand of JAJBTX010000089.1, from coordinate 31,069 downwards.
GAGCAGCGTCGTCGGAATCTGAATAAAATCGATGCCGCGCAGGTAAGTCGCCGCCGCGAAGCCGGTCAGGTCACCTGTCACGCCGCCGCCGAGCGCGGCGAGCAGATCCTTCCGGTCAAATTTCTCCAGGATCAGGTGCTCATAGAGGTCGCGCACGGTGTCGAGCGTCTTGTGCTCCTCCCCCGCTGGGAAGACGAAGACGGAAACCTTCGCGAAATGCGGCGCGAGCGCGGCCTTCAGCTCCTCAGCGTAGAGAGCTGCAACTGTGCTGTCCGTGACAATGCAGACACGGCGGTCCTCCGGGGCAAGCGGCACAAGCGCCTCGCCCAGATTGCCGAAATCCGGCTCCAGATAAATGGAGTAGGAATAGCTTCCATCTTTTGACACATCCAGTTTTTTTCTTTCTTCACTCATAAATCATTTCCTCATATTACGAATCACGGCCTCGCCCGTTTCATGTATCCTGCCTTTTTCTGTACGGACAGAATCACCATGAAGCACTGGAGACCGTGAAATATCCACTCTATAAACTATTTTTTCAGATCGAAGGGACGTCAAAAGCCCCGGCCACAATTTCCTGGAAATCGCCTGCCAGATCCACGTTGCGCGGCGTCACGATGAAGATATAATTGGAAACCTTGCGCAGGTTGCCGCCCATCGCGTAGCAGGAGCCTGAGGTGAAGTCGATAATGCGCTGCGCGACCTCCACGTCGAGTCCCTCAAAATTCAGCACCACCGTGCAGTTGTTGAGCAGCGTATCGGTGATCTCCCGGGCCTCGTCGAACTGCGTCGGCTTGAACACGCAGACCTCCATGCCGTTTCCGGCTTTTTTGGAACGCATGGGTGTGATCCTGGGCGCACTCACCTTCGACTTTGCGGCCTTCGCATCCTTTGCGGAACCGTCATCATCCTCATCATAGTCGAAATCCTTGTCTTTCTTTTTAAAGATCCGGCTCTTCTTCGCAGGCTCGTCGTCATAATCATCGTCAAAGTCATCATAGTCGTCGTAATCGTCGTTACTAAGATGCATACTGTCCATGATCCTGTCCAAAAAACTCATATCTGTTTCTCCTTTATACCGCGTAGTTTCTCTCGCCGAAAATGCCCGTACCCACGCGCACCATCGTCGCGCCCTCCTCGATGGCGGTTTCATAATCGCCCGTCATGCCCATCGAGAGCACATCCATGCTTACATTATCGATGTTTTTCATTTTGATGTCAACTGCCAATTTCTTTAAAGCGCGAAAAACCGGTCTGTTTTCCTCTGATTTCTCCACCTGGGGCGCGATTGTCATAAGTCCGAGCACATGAATATGCGGCAATGCGGCAGCCTCCCGGACCAGACTTTCCGTCTCCTCCACGGATACGCCGAACTTGCTCTCCTCTTCCGCCACGTTGACCTCGATCAGGATATTGACTTCTACGCCTTTTTTTTCGGCCTCGCGGCTGATCTCCTGCGCCAGGCGCAGAGAATCGACCGAGTGAATCAGCGCGGCCTTCCCGACGATGTATTTTACCTTATTTCTCTGCAGATGGCCGATCAGATGCCAGTCAATGTCCGCCGGGAGCTGATCGTACTTCTCACAGAGCTCCTGTACCTTATTTTCCCCGAAGGCGCGGGCACCGGCCTCATAGGCCTCCTGCAGCATCTCCACCGGCTTGGTCTTGCTGACCGCAATGAGCGTTACCTCATCGCGGCTGCGCCCGGCGCGCGCACAGGCCTCGCTCACCCGCCGTTCAACTTCCCTCAGATTTTCCGTTACCATAGAAAACGCCTCCTTCCGGTATCAGTAAATAACCGTATCTTCATCGACCGCTTCGCCGTTCAGCACGATGCGGTCGTAGACCGTCAGACCGTAGCTCGTTCCCTGCTCCACCAGCGTATATTCCTCGTTCTGATCGAGAATCGTGATCTGACGGAACTGCGTATAGCCCTTGTTGATATTGTAGACGCCCTGCAGCGTACTCCTCTGCCCGATCTGGAAGCGGTCCTGGCTGTCTGTCTTCACAAGGTAATCGCCGGTAGAGAGCAGCACCTCGCCGCTCGTATAGTCCGTCTCCAGCGGGTCGATATAATAGTAATCATCGTCCTCATAGTAGAGCGTCACACTCACAAACTCTGCACTGGACTGACCGTTTTCATCATAGACCTCCTTCAGGAAGCCGCTGCTGTCCTCCTGCTCCACGAGGTAGTCCTTCGGAATCAGGTAAAACTCCTTCTCGACAATCGCAGTGTTCGGGATCTTCAGGCCTTCCTCATCGTCGACCAGGAATTCCACTTCGACATAGCGCTGGTCAGCAAAGCGAACCATGGAATTGTTGAAATCCAGCCGCGCACAGGGCGTCGTTCCTACATAGACAATGGAAAAGGTCGCCCAGGCGGTCGTATCGTCGCGCGTGAAGCGCACCTCCATGTACTCCGTCCCATCCTCGAGATATTCGGAGACCTCCTCGGATGTAAGCGGGACAATCAGCGTCCATTTCTCCGACTGCACGAGCTTATATGCCGATTCTCCAGCCTGGATGATCTCTTTTTTCAGGCTGCCGCTGTCGTAATCCGTGGAATCGAGCATCTCCTCCGTCACGGTATCTGCCGTCACATCCTCGTAGCCGTCCTCATAATACTCCACGATGCCGACCTCCGCGGAATAGACTCTCGTGAACATCGAGTCCTCTCCCGCCTCCTCGAGGCTGTCGAGCATGCTCTGATTCAGCAGCTCCATCACCGAGCTCTCCATATCCTCCTGAAAATCGTAGACCTCTGAGAAGCTGCTGTCCTCGTAATCGCTCATGAAGCTGCTGATCTCGCTGCGCAGCGCCGAATAGTCGTCATCGGTCAGGTCGATATTCTCCGCGTTTTCCTGGATCAGCTCATTGATATCGCCCTTCTCGTCTACTGTGTAGACCAGGGAGGACGCCGTCACGCGGTCACCCGCGCCGGCATAATAACTGACATAGCCGGTTGTTTCAGCCTGAAACACCTTCTCGTCGCGAATCGCGAATCCTGTGTAGGTGTGATTGGCGGCCAGCGAACCGGTCGTCACCTCATAGCCCGCAATATGCGTGGAATGCAGGCCCATATAGACAATAGCGCACAGGTAAAAGGCGACGGCACCGAAAAAGACCAGATCAATATTGATCGGTCTGCGGCTGTTTACGCGGATAATCTTTTTTTTCCTGCGTCGTCCGGGCATTCCCTGTAGACTCCTTTTTACCTGACAAGCGGATGTCCGGAATCGGACATCCGCTCTTATGCGCATCGTTCAGTTCACTGTCCGGAGCCGGAGCACCGTCTCCTCTGTCCTCCGCCTAGATCACCATCTCTCTGGCAAACTCCGGCAGATCCTCTTTGTTTACGGAAATGCTCAGCACCATATTGACGCTGAACTGCTTACTGATATTGTCGAGCTGCGTCAGTACGTCTGAAAGATCCTTCCCGTCAATCTTTGCGATATTCAGGAAGCCGTCGAGATACATCTCCTGCAGATCGTAGTCCTGCGAGCAGATACCGCTGATAAAACCGATGAACTGATCCGTATTCCGAAGCGGATACTCTGATACATTGATTAGACGGACACGGTTGTCCAGTTCATGAATGTTTTTGGCCGATTTGTCGAGATAAACGACGTTTCCGTCGGTCGTTTCAAGGATCTTATGTACGTGATCCAGCAGTTTTTTTGTCTTTCCTTCGCCCTTGACGCCAGTAATAATTTGTACCATAGCAGTACCCTCCTTCGGTTTCTGTCGTGATATATTCAGTATAACATTCCGCCTCGCGGAATACAAGGCTAAACTAACCTATCGCCTCCAAAAAACTCTGCATCTCCTGATACAGGATCGCGCGCTCGCTGCAGCCGAGGATGATCGCGACATAGCGCTGCCCCGCCGCGTCCTCAAAGAGCTGCACCAGGCAGGAACGCGCCACGGAAGTCGTGCCCGTCTTGCCGCCGAGCGCCGTAAAACCCTCCGGGAGCGATACCCCGCCGGAGGTAAACTGATCGGAGTTCGACCAGGACGCCTCTACCGCCGTACCGTCCGCCGCCGAATACGTCGTCTCATAGCTGTCCGTCTGTATAATTTCCAGGAAGGTATCATACTGCATGGCCTCCTGGAAGATCAGATAAAGATCATAGACCGTCGTGTAGTGATCCTCATCGTGCAGGCCGTTCGGATTCACAAAGTGGCTGTTCGTCGCGCCGATCTTCTGCGCCCGCTCGTTCATCATCTCCGCGAAGGCTTCCGTACTCCCCGCGATCATTTCCGCGATCACATTCGCCGCGTCATTCGCGGAAGGCAGCAGAAGCGCATACAGAAGCTGCCGAAGGGTCAGGACATCACCTTCCTTCAGCCCCGCCGTGGAGACGCCGCTCTCGTTAAACGTGACGGCTGCCTCGCTGACCGTCGTGGAGGCGTCGAGATCGCCGTTCTCGATCGCCAGCAGCGCCGTCATGATCTTCGTCGTGCTGGCCGGATAGAGCTGCGCGTGGATATTTTTTGCGTACAGCACCTCCGCCGTATCCAGACGGAAAAAACAGGCTCCATAGGACTCGGAGGTATCTACGGACAGCTCGTCCACATCCTCCGCGGTCACGCACAGATCCTCCGCGTAATAAGAGACCTCCGAATCCCCGCTCCCGGACAGCACGCCGAGCGCGGGATCATCCGCCGTAAAAGCATCCTCCGGGCCGGAAGCGCCCGCGCAGCCGCCCAGCAGCGCCGCGCACAAAAGCCAGGCCATCAGCATGGCCGCTCGCCTACTTATATGCTTCACGCCACTCCAGATCCCCTCTGTCTAATGATTTCACCAGAAGCTCCGCCGTCGCCAGATTGGTGGCGATCGGAATATTGTGTACATCGCAGAGACTGACGATATTGTACACGTCAGGCTCGTGCTTTTTCGGCTGCACGGGATCACGCAGGAAAATCACCAGATCGATCTGGTTGTGCTCGATCTGCGCCCCGAGCTGCTGCTCTCCCCCGAGATGACCGGCCAGAAACTTGTGCACGGACAAATTCGCCACTTCCTCGACCAGCCTGCCGGTCGTGCCGGTCGCGTAAAGCTCATTCTTGCACAATATCCCCCGGTAAGCGATGCAGAAATTCTGCATCAGCACTTTTTTTGCGTCGTGTGCAATTAATCCAATGTTCATGCCTTTTACCCCTTATCAATATTTTTTGGGCTGAAGCCCTATGTTTAGTATCACACCAATGCCCATATACAGCATGATCAGCGCGGACATCCCGTAGCTGACAAACGGAAGCGGCATGCCGGTATTCGGCATCAGTCCGGTCGCCACACAGATATTCGCAAAGCTCTGAAACGCGATCAGCCCCGCAAAGCCGCAGCAGACGATCGTGCCCGCCGCGTCCCGCGACCTTCTCCCGATCCGCAGGCACTCCATCACAATCAGAGCGAGCAGGATGATAACCGCAGCACAGCCGATGAAGCCAAGTTCCTCTCCCAGCACCGCAAAGATGAAATCCGTCTGCGGCTCGACAATAAAGTTGCCATTCTTGACGGAGGTGATATCGCTGTTGTAAAGCCCCTTTCCGTAGAGCTGCCCGGAACCGATCGCGATGATCGAATTCTGCTGCTGATAGGCGTCGTCCGCATATTCCGTCGGATTCAGCCACGCCAGAATACGGTTGAGCTGATAATCGCTCAGGATCTCCTGCCCCTCCTGCATGATCATGTGAATGAAGACCAGAACGGAGGGAACCGTGACCGCAATGACAGCAACGATAATCTTGTAGCTCAGTCCGGCGGCAAAAATCAGCACACAGAACATAAATGCAATCGTAATTGTCGCCGACAGATGCGGCTGCGCGACGATCAGCGCCAGCGGAATCGCCAGCAGCACAGCCGAAGCCAGCAGGATCGGAATCGTATTCAGCCGTTCCTGATACTTCGCAAAAAACCAGGCGAAAAAGAGAATCAGGAAGAGCTTTGTCAGCTCCGACGGCTGAAAGCGGAAAGAGCCGATCTGCAGCCAGCGGGTCGCTCCGTTCACTTCCACGCCCAGCCCCAGCTTCACCGCGAGCAGCAGGATCAGGTTGACCACATAAAGCACCCAGGAGAACCTCAGAAGTATATGGTAGTCAAACAGCGCAAAGAAAATCAGTGCGACCGTCCCCAGCGCCATACCGATGAGCTGCTGGCTCCGGTACTCCTCCGCCGCGCTTCCGATCACCAGCACGCCGATGACTGAGATGATATAAACCAGCACCACCAGCCTCAGCCTGAAATCCCTGAAGCTGTATTGCTTAAACATAGCTCACCTGATTTTTCACCGTAATCAGCTCCTCTTCCTCATATCCCGGACCGGAATATTGGCACAGAGCACCGGCACCGTGCCGTTGCCGTCCTCGGATTCCGTCTGCGTGATCTGGATGTCCAGGTTTTCATTATCAATCTCCATGTATTTGGAGAGCACATTGATAATGTCATTCTTGATCGCTTCCATCATATCCGGAGAGCAGTTCGCGCGGTCTGAGATCAGCAGCAGCTTCAGCCGGTCCTTCGCCACCTCTCCCGAGCGCTTTCTGTGAAAGAAATCCATAAAACTCATATCCCAAGCCCCCTAACCGAACAGTTTCTTTAATTTTCCGAAGAAGCTGGTCTTTGTCTTTAAATCGAGGAAAGGCACCTCTTCGCCCATAACCCGGTGGCAGATATTCATATAGGCCTGGCCCGCCAGTGAGGAATCGCCGACGCAGGGCTCGCCCTGATTCGTGGAAATCACGATGCTCTCGTCATCCGGCACCGCGCCGATCAGGTCGATCGCCAGGATCTCCACGACATCGTCCATCGACATCATATTTCCGCTCTCAACCATGTCCATGCGGATGCGGTTCACAATCAGATTCGACCGCCGGATCTCATTTGCTTCCAGAAGGCCAATGATACGGTCCGCGTCGCGAATCGCGGATACCTCCGGCGTCGTCACGATCAGCGCGCGGTCCGCCGCCGCGATCGCATTCTTGAAGCCCTGCTCAATACCGGCCGGGCAGTCCAGCAGTATGTAATCAAACTCTTCGCGGAGCTCCTCGATCAGCTTGATCATCTGCTCCGGGCTGACCGCGGTCTTATCCCGCGTCTGCGCCGACGGCAGCAGATAAAGATTCTGATAGCGCTTGTCCTTGATCAGAGCCTGCTTGATCCTGCAGTTCCCCTCGACCACGTCGACCAGATTATACACGATGCGGTTCTCCAGGCCCATCACCACATCCAGATTACGAAGTCCGATATCCGTATCGATCATAACGACCTTCTGGCCGAGCTTCGCAAGGCCCGTTCCCACATTGGCTGTGGTGGTCGTCTTGCCGACGCCGCCCTTCCCCGATGTAATAACAATCACTTCACTCATTTTGCTTCCTCCAGTTTCTTATCGGTCATCTGCCGCACAAAAGCAGGTCAGATGCGAATGTCATTGATAGCTTCCTTCGTGAGAGGCTCCATGTAAATGTTCCCGTCTTCTGTATAGGCGACCATCGGCTCGGTGGACGCTTTTGCCTTTCTGCCGTCCCCGCTGCGCGCAATACAGTCGGCAATGCGGATCTGCATCGGCGCCATATCGAGTGCCGCCACGAACGCGCTGTCATTGCCCGCCGCACCGGCCTGTACCGTGCCCTTGAGCGAGCCGAGGATCACCACATTTCCCTTTGAGACGACCGTCGCTCCCGGGTTCACATCCCCCAGGATAATGATGCTGGTCTCGGACTCCAGCACCTGGCCGGAGCGGAGTGTTCCCTTGTAAAACCTGCCGTCGGATGAGGCCTGTCCGGCCTTTCGCTCCTCCAGCGCCGCACGCATGAAGGACTCCTTCAGCGCGTCCTGTTCCATCACACAGAGGATCTCCGGACCGGAGTTCTCCTCGATCACGTGGAGCACCTGCATCTGCTCGTCCTGATTTAAGACTCTGCCCTCGAAAGCGAGCACCATCTGCGCACCTTTAAAAAAGCGGGCGGAGGCCTTGAACTTTTCGCCGATCTGTGTAAGCAGCTCCGCAAAGGGCGTATCCCTGTCCAGAACCAGCGTAATCCCGTATTTGTTGCTCTTAATTACAACACTCATTGATTTCTCCCTGTGTATATCTAGTCGTTGATGACTTCCGTCGTCGCGTCCGTGGCGGTGCCCGTCACGATGTCCTCCTCGTCCTCGAGGTCGAAATAATACCGGAAAATATCCGCGGCCATCGAGGCCGCATTCGCCGAGGTATAGCCATTCGCAATACGGATCGCGATCGCAATCTGCGGCTCGTCATACGGCGCGTATCCGATGAAGAGCGCGTGGTTCGGATGGCTCTTCGACTGCTGCGCCGTACCGGTCTTGCCGGCGATCGTCAGATCAAGGTCGTCAAAGGCACTCGTATTCTGCGCCACCTGGTACATGCCCGTCTGAATCGCGTACCAGGTAGAATCCGCATTATCTATTTCATTATATACTGACGCCGAATAATCTTCAATAGTATTTCCCTCAGAATCCGTCAGTTTATCGAGCAGCGTCAGGTCATAAACCGTTCCCCGATTCGCAATCGCGCTGACATAGCGGGCGAGCTGCGACACCGTGAAAAGCGCGTTGCCCTGGCCGATCGAGGAGCGGACGCCGTCCGTGTCGGACAGCTGCGGCTCCGTCTCCGAGAGCTCGATGCCGGACGTCGCGTCCAGCCCGTACTCCGCCGCGTACTCCGCCAGAGTCTCCAGCGCCTGATCGGAGGAGTAGCCCGTCGTCCTGCCGCCGCCGAGACGGAAGCCTACCTCGTAGAAGAAGTAGTTGCAGGAGACGCGGATCGCGTCGATCACATTGATATTTCCATGGCTGCCGTGATACTGATTGTAGATCCAGCAGGTCGGGGAACCGTAGGCATCCGTGAAGACGCCGGTCGCATGAATCGTCTCCGAGACCGTGATAACCCCTTCCTCGAGTCCGGCTGTCGCCACCACCGGCTTGAAGGTGGATCCCGGCGCCGTCTGCTGCTGGGTCGCCTTGCTGTAGAGCGGGCTCGACAGATCCTGATTCAGCTGCGCGTAGTATTCCGAATCCATGGTGTTGGTCAGACGGTTATTGTCATAGCCCGGATAGGAGACACAGGCCAGCACCTCTCCGGTGTTCGGATCGGTAATCACACAGCCCGCGCTACAGGGCTCCAGCGCCAGCTGCGCCGGTGTGATCTCGAGATTGCTGATCTTGTCGACCATGAAGGTATAGGCGGCATATGTGCCGCTCTGCAGCCGTGCCACCGTCTCCTCATCATACTCCAGAACGCCCTGATCGTACAAGAGCAGACAGATCTCTCTTCCCGACACAATATCGTCCTGAAGGATATATTTATACACCATAATGTGAAAATCGGCATCATTCGTCAGCTCTGTCGAAATAAAATCGAGCAGAACCTCGTAAATTTCATCGGAGTTCAGATAGGAGGCCTCCACTTCCAGCCCGGACACATCCACCCAGTTCATCGAGATCGCGTACTCGAGGTACTCCTTCAGACTGATCACCTCGTCCGTCGCCCAGGCGATGTAGGTCTCGTCCTCGCGGTCAACCTCGCTGCTGACCAGCACCTGATTATCTCCCATCAACACGTCGGACACGATATAACTCATGTAATTCTTCATGTCGATCGTGAGGTTCGTGTACGCGGTCGGATTGTCCGAAGTCAGCTGAGAGAGAATCTCGCTGATCGTATCCTCGAGATAGGACTCAAACCTCGTCTGCACCGACTGTTCGAGCTCTGTCGCATCGTCCTCCGTAAAATGAGAGGTGTCGATGATATGGTTCTCGATCAGCGCGTAATAGACGTCGTAAATCGGAATCATGATATCCGCCGCCGTACTGCTCGAGGACGCGGTGTAGGTCTTCGTATTCTGAATCTTGGATACCAGAATACCGGCCAGACGCTGCTCCAGAATGTTGTAGACCGCGATCTGCAGATCCTTGTCGATCGTCAGATAGACATCATTTCCGGCCTCGGGCTCCGTCTCGCTCTCCACCTCGAGGACATTGCCGACGCTGTCCACATAGATCGTGCGCTGCCCCTTGGTGCCCTGCAGCTCCGTCTCCATGTACTGCTCAATCCCGGCCTTGCCGACGATATCGTTCGCCTCGTAGCTCTCGTCCTCCTCCTGCAGCGCGGCGAGCTCGTCAGAGTCCGGCTTCCCGATGTAGCCGATGATATTTGCGAAATATTCCGCGTCATAATAGACGCGCAGACTGCTCTCCTCAACGTCGACGCCCTGCAGCTCGCTCTGGCATTCCAGCACCTCCGCCACCGTCTCGTCGCAGACGTCGGAGGCGATCGTCGTCGTCACATAGCGCTTGTAGCTGTTCTGACTCATGGCATAGCGGATCGTGATCAGCTTCAGAATCTGCTCCGACGTAAGTCCGGTCGGAACATCATACTCCTCGATCTGCTCCTCCGTATAGGCCTCCTCTGAGATATAATAACGGTCGCTGCTGCAGAGGTACTCGACCATCTCCTCCGCCGTCGACGTGTACTCCTCCGCGGACATGTCGTCCACCAGAGAATAGCCGTAAACATCCGCCTTGAAGCGCAGCAGAGACGTGCCCTCCTGCGTGTAGGTGTACTCGCCATTACTGTAAATGATACCGAAATCGCTCACAACGCTGTCGCCGTGCGACTCCACAATGTCGATGACCTCGAGGATCGTGTGGTTCAGCGTGGCCTGCTTTTCGCGCGTCGTGCTGTAGCTGCCATTGTCCTCAATCGTTACAGAATAGGAAAGAACATTGTCGGCGAGCACTTCCCCGTTGCGGTCATAAATCCGGCCGCGGGTGCTGGAAATGCTCACTTCCTTTTTGATCTTCATCGTAAAGCTGTCAGCATACTCCTCCCCGTGCACGATCTGCAGCGCAAAAACACGTCCGAGCAGCACTCCGAAAAAGACGAGGAAAAGGATCATCAGCACAAAGACGCGCGAGGTTATGAAATTCAGCACAGATTCTTTCAGGTCGTCAAACAAACTTAATTTTCCCTTTCCAGCCTCTGGTCCGCCCAGTAGACAAAGCGGTACAGAAACAACGTCACGACAAGCGTGTACAAAAGCTCCGGCAGAATAATCCGCCTCAGATAGAACCAGAAGGCAAAGCGGCTGCGCATCAGAAACATGATCACGTAGGTACCCAGTCCGTAGAGCAGCTCGCTGAGCGTAATCAGGCCAATCGGAAGCTTGATATCCTCTCCATAGAAAATACTGTTGAAATAGCCGTTCCCATAGCCGATGAACATGTAAAGCAACGCATGCATGCCGAGCAGGCGTCCGTAAAAGATATCCTCAAGCAGACCGCAGAAGAAACCGACAAACATGCCCTCCCGCTTTCCCCTCATAAATCCGTAGGCGGAAACCAGCACAATCAGCAGGTTCGGACTGATGGAGGCGACCGCCAGACTCTGGAACACCGTGCTCTGCAGCAAAAAACATATGAGAATCATCAGTGCGATGAAGATTTTACGCTTCATGGGAAACTGCTCCCTTCCTGTATGGAATCACTCTGACTCCACACTGTCCGTGTCCACCTGCTGTTTCAGTTCCGTGATGACCAGCACGGCGCTCAGGTGCTCGAAATCGACCGCCGGCGTCAGTGTACCCGACTTCGTCAGATTGTTCGAATCCGTCGTGAGTTCCCCGACATAGCCGATCAGGATGCCCTTGTGGTACTTGGCGCTCGCGTAGGAGGTGACGACCTTGTCCCCGGTCTCCACCTCATCGTCCTCGTCGCGGAGCTGGTTCAGCTGCAGCGTCCCCTCCGTGATCATCTCGAGATCGCCGCGGACATAGCACAGATCGGAGGTCTTGAGAATCATCGCGCTCACATTGCTCATATCATCAATGATCGAGCGCACCTGCGCCCAGTTCGATCCCACCTTTGTGACGATGCCGACGAGGCCGCCGTCCGCGATCACGTTCATATCGACCTCGATCCCGTCGTCGGAGCCCTTGTCAATGATGAACATATTGAACCAGTTCCCGGAGTCCTTTCCGATCACGTTTGCCGCGATTTTTTCCAGATCCGAGTAATCGTCGTCCAGCTCGTAAAGCTCCCGCAGCTCCTCCAGCTCATAGCGCTCCTGCAGAAGCATATTATTCTCCAGAGTGAGCTCCGCCACCTGCTCTCGCAGCTCTTCGTTCTCGCTCTGAACTGCCTGCAGCTCCTCCAGCGTCTCCGCCTTATCGCGGGCCCAGCCTCCGATCGCGTTGATGCCCTGCTGCACGGGAATCAGCACCTTCCCGGACAGGTCGTTCAGATATCCGCCGTCAAAGTTCGTCAGAAAGGACAGCGACATCAGGCCGACACAGAGAATGGTCAGCACGAGCAGGACATATTTATTTGGAAACTGTATATGATTTTTTTCATTCATGGACAGCCGCTCCGTCCCTATTCATACTTCTGTTCCTTCGTCACAAAGGCGAGCTGGCGGTACTCGCGCTCCCCGATCACATGAGAGAGTCCCCTCGCCACACTCAGCTCCGGGTCCTCGTCGACTACGACGCGGATGCCGGTCTTCTCCTGCAGCAGTTCATCCATGCGATGGATTCTGGCAGAGCCTCCTGTCAGGTAAATGCCGTTTTTGATAATATCCACGCCAAGCTCGGGCGGCGTACGCTCAAGAATCGTCTTCACCGCGTCCATGATCACATTCAGCTGGTCGCGAATCGCGTCATAGACGAAGGAAGCGGTGATCTCAAGCATCTGCGGCAGGCCGACGACCATATTGCGGCCGCAGATCTGCATCGAAGCCTCCTCCGGCGCGACCGCGCTGGCGAGCTCTTTCTTGATGCTCTCCGCGGTCTTGCTGCCGATGTAGAAATTGTGTTCCTTGCGGATGGCGTTCTGGATCGCGTCGTCGATCGAGCGCCCGCCGGTCTGAATCAGGCGGCTGATCACAATACCGCCAAGAGAAAGTACCGAAATCTCTGTCGTCTCCGCACCAATATCAACGATCAGCACGCCCTGCGCCTCGCGCACATTGATACCGAGCCCGAGTCCTGCCGCCACCGGCTTATCCACGAGATAAACTGTCCGCGGCTTCAGCGCAGAATCCTGAATCAACGTCGTGAAAATCCGCTCCTGCATGTCGGTCGGCAGCGCCACAAAATACTCCGCCCCCTTGAGCTGTCCCTTCGTCGTACTCTCGAGAAATTTCTTCAGAAAGGTCTGCATATTGCTGATGCTGGCCAGATTTCCGTAGGACATCGGACTCGAGACCTGAATATTCGCCGGTGCCTTCTCATACATGGCGTAGGCCTCGTCCCCGTATGCCAGCATCTCATCCCTGTCCAGCACGGCGACCATATTGTGCTGCTTCAGACAGGTGTCCATCTCCCTGTGATAGATTTTCAGGTTGTAGGAGCCGAAATCACAGCCAAAACAATGATTGTTCATGGTATATCCTTCTTTCCCTTTTATAGGTATTGTTCCTCGCGGAGGCTCACATAGGAGCGCTCCCCGATAATGATATGATCCGCCAGCGGGACGCCGAGGCACTCCCCCGCCTCCGCAATGCGCTTCGTCGCCCGGATATCCTCCGCGCTCGGCGTCGCGTCGCCGCTCGGGTGATTGTGCAGAAGAATGATCTGCACCGCGTGTGCTGACAGCGCTTCGATATAAATTTCCCGCGCCGAGAGCATCGAGGCGTTCACCGTACCGCGGAAAAGATATTTCTCCCGCAGCAGCCTGCCCTTCTGGTTCAGCATCAGAAGAAGCAGCGTCTCCTGTTCCTCGTGGCGCAGATCTTCCATATAATAGTCCGCCACCTCGGAAGCCGTCCGGAAATGCGTTCCCTCTCCGGCCTCCTCCCGCGCCATGCGCCGGGCAATCTCCAGCAGGCACTTGAGCTGGACAGCCTTCACCGTCCCGATGCCGCGCACCCCGGAGAGCTCCTCCAGGCTCAGCCTGCGAAGCCCCGTAAAGCCCTCGCGCTCCGGCACCAGCCTCAGGATATCGCCCGCGAGCTCAAGTACGCTCCGGCCCTTCGCGCCGGTCCGCAGGATCACCGCCAGGAGATCCCGGTTCGACAGGGACTGCACCCCGTAACGCCTGCAGCGCTCGTAGGGGCGGTCCTCCTCGGGTAACTCATGAAATTTTTCGTTCATACCGCATAACCTCCGTCCGCACTCTTTCCTCTCCGGACACCCCACGGTTATGCATTAGATCCATCTGTATATCAGTATCGCCAGAACGATTCCTATAATACTGGCGAGCGTGATCTGAATGGTCAGGCCGAAGGTCAGAACGATCAGCCCGAGCGTCAGGACGATCGGCTCCTCCAACCCAAAGGTCTGCCCATAATTCAGCCAGGAAAGACCCGGCACATTCGCCGCCATATTCCCGATAAAACCGCCCAGCACGACTCCCGCCAGTACGAGCAGAAGAAGCGTCCAGCCGTTCTTTGTTCCCTTCATTTGTATCCTCCGAACGCCGCATTCATGATACTACGGATTGCTTTGCGCTGCGCGCTCCCGCAATCCTACAAGCATTCGCAGTCCGCCCTGATCGGGCTACCTGCTCATGCTTATGCGGGTTCCAAGGTCATAAATACGAATGTAAACATTCGATTTATGACTTTGGAACCCTCGTATCATTCATGATAACACGGCGCATATTTTTTTGCAATGAATTCCGAAATCTTTAATCCGTCCATCGCCGCCGAGGTGATCCCTCCGGCGTAGCCCGCGCCCTCGCCGCAGGGATAGAGTCCACGGACCTCGCTCTCGAAATTCTCCCCGCGCAGGATGCGCAGCGGAGAGGAGGTCCGGCTCTCCACGCCGCAGAGTGTCGCGTCCGGCCTGGCGAAGCCGTGAATCAGCGCGTCGCAGCCGCGGATTCCCTCTTCCAGCGCGCGGGAAAGCGTTTCCGGGAAAACAGAACGCACATCCCCGAGCGTATAACCCCCACAGACGCAGGGCTCGATCTCCCCCAGATTTCGCGAGGGCACCTTCTGGCAGAAATCCGCGAAGAGCTGCACCGGCACTCTGCCTCCTCCGAGGCGATAAGCCGCGCGCTCCAGTCCCCGCTGGAACTCCACGCCCGCGAGCACATCATTTCCGGGAAAATCCTGCGGCGTCACAGTCACGATCATCGCACTGTTCGCGTTGCGCCCGTCGCGCGCCTGATAGCTCATGCCGTTGACCGCGAGCAGCCCCTCCTCGGAGGAAGCGTCCACGACCTGGCCGCCCGGGCACATGCAGAAGGAGTAGACGCCCCGGCCGTCCGAAGCCCTCCGCGTCACCTTGTAGGACGCCGCCGGGAGAAAGGACGGATAGTCCGAACCATACTGACTGCGATTGATCATCTCCTGCGGATGCTCGATCCGGACGCCGACTGCGAAGGACTTCGGCTGCATCGGCACGCCGCGCTCCCGCAGCATGGCGAAGGTGTCGCGCGCGCTGTGGCCGATCGCGAGCACAACCTGCTCCGCCTCGATAAACTCCTCCGCTCTCCGGCTCCGGACGGTAAGGCCGCGCAGCTGCCCGTCCTCAATCCGGATGTCCGTGACCAGCGTCCCGAAACGCACTTCCCCGCCGTTTCTTAAGATTTCTTCCCGCAGTCTCGTCACAATCCCGACGAGAAGGTCGGTGCCCAGATGCGGTTTCTGCTCGTAGAGGATCTCCTCCGGCGCACCGGCTTCTACGAAGAGTTCGAGCACCTTCCGGTTCCGCCCCGCCGCGTCCTTGACAAGCGTATTCAGCTTTCCGTCGGAAAATGTCCCGGCCCCGCCCTCGCCGAACTGCACGTTCGACTGCGTATCCAGCTCGCCGCTCTCCCAGAAATGCCGGACTGTCCGCGCGCGGTCCCCGGCACGCTCGCCGCGCTCCAGAACGAGCGGTGCGTATCCGGCCCTCGCGAGCATCAGCGCGCAAAAAAGTCCCGCCGGTCCCGCCCCGATGATGACCGGGCGATGACGCAGCGGCTCCGTTCCGTGCTCCGGAAACTGATAGCGCACGCGCTCCGCGCGCTTCACCTGAGCAGGCGCGCGCCGCAGCACCGCTTTCTCGCGCTTTACCTCCGCATCAATGAGGTAGACATATTTCAGCTCGCCTCTTCGGGCGTCCAGAGATCGCCGTATGATTTCGTAACGAATCAGCTCTTCCGGTCGAATGTGAAGTGTTTTTATGATCTTATCTCTCAATTGTTCCGGCGTGTGTGTAACCGGAAGCTTTAAGTCCCTGATAGTCAGCAAGAAATGTCTGTTCCTCTCTTCTAAAGCAGACCGGCCTGCCATGCAACCGCCGCAATAGTACCCTTGTCAAATGAAAAGTTACCTCTTCGGCCTGACAACACTACTGTCCCAGTTTTCCCGCCGCGGCACGCCCCGCCAGGCGACCGCTCGTCCAGGCCCACTGCAGATTGTAGCCGCCGCATTCTCCGTCCACATCGAGCAGCTCTCCCGCCAGATACAGTCCCGGCACAAGAGCGGACTCCATGGAAATCCCCCGAAGCTCCGTGAGCGGCACGCCTCCCGCGCAGACCTGAGCGTGCTCAAAGCCCCTGCACTTCACGATATGGAAGCGCAGCTTTTTCATCTGCTCCGTCAGCGCACGGATATCCGGCTGTGCCCAGTCCGCACCGCGCTTCTGCGTGGAAATACCGGCTCTCTCAAGAAGCAGCCTCGATAATTTCTCCGGAAATACGCCGAGCAGCAGATCCGCGCCGCGCCGTTCCTGAAGCGCCCGCACCCGCTTCCCCAGCAGCCGTTCTGTCTCCTCTGCGGAAATCTCCGGCAGGAGATCAAGCGAAGCCTCACAGCTACAGCCCGTCGCAAGCGCCGCAGCCGCGTAGCGGCTGATCTGAAAAACGGGGATCCCGGACAGACCGTAGGATGTGAACTGCACTTCCCCGGCGTCCCGATACTCCGTCGCACCGGTCTGCAACGTCACGCAGGCCTCCGCGCGCACCCCCGCAAGCTTCCCGCAGTCCCGCTCCGCCACGACGAGGCCGGTCAGCGCGGGGGAGGGGCCGATCACCGTATGTCCCAGCGCCTCCGCAAAGCGATAGCCGTCGCCATCCGAACCGGTCTGGGGGGCGGCCTTCGAACCGCAGGCCAGAATCAGCGCGTCACCTTCATAGGTCCAGCCCTCCATCTTCGCCAGGAAGCGTCCATCTCTTTGCTCTATTTTCCTTATCTGCGTGTTGCAGGCCAGCTTCACATGCAGGCGCTCCGCCTCGAGCCGCAGCGCGTCCGCGATCGACGAGGCCTGACCGCTGGCCGGGTAGAGCCAGCCCTCCCGCTCCTTCACGCGGATACCAAGCCGTTCAAAAAAGCGGACCGTATCCTCCGCGGAAAATGCCGCCAGCGCACGCGCCACAAAGGCCGGATCCGCGCCGCGATAACGCTCCGGACTCTGATTCCGGTTCGTGAAGTTGCAGCGCCCATTTCCCGTGACGAGCAGCTTTTTCCCAAGGGTTTTATTTTTCTCGATGAGCGTGACCTTCGCGCCGCACTCTGCCGCGGCAATCGCCGCCATGAGGCCGGACGCGCCGCCGCCGACGACCAGTACCTGTTTCAAGTTCCGTACCCCTCTCTTGCCTCGTCTGATAGCTCGAACATGTTGTACGGGCTACGCTAAGGGTTTTTAACCTCTGCTATCGAGAGAACCGACCAGCAGAAATGTCCAGTTATTCGAAAACGCTATACTAAGCCTCATACAGAGCCCGGTTCGCCTCGGTATAGCCAATCGCCAGATCCGGCCTCGCCGCCTGGATTCGCGCGAGCAGCTCCCGCGCCTCTTCCATGCTCTCGAACTGGAACATTTCCTTCTTCCCGTCCTCCGTCACGACGATGACGCGGTCAATCTCCGTAGAATAGCTGCCGCAGCAGAGCTTGGAATTGACGTCCTCCTTCTGAAGATAGGCCCAGCGCAGCTTCTCAAGCGGCAGCTCGCAGCTCTTGAGCAGCTTCCGATAGAGAATCTTTCCGTCTTCGATCTTAATATTCGCCATTTCACGGTCCTCCTTATTTCAATAGTCTGCCCGATTATTATCCGTATAAACGGATGTGTCTGCTTACGCAGACATCACGAAATATAAAAGTCGATTGCTACGCTCTGCGAGCTCCCGCAATCGCCGCCTGCATTCGCAATCCGGACTATCGCCCTACTTGCTCATACAGGCTAGTCCGTCCGATGTCTATGTGTCCTTGCATGCAAGCATGCAGTCCACATAGCCGCCGTCCGGAACTTTTATAGTAAATATCCGCGTTTCAGGGAAGCGTCGCAAGGCCCTTATCTTTCAGCTTCTGCAGGGACAGCAGAATCCCGAATTTCGCGTGCTCCCAGGTCAGACCGCCCTGAAAATAGACGGCATAGGGAGGGCGAATCGGCCCGTCCGCCGAGAGTTCGATCGAGGAACCCTGCACGAAGGCGCCCGCCGCCATGATCACATCGCTGTCGTAGCCCGGCATCGCCCAGGGCTCGGGCGTCACATAGCTGTCCACCGGCGCCGCCGCCTGAATTCCCCGGCAGAACTCGATCACGCCCTCCGGCGTACCGAAGGTGATCGCCTGAATAATGTCGTGGCGGCTCTCCTTTCCGTCCGGCAGCACGGCAAAACCGAGCCGTTCATAGAGATTGGCCGCGAAAATCGCCCCTTTGAGCGCACCCGCGGTCACGGTCGGCGCGAGGAAAAATCCCTGATAAAAGGACGGCATGAGCCCGAGCGACGCGCCGACCTCCCGTCCCAGTCCCGGCGAAGTCAGCCGGTACGCGCAGCTCTCGACATACTCCTCTTTCCCGACGATATAACCGCCCGTCGGCGCAAGGCCGCCGCCCGGATTTTTAATAAGAGAACCTACCGTGAGATCCGCGCCGACGTCCCCCGGCTCAATCCGCTCGACAAACTCGCCGTAGCAGTCGTCGACCATGCAGATGATATCCGGCTTAATCGACTTCACAAAAGCGATCGCCTCGCCGATCTCCTGCACTGACAGCGTGCGGCGCGTCTGATAGCCCTTCGAACGCTGAATGTGCGCCATCTTCGTATGCTCATTGATTGCGGCGCGGATTCCCTCAAAATCAAAGCTGCTGTCCGCAAGCAGGTCAACCTGCCGGTAAGTGACGCCGTACTCCGCCAGGCTCCCGTTCCCGGGGCGGATACCGATAACCTCCTCCAACGTGTCATAGGGTCTGCCGGAAATCGCCAGCAGCTCGTCCCCCGGGCGCAGGTTCGCCGAGAGCGCCAGCGCCAGCGCGTGCGTTCCGCAGGTGATCTGCGGCCGCACCAGCCCCGCCTCCGCATGAAAAACCTCGGCATAAACCTTCTCCAGCGTGTCGCGCCCGATATCATTGTAACCATAGCCGCTCGAACTACCCAGACAAGCTTCGCTGACACGGTTTCGCTGCATCGCGCCAAGGACTTTCAGCTGATTATATTCCGCCGTCTCGTCGATCGCAGCAAAACGCTCCCGCAATTCGGCCTCGACCTGCTGCCCGTAGGAAAAAACCTCGCGGTCAACGCCCATATTCTCATACATATTTTCCAGATCCATCTTCATTTCTCCATATATCGACGCCGCACGCTGCCAGAATCAAAACCTTTCGAAGCGCCGCGCCTCATTATTTCCATCCTATGCTACCATACGCCCTTCTTTTTTTCAAGCGTGCAAAAACAGAGGGGAGCCTTTCGCTCCCCTCCGCATCTGCCCTTTCGTCAGGCGACGTACTTGATCTGTTTCCCGGATACGCTCACATAATCCGCAATCCGTACGTTATCGTATTCATCACCGTTATAGTAATATACAAACCAGGAGGAATCCGCTTTCGCCGCCGTCAGCAGCACAAGACCGCTGTGCAGCGTTACCGCCGCGGAATCGTCGTTGTAGCGAAGTCCGATCACAAGCGAATCGTCCGTCTTCGTATAACCTTCCGCCGCCGTGACCGTGCCACTAATGCTAAGGAGGCTGCTGCCGTTTTTATCCTGCTTCGCGACGAGCGTATTGCCATCAGCTCCGATCACCACACTCGCGAGCGAAAGCTTTCCGTCGCCGACTGTCTCGGTTCCGGCGGTAATCGTGCCGCCGTTCAGCGTCGTCGTGCCGGTCACCGTCACGTTCTTCGCATTATTAATACTCGAGTTCGTCAGGGTCAGTGTCTTTGCAGTAAACACGCCACTTCCACAGTCGAGCGAGCTGCCGTTCAACACCGCGTCCGCGCTGATGCTCGCACCCATCGCAGAAATATAGGCATTCGTCATCAAAAGGTTCTTCGCGGCAAATGAGCCATTCTCACAAAAGATATTGCTGCTCTCCGCCAGATTTCCTTCCACAGTGACGCTCACGCTCTTCGCGGTGAGTATCGATCTGGTATCCATCGTCAGATACTTGACTGAGAGAGCTTTGTCCTCTGTGCACAGCGAAGTGTATTCAGCCAGGTTCAGGGTTCCGACGCCGGTGATACCGCCAGGCACATCAATCTCTGTTGTGTAATCCCCCTTACTGTTGAAGTTCACTATTCCAAACCCGCTGATTTTTGTTGTCGGCGTAGCATAACAGTACAGCTCATAATTCTCTTCCAGCTCAAATGTATAGCTGCCCTTTGCGGAACCGGTAATAGCCGAACGGGTTCCTGAATAGTAATAATCACCATTGATAACATATGGGGCATCCGAATAGTAAAAATCAGCTATGTTAATCATTCCCTTTTCCGTCAGGTTGTAACTCCCGGCATTGATGCTGTATGAGTTATTCCAATAATAGGATTCGCCGTAATATGTATATTTTTTCACTGCGAACAGGCCGATATTTTCAAATACCGTGTTGCAGCCGAGCGTCAACGTAGTCGGTGTAAAGAAAACCATCGCTGATTCTGTATTGCCCTCGCTGTCCGTTATACCACTTGTAACGATGACCTCCGCAGCCTTAGACGGCATCGCCACAGTCGTCAACGGCGCGAGCTCCCAAAATTCGGAATCTTCAGTCAACCAGCTGCCGCCATATTCAGAGAGTACCTCATTAATTGTCTCTTTGTCCGTCACCACATTAACGCCCAGATTGCCCAGCAGCTCGATCTTATAGTACGCATCCTTGTCACCGATGCTGTTGATCTCACTGACCGCATTCGCCCAGCTCAGGAATTTCGCCTGATAATTCTTATTCGCCGTCGCATAGGTGGCATCGTCGCCGTAGCCGGTCACCTGCACCAGCATCTGCGTAGTCGCATCTACCATATAGAGGCCGGACGCGTACTTGGTGAGCTGATAGGTGAAATCATCCGTAGCATTACTCAAACCGATCGTGATGCGGTCCGGCGAAGCCTTCGTCAGCACCGCCAGCTTCTTCGTCGCCGCAGGTGTCGTCTCAGCAGCGCTTACAAACATGGCGCTCGCTTCATCCGTAGTCATCGCCGTGGTCATCTCTTCCTGGGCGTTGTACGCGTAAGGCACAATCTTCACAGTCGCGCTGCTGTCGATGACGCCGCTGATCTTCAGCTGCGTCTGATTTGACTTATTAAACATGCTGTGCAGCTCGACATTACCACCGTTGACCTGTGTCAGCGTCAACGCCTTCGGCGTCGTAATCTTGAGCGTCGTAGTTCCGGCGTCCACGTTAGTGATCGTCACCGTACCCGTGGCAGTCAGCGAGGCATCCGCAGAGCCGCTGTTCTGCAACGTCAGCAGGCTCACATTTCCGTTCACAGTTACATCATGGGCCTTCAGCACCAGCGTGCCCTTCGTGCCGGTCACGGAGCTGAAGGTATTCGCGCTCACACCGGCGTCTGCGGCAAAGGTCAGAGTCGTACTGTAGCTGCCGAAAGCGATCGTCACGCATTCGGAATCTGTAAATTGTTTGTTCTGATATTTTCCCTCCGCCAGCGTGATGTTCTCAAAGGTCAGGTCAACGCTCGGCTTCAGAGTCCCCGTGTAACCAAGAACCGTTTCGGCTTCAGCACCGCTGTCTCCCGCGCCCTTGATTGTCAACGAATTTGCTTTGGCTGTCGTCGGCAACGTCAACGCGCCGTAACCGTCGTTCCCGTCCTTCGTCCAAACGTCTCCTGTGTTCAGGAACTGAACCGTGTAATCGGTCTTGTTCGAGAGGCTGTTGATCAGCGACACCGCGCTCGTGATTGACTCCGCGTAGGTCGTGGTTTCATCGTAAGACAGCTTCACCGCCGCCTGTCCTGCTTCGTTATAATATACATAGCCGCTCGTATCCTTAAAGGGCAGGTATGTCGAATCCAGACCTGCCACAACGAACTGCTCCGCGGGCACCTTGATGGCCTTCACAAGCTTCACACCCGCGAGGTCAGACACGCTGGTCAGCGTATCCTTTGTCGCGGTGGACGTCAACACCTTCCAGTTCAGCTTTCCGCTCATCGTCCCGCTGATTGTAAACTGCGGAACAGCAGAAGCATTCTGCTTTGAGGCAAGGGTGTAATACGTTCCCGTATCAGACACGCTAGTCACGTTGGTGACCGTGGTCACGCCCAGCGCATCCCACTCTGCGTTGCTCGTTGTCTCAAGCTGCAGGTTCGTGATCGTCGCCTTGCTCACAGTAATCAGATCCGTATCCTCCAGATACAGTGTCGTCACAGTCGTCGTCCCCGGCACCGTGAGGCTGATGCCCTCCAGATGCAGCTCACCCGTGTAGGTAAGATTGTCCTTTATGGCGAGCGAAGCACTCCCGCCATTCGCAGTCGTTCCGCTGATTGTCAGCGATTTCGCCATATTCTTCGAGGGCAGCGTGAGCGCGCTCACAGCGACCTTGTCAGTCAGGCAAACATCCTCGATATTACCCTGCAGCACGATCGTGTAGTCCGCGCTGGCGTTCTTCAGGCGGTTGATCTCGGCAACGGCCTGGGAGAAATCAACATAAGAGCCGAGCGTCGTGGTCGTTCCATCAACAGTGCTGTTCAGGATTACACAGTTTTCCATAGAATCCAGGATGTTGGTGTTCACCAGGTAGACATCACTCCCAGACTTGAAAAGCTGATAACCACTATCCTCAAACCCATATATCTCATGATAATCATCTATATAGGTGTATTCTGTATAAGATAAGGTTTGTTCACCATCCACCCACGTATAATGCGGCCACTGGGTCTTCATTCCAGTCTGGATATACTCGTCTATCGCGGCATCCGTCATCTCCACACCATACAGCTGAATTTCAAAGGCGTCCAGGGATTCCTTCTCAATGGTCACGAGCTTTTTGCTGCTATCAAAGGACAGACTGCTCTGTGTAAACTCCTGAAGGCAGAAGAACACAAGATCATAGGGGTCATCGCTTCCATCCATCTCCGGTGAGTAAGCCTCTTCATTCAAGATAACAGGGTTGGTATTGTCACCGCTCACGCTTCCCTTGATTGTGATGATCCCCTCGCGCCCATAGGCGGTGTAATCCCGCGTAATCCTGTTAGGCTCCGCGCCATTGTTCTCGATATCGGTGATCGTAATATTCTCACAACCCGACAGTTCTGCACCTCCGGCCATTTTCAGCACGCCAATCACTGTTTCTCCATCGGCCAAAGCAGAAGAACCTTCACCCATTTCCAAGGTACTGACCTTTATATCATTCGCAGAGTAGAGCCCCGCATCTGATTCCAGTATTACATTGTTGACCTGGAGATCATAGCTTCCGCCGATGGAAACTCTACTGGTTCCGTCCACAATCAGCTTATCAATATTTTTCAGGCTGCCCATCATATAGAAGGTAACGCCATTTTTAATCGTGATCGTCTCTTTGCCTTTGCCGGTAATCGCGCCGAAATAATAGCTCAGCATACCATCCGTCAAACCATTCAACGTCAGGTCATACCCATTGGTTGCAATATACTCCAGCGAATCAATATAAAGTCCTCTGTAGTCGTTCCACGTCATGCCTTTCAATACGACGTCTTTGAACTCCGTCGCCGTGTTCATCGTAACCTTATTCGAGAAGTAAATACCCGTTGTTGTCGAGCTTCCGTCTTCACTCTTCGTCGTGACGCCTTCGATCGCTACCTTTGCCGCGGTATTCGCCTGCGGCAGCGTAAGTGTAACCGGCTCCTGCTCTGCTCCAACATCCTGTAACAAGACGATCTTATACTCAGTATTTTTCTGTCTCCGCGTGTTGATCGCCGTAACTGCATTTGCAAAGCTTGTATAGTAGCTCACAAGTGTCTGTTTCGCTCCATCGTCCTCACACACATACAGGGCTACCTGCGCATCTTCAACATAATAGACAGTGATCGCCATACCGGACTTCAAAAGAACATAGCCATCAGTGGCACTCGGATATTCACCTTTATTATTCACATTTGTGGCATACGGTACAAAGCAGTCCGTCGACGCCGAGGTCGCGGTCAGGAGCTGCGCACTCTTTGTGGAATTGTCCGCTTCCATCTTAAGTGTCGTAGGCGCAGTCATATCTCCGTTCGCATACACGGCCACCTGAATTTTATTCGCAGCATCATCCAGTTCCACGCTGCCCTTCACATTCAGATAGGGCTCCTGCACGGTTCCCTTGCTGGTCGGCTTCTGCCAGGTGCTGAGTACAGCACTGTTGGTCTCGCTGACCACCTTGCCGGTAATATTGAAATCCTTGGTCGCGGTGATCGCCGGACTTGCTCCCGCCAGTGTCACGCTTCCAAGCGTCAGGGAACCCATTACCTTCAGGCTGCCGCCCTGCAGATCCAGGCTCGTAATCGTCGCCGAAGCGGAGGTCGAATATGTACCCGCATCCGAATTACCAACGCACAGGCTACTTCCACTATCCAGCGTCATGGAGGCAACGCCGCTCAGCTTCGCAGCAGTCGCCGACTTCGCGGTAGAAGAAGCCATATACTCGCTGATCAGAAGCTGCACATTTTCCCCAAGGGTGATCTGCGCAAAGCTGCCCACCGCACCGTGCAGCCAGCTTTCATTGTCGCCCGCAGTTTCCGTACTCACATTGTTTGTCAGAGTCCGCAGTGACGCACCCTTCGGAATCGTGAGGGTACCCTTTGACGCGCCGGTCAGGTTGATCGGCGTATTGAAGGTAACCGTGCCGTCAATCGTCAGCGCCTTGCCGCCCGTCGATACCGTGACGATCGAAGGATAACCGCTCTTTGCGGTATCCGCAGACACGTAAGCACTTCCCGATTTCGCCATCTGTTCAAAGCTGATGTTCGAGAGCGTCGTATCCGAAGTCATCGTCAGGTTTCCTGTGTAATAGAGTGTCGTCGAAGACGCGCCCGACACGTCGCTGACAATCGCAAGCGACTTTACATAGCTCGCAGTCGGCATCGTCAGCGCTTTCGGCGCATCCTGCGAAGTCGCGCCGACACTTACTTTGATCGTATAATCCGCTGCTGTCTTCCGGTTATTGATCTCCGTCACCGCATCGGCGAAGGACAGGCAGTCGGCCAGCTTCGTCTGGCTGCCGTCTTCACTCACATAGAGCTGTGCTGTGACAGACGCGGTCGTCCAGGCGAGGTAACCGCCGGTCTTGATAACCGTACCCGTCAGGTTCTTCGTATTAGAAGAGCTGCTCAGTGCCAGGCTTTCGCTGTCCGCGTTCGTTGCCTTGGCAAGCCAGATGCCGGTAGTTACCCGCAACGATTCATAGACGCTTTCACTGAAATCAATCATCGCTCCGGCGGAAGTCTGCAGGCAGAGCGTCAGATCTGTGGCTTTATAAGTCTCACTCCAAAGCTGATCCGTACCGAATTCCCCGCCATTTTCACCGTAAATCTTACCGCTGATCGTGATAGACGGCGTGACCTTCGTCGCCGCACCGGTCTTGTCCAGCGTAACGGCAGCAACGCCGGTCAGGCTGGATGTACTATCACTATAGGTCGTTGTGATATTACTATCGTCGGTTCTGACATAGCTCTCTACATTGCCCACGCTGATCGTGCCGTTCACTACCAGTTCCGAGCTGAGCAGCACCAGATCCTGAATATTCGTGAGGCTGCCGATTGACATCGACGTGCGGGTCAGCTTGAGCTTCGAAGCCTTGCTCACGCCCGAACCAGTCACCGCCACCGTACCCGCGTAGCTTCCGCTGATTCCGCCATCATAGATGCACAGATCATAGTTTCCGATATTGATACTCTTATTATTGGACGGCTGCAGCTCGACGCCTATGAGACTGACGTCGCAGCGAAGCGTCAGCGCTCCCTTATACACAAGCGTAGCCTTTGTGCCTGCACTGCTACTGCTGTATCCGTCTGCACAAATCATCACCGCCTGTGCTTTGCTCGGCCAGGTGAGGCTCGCTGCAGTCTCGGTCAGCGTGTCGGCAGTAATGGTGATCTTGTAATTCGCGCTGCTGTCATTCAGGCTGTCGATCTCCTTGAAAGCCTCCTGCAGCGTGGAGAACGCGCCAACGACGCCTCCCTCATCCGTATTTTCCAGATATACCGGCATGTCATCGAACTGCGCGCAGCGGATATATTTTCCATCCGCCTTGTAGGTCAACAGTTTGAAACCGGTTCTCACAGTGCCATCATCACTGCTTCCGACCACGAACCAGCCCGAGGAAGCCTTCGCGGCTGTCAGGAGGTTGACCTTATTCGTGTCGGAATACACATAGCCGCTGTAATCCGCAGCGTCGGAACCAGCCAGCGCATAAGCCACGATATCGATCGCGCCCTTGCGAATCTCGCCACTGTCACCAAGCGTGACGCTCTTTTGCATATCACTGTTGTCGGCCGTGACCGTCCCGCTGATCGTGAGCGCGTAGGTCTTTCCCGCCGCGCCGTAGGCGATCCGGTTCAGGTCGCTGTTGGAAATCACATTGGTGAGCGTCACGGCATTACTGCAGTCGAGCGTACCGTTCTCCATCGTCAACGTACCCGTCACCTTGACCGCACCGGCGGCGTTCAGCGTCGAACCTTCCTCCAGCGTCATATCCACGGTCGTCACAGTGCCGGTCGTCGAGATCTCACTGCCGCCGGTCAGCACCAGCGCCGAGCTGCCCGTACCGGTAATCGACGCAAAATCGGTGGTCAGCGCCACGCCGTCCAGCGTCAGCGTTTTGCCGTTCAGCTTGACAATGCTGTTATAAGCGGTCGTCTGGCTGTTTGTCTTTCTGATGTCAAGTTCAATATTTTCAAACACAAGGTCGGTCGAGAGAGACAGATCTCCCTGCCAGCTCAGCTTAACGCTCGCTCCATCTTCGCTCGCTCCGATAAAGATCAGCTTTCCGACCTTTGACGGAAGCGTCAGCGCGCCCTCCGCGTCGGTATCCTCCGGGATCTTCACGATATAGGTCTGAGAGGTATTGGACAGCGTATTCAGATACGTCGCCACCTCAGACCAGTTATAAAATGTCTTCAGAGACTTCGCACTGTCCGGATCGGAGCCGGCCAGAATCTCGATTCCGCCCGGAACCACGCGGACCTCCGTCCCCTTCTGATAGGCTGTGTTGTGCGTCGTATCTTCCGTGTTGACCGTGATCATCTCCGTCGGGAAAGAGCTGATGTTGGTCGTGAACAGCTTCGTCAGACTGTCAGGGGAAATCACACTGATTCCATTGTCGTCCGTGAATGCAGTCTTATCGTCATCTTCGGCCAGAATGCCGTAGCTGAGGACGACGCTGCAATCCTCTTCCTGTGTAAAACTTCCGTTTATCTTTACATCAGCATCCTCAGCCATGTAGAAATATGCGGTTTTATAATTACCACTATAATATGAACATATACAGGTGTTATAAATCACCGCAGATTCAGTAACTGTCGTTCTCGAATCAGCTCCAAACCACGTCTCTGCACCAGCTGTCTGCTTGAGCGTTCCGACTTCAAGCTTTCCATAGTTCATCAACGCACAGGACGACATATTCAACGTACCGATCTTTACATCAGCAGTGCGGCAGATATAAAGTGTAGAGGAAGAATCACTGTTCTGCGACATGGTAAGAGACTCCATGTATACAGTCCCATCTCCGGTGAAGCTACTAAGACCTGAATCACTAAGACACCGAGTTGTAACACTGCCTGACACGCTCACTGAGGATTCAAAGTTAATCTTTGTGCTCTCGTCAAACAACTCTATGGTAATGTACTGCGCGCTGACCGGCTGCTTGAAAGTCCAGCTCCGGTACCCACAAGTATATGAATTTATCCGGACACCTGTCACATTAATTTCGGCATCTACGATATTTTCTTCTGATTTATCTCCTTTATCATTTTCATAATAGGCAGTGCTCTCATAGAGATACAGTATTCCACTGCCCTCTATCTTCAGGCCCTCCACAATCGTCAAATTGCTACGATATTTAGGTTCCAAGATGACTGTGGGCTCACCATCGCCAGACTTAACCAGTTTCAATGTTCCGTTTCTCGTGGAGCTGACCAGAGCAATGTCCGTGTCCACTTGAAGTTCCGTATTGCCTGTGAGAGTCATCGTATAAGAACCAAAATCAAGCTTAGCCGATATCCAGTTGTCATCTTCATCGAATCCCGTGCTAAACGAGATATTTGTATAACCCGACGGCAAATTTACGTTTCCTGTCAGCGCTACATCAGAATAAAGAATAAAGGAAAGCGAATTGTATGCATCAGGATCAGGATCAATCGACAACTGATTAATTACAGCCATCGCCTCATCCAGTGTGTTGAATCCCTGCTCCACTAATGTAACGCCACCACTATGTACGAGCACTCTGATCGCATACTGCGTGATCGTCACCTTCAACTGTGCTTCAGCCGCCGTATAGTTTGTAGTCTCACCAGCCGAGATTTTCAGATAATAGGTTCCTACATTACTTGGCGGCATATAAATAAGATTGCTCATTGCGGAATCTGTATACCAGGAAAACTTCAAATCGTCATAGTCCACACCGCTCAGCTCCAGATCATCTTTCGTCGGCTCGCTGATATAATATCCACTGTAGACCTGGTTCGTAGAGTAGCTGTCCAGAATCGTAATCTTTGCTTCCGCCTGCGTAATGCTCGCAGCAATCGTCGCGGTATCAGAGCTCAGGGTATAATTACCCGCATCAGTCCCGGACAGGGTAATGCCGGAAGCCGTTATCGTATCCGCTTCATCCACGTTCGCACTGTTGTAGGTATAGCTTTCCGCCGCAGCGCTCACGCTGTCGCCGTCCACCACACCTGTCAGACTGATGAAGATATCGTCCGGCGCTGCAGTCGTGCCATCGTAGGACTTCGTAATCGTCCCGTCAGCCGAGGTAATCTCTGCGGTAATCGTTTTGGGATTGATCGTAAAGTTTTCTGTGACGGTTCCGCTGTAATTTCCAATGCCTGTGATCGTAACCGTGGCTGTGCCGACATTTGTATTATTTTCACAGGAAAGAATATAATCTGTATCCGCAGTCAGAACCTTACTTCCGTATTTTACAGTAATATCCGGCTTCAATGCGCTGCCAGTATAGGTCATCGCATCCACATCCGAGACTTCACATACGGAAATATCCGCGGCACAAATCTCAAAAGCCGTCTCACAATATTCTCCCTCATAGTCGCCCGTCCCTGTGACGGTCACTTTCGCCTCTCCGGCATTTACATTGTCCACATAGGAGACAGTATAATCCGTTCCTGCAGTAAGTTTCACTCCATTGGAGCTTACTTCCAGATCCGGTTCCTTCGCTGTTCCGTCATAGGTATAGCTATCCTGCGCAAGTGTGACAGTAAAGCCGGACGACGCGGACGACGTGACTGTAATCGGAATTTCTATATTTTCTCCGAAAACTGTCGCAGTCAAGCTCGTCTCTCCCGCCTTCAAAGCAGTAAGACTGTTGCCTGATACACTCGCTATTGTCTCGTCAGACACAGACCAGTCAACGGCATCAGCGGAAATAGCAACATCTATATATTCGACCCAATAGGTCCAGGAATATTTTCCGGTGTGCTTAATCCCTCCGCTCACTTCCGGCAGGCTTTTTGTTTCCCTGGCCTGCATTTCATAGTTCGAAGGACTGTAGGAAAAATCACTGGCGTTTACCGTCACATAGCTGCTGTCATTAAGCACCTCCACGCTTACGGTAGTCTTACTGTCGTTCGCGGTCGTCTCTTCAGCGGTCACACTGCCATTGGAAAACTCCTGCACCAGAAAATAGCAATTCTCATAGGATACGCAGGCAATTCCAATCCGCGTATATTGCAGATTGGTTCCTGAAGCATTTACACCAAGCATATTCCGCCGATGCCCCTGCCCGGAATATGCCTCATCAGCCTCCAGCCAGGCAGTGTAAGTATCTTTTGCCACCTGATATTCATCTAAAACAGTAGTACTTGCCTTAAGCGCAATATTTTCTCCAAGATAGGTTATATTATACGTTGATCCTGCTGTATCATACCTTTCCCCATCTGGCCTGTAATGCGCATAATAAAGCACGAGCTCCGCCGCCCGCTGCATAGCTATTGCTTCCAGTTCATAGTCGTACTGGAGTTCACTCAACGTGCCAACAAGCGACACCTGATTCTCATTAGAATCCAGATACCACGCATCCTCCCCTGTTCGAAAATCGTTGACCATATCCAATATGGTCCTGGCAGCAGTCTGGTGATACGTGACTTCATACTCCACCGTCACTGTATCAGAGCTCGTGTCTACCGGCTCCGTCCAGCTGTTTATATACGAGAAGAGTTCATCCAGCTTACTGTCATCGACCTCCGCCTGCTCCTCCTCGGAGAGCTCCTGGTACGCTGCATCCGCCGCCTGCACCTGCTCGTAGAGCTCATTCAGCGCGTCTACATCCGTGATGTCGAGCGAATCCACCGAGGGCAGCGCATCGATCATATCCTGCACTGCCTGCGCAGCCTCCGTCATCGAAGAGGATTCCCCCGCGTCTGACGCCGACTGCTCTATTTTCGCCTTGCTTTCCTCCTCCACAGTATTGATATCGGCCGTCTCGTCACTGGCGTCCGTTCCGTCTTCGCCAGCGTCGTCGTCCTCCACTGCTTTCTCATCTTCGGCGTTCTCCGCGTCAGTCTCCGACCCGTCGTCCGCCTCTTCTGTGATGGCTGTCTCCGACGACGATGTGTCCGTCGACTCCGTCGCGTACACGATCGCATTGTCGCCCAACAGCATCGCCAGGGCAAGAAAGATTGCCAGTGTCTGTCTCAGTATTTTCCGCATAAATCTCTTTCCTCCGCAAAATGTTAAAATTCTGTGTCCAACACCCTATAACAG
>JAJBTX010000115.1 GCA_020860645.1 Lachnospiraceae bacterium | reverse complement strand
TTCATACCTGTAATTTTCACGACCTCCACGCACCTTACCCTGTGACACCAGACAGTTCAGCTTTTGTCTTTCATTTTAACCTGGACTCTCCGGATTCGCAATCATTCCGCCGGGTACTTTTCAGAAATGGGCTTGTACACCTTCTTTACCTCGTTCTGAAAAATGTGGTTTTTTCCTATTTTTTTCTCAGAAAAATGTACGAAAACATGGCTCATGAAAGAGTTTGGCCGATCCTGTTACAAAAGTTATGTTTATTTTAACTTCGATGAAGAGGATGAGCTGAATACGCTTAAATATTTTAAGGAGAAGGCAAACGATTATCACGTAATCGCCGCAGGCAGTCTGCCTGGCACGCTACTTGCACAGCCGAAATCTTACCCGGTCGGGATGATGAATCTACTTGAGCTTTATCCTCTTACTTTTGACGAGTTTCTTGAAGCGGTCGCATTCTTATGGTCTTCTGAAAGCTATGGCCGGAATTGACAACAGCGCAATTCTTCTGAAATCAGATTATCAGTTCAAGGGACCGCTGACTGAAAATTTTGTTCTGCAGCAGCTTCATTGATTTTGTACTTCAATATGGGACGGAAATTATCCCTGTTGAGGCAAAAGGAGGGAAGGCAAATCGGCACAGACGGTTCTATTACCAACCTTCCACTGTACCTCGCACGAAAAACAAAAGAGCTCCTGCGATGTTTTTTCATCACAAGAGCTCCTTCATTGCACACAATCAAAATTGCCTGTATTACCCTTCGTTCAACTTCACTGTCACTTTATCGAGCTTCCAGATCTCATCGACATACTCCTGAATCGTACGATCCGAGGTGAACTTGCCGGAGCAGGCCACGTTCAGGATCGCCTTCTTCGCCCAGCCGTGCTCATCGCGGTAGGCGGCCTCCACACGCTTCTGCGCTTCGGCATAGGAGCGGAAATCCTTCAGAATGAAGTACGGATCCGGACGGTTGTAACCGCCGTCCACGAGCAGTGCGTTGTACAGCTCGCGGAAACGCTCCGGATCGTTCGGGGAGAACTGCCCGTTGATCAGCTGCATCAATACCTGACGGATATCCTGATCGGTGTTGAACAGCTGTGACGGATCATAGCCGCCCTGCTGCTCCAGTGCGATGACCTCGTCAGAGCTCATACCGAAGATGAAGGCGTTCTCCTCGCCGACTTCCTCGACAATCTCGACGTTCGCGCCGTCCATCGTGCCGATCGTCACCGCACCATTCATCATGAATTTCATATTGCCGGTGCCGGAGGCTTCCTTGGAGGCGGTCGAGATCTGCTCGGACACGTCCGCTGCCGCGAAGATCAGCTCCGCATTTGACACACGATAGTCCTCGATGAACACGACCTTAAGCTTTCCATTAATCGAAGCATCGTTATTGACAACATCCGCGACGGAATTGATCAGCTTAATCGTCAGCTTCGCACGCTTGTAGCCCGCAGCCGCCTTCGCACCAAAGATGAAGGTCCTCGGATAGAATTCCATATCCGGATGCTCCTTGATCTGATTGTAAAGATACATCACATGCAGGATGTTCATAAGCTGTCTCTTATATTCATGGAGACGCTTCACCTGTACGTCGAAGATCGAACGCGGATCGACATCAACGCCGTTGTGCTCCTTGATATATTTCGCAAGACGTACTTTGTTCTGATATTTGATGTTCATGAACTCGCTCTGAGCCTTCTCATCATCCGCATAGATTGCAAGCCCGTGAATCTTCGGAAGATCCGTGATCCACTCATCGCCAACGTGCGCCGTCACCCACTTCGCGAGCAGCGGATTTCCGTGCAACAGGAAACGCCGCTGCGTAACGCCGTTCGTCTTATTATTGAACTTCTCCGGCATCATCTCGTAGAAGTCCTTCAGCTCCTGATTCTTCAGGATCTCCGTATGGAGTCTCGCCACACCATTGACCGAATAGCCGGCGGCGATCGCCATATGCGCCATCTTCACCTGGCCGTCCATGATAATGGCCATCTTGCGCACTTTCTCATAATTGTTCGGATAGCGCTGCTGGATCTGCGCCACAAAACGGCGGTTGATCTCCTCGACGATCTGGTAGACTCTCGGCAGCAGTCTCGAGAAGAGCTCGATCGGCCACTTCTCCAGCGCCTCCGACATGATCGTGTGGTTCGTGTAGGCGCAGGTCTTCGTCGTGACCTCCCAGGCCTCGTCCCACTCGAGATTGTAATCGTCCATCAGCACACGCATCAGCTCAGCCACTGCCACCGTCGGGTGCGTGTCATTGAGCTGGAAGGTCGCCTTCTCATAGAATTTGCGGACATCATCATGCGCTCTCATATAGCGCGCGACCGCTGCCTGCACGCTCGCGGATACGAAGAAATACTGCTGCTTCAGGCGCAGCTCCTTGCCCGCCATGTGGTTATCGTTCGGATAGAGCACCTCGACGAGGTTGCGCGCGAGATTCTCCTGCTCCACCGCCCTGCTGTACTCGCCCTTGTCAAAATGGTCAAGCTCGAAAGAGTTGATCGCCTCCGCATCCCAGATGCGCAGGGTATTGACCATGTTATTGCCATAGCCGACGATCGGCAGATCAACCGGCACCGCAAGTACCGACTGATATCCCTCCTGAATGAAATAGTTCTTTCCATCTCGATGTTCCACGCGCACATAACCGCCGAACTTGACGGTCTTCGCGTACTCCGGACGGCGCAGCTCGAAGGGATTGCCATTCTTCAGCCACATATCCGGCACCTCGACCTGATAGCCGTCGCGGATCTCCTGCTTGAACATACCATAGCGATAACGGATACCGCAGCCGTAGGCCGCGTAGCCGAGCGTTGCCAGAGAATCCAGGAAGCAGGCCGCCAAGCGGCCAAGGCCGCCGTTGCCCAGCGCTGCGTCGGGCTCCTGATCCTCGATCACATCGAGATCGAGGCCGATCTCCTGCAGGGCCTCCTTGACCTCATCGTAGAAGGTCAGATTGATCAGATTATTTCCCAGGGCGCGGCCCATCAGAAATTCCATGGACATGTAGTAGACGATCTTCGGATCTGACCGCTCAAACTCCTTCTGCGACGCAATCCAGGCATCCATGATCGCGTCCTTCACCGCATAACCCACCGCCTGGAAGATCTGCTGCTGCGTCGCCTCCTCGATCTCTCTGCGGAACAACGTACGGACATTATACTTTACGCTTCGAATAAAGAACTCTTTGTTGAAGTTTCGTTTCGACATCTTTAAGCCTCCTCGTATTACTGTCGTTCTACTCCGAGTGTAACGGATTCGCCATTAATATTCCATTCTTTCACATAACCCTTCATCTGCGTCAGGCTGAGAGCCGTGGCCATGACATCTCCCAGGATCTCGTCCTGATGTGCTTCCATGAGAGCCGCGATACGCTCACTACCCGCGCTGTACACGATGATGCGGTCCATCACCTCAAAGCCGGCCTCCTTGCGCATGGTCTGCACCTTGCTGATGATCTCGCGCACAAAGCCCTCCTCGATCAGCTCCGGCGAAAGGTTGGTATCCAGCACGACGGTCACGCGATTATCAGCCTCCGTCACGTAGCCCTCCATCTGGGCGGTATCAATGAGCAAATCCTCTTTCGATAATAACACTCTCTGCCCATCGATGTCAAATGAGAGGCTTCCCGTCTCCTCAAGCTCCTTCATCGCGGCGCGCCCGTCGATGTCCGCAAGATGCGCGCGGATGCCGTTCAGCAGCTTTCCATACTTCGGACCGACCGTCTTGAGCTGTGGCTTGAAGGTATAACTCGTGAAATCGCTCAGATCCTCGCGGAAAACGACCTGCTTCACGTTCAGTTCATCCTCGACAATCTCCCGGTACATCCCGTCCAGCTCTTTTTCCGCGCGCACATACATTGTGCCGATCGGCTGGCGGTTCTTGATATTCGCCGTATTGCGCGCCGCGCGGCCCATGACCACGAGGTCGAGGACTTCTTCCATAGCACTCTCGAGATCCTTGTCAACCAGGCTCTCGTCCACCGTCGGATAATCGGTCAGATGCACGCTCTCCGGCGCGTCCTTGTCAATGCTGCAGACCAGGTTGCGGTAAATCTGCTCAGTCATGAAGGGGATCATCGGAGCCGCCGCCTGGCTGATCGTCACCAATGCGGTGTAGAGCGTCATATAGGCGTTGATCTTGTCCTGCTCCATGCCCTTCGCCCAGAAACGCTCGCGGCTCCTGCGCACATACCAGTTGCTCATATCATCCACGAACTCCTGCAGCGCCCTCGCCGCCTCCGGAATCCGGTAATTCGCCAGATGATCGTCCACGAGGCCAACCGTCGTGTTCAATTTAGAAAGAATCCAGCGGTCCATGACAGACAGCGACTCCCTGTCCAGCGTATATTTCGTGGCGTCGAACTCGTCAATATTCGCGTACAGTACGAAGAAGGCATACGTGTTCCACAGCGTACCCATGAACTTGCGCTCGCCCTCCTGCACCGCCTTGCCGTGGAAACGATTCGGCAGCCAGGGCGCGCTGTTGCTGTAGAAATACCAGCGGATCGCGTCGGCCCCGTAGGTCGCCAGCGCGTCGAACGGGTCGACCGCGTTTCCTTTGGACTTGCTCATCTTCTGACCGTTCTCGTCCTGCACATGGCCGAGCACGATGACATTCTCATAAGGCGCGCGGTTGAAGAGCAACGTCGACTCCGCGAGCAGCGAGTAGAACCAGCCTCTCGTCTGGTCGACCGCCTCGGAGATGAACTGCGCCGGGAACTGCTGCTCGAAGATATCCTGATTTTCAAAAGGATAATGGTGCTGCGCAAAGGGCATCGCGCCTGAGTCAAACCAGCAGTCGATAACCTCCGGCACACGGCGCATGGTCTTCCCGCACTTCGGGCATTTGCAGGTGATCTCATCGATGTACGGGCGATGCAGCTCCACGCTCAGCGCCTTCTCATTTCCGCTCATCTCGTAGAGCTCCTGGCGGGAACCGGCGCTCTCCATGTGACCGCAGCCCTCGCACTCCCAGACATTGAGCGGCGTGCCCCAGTAGCGGTTACGGCTGACGGCCCAGTCCTGTACGTTCTCGAGCCAGTCGCCGAAGCGGCCCTTACCGATGCTCTCGGGAATCCAGTTAATCGTATTATTATTGCGGATCAGATCGTCCTTCACCGCCGTCATCTTGATATACCAGGACTCGCGCGCATAGTAGATCAGCGGCGTGTCGCAGCGCCAGCAGAAGGGATAATCATGCTCAAACTTCGGCGCGGAGAAAAGCTTTCCCTCCTCATCCAGCATCTTAAGGACCTCCGGATCCGCCTTCTTCACAAAGAGTCCGGCAAAAGGCGTCTCCTGCGTCATATTGCCCTTTCCATCCACGAACTGCACGAAGGGCAGATCGTAGTTTCTGCCGATACGGGAGTCATCCTCACCGAAAGCCGGCGCAATGTGTACGATGCCGGTACCGTCGGTCATGGAAACATAATCGTCACAGGTCACGAAATGTGCCTTTTTGCGCTGCTTCGCGGCGGCCTCGCCCGCGCAGGCAAAGAGCGGCTCATACTCCTTATATTCCAGATCCTTTCCGACATAAGTCTCCAGGATCTCGTAAGCGGACTGCCCTTCCTTCGCGAGCTCGCCCAGCACACTGTCCAGAAGTTCCTGCGCCAGATAATAAGTGTAGCCGTCCGCGGCCTTCACCTTCACATAGGTATCCTCCGGGTTTACGCAGAGCGCCACGTTCGAGGGCAGCGTCCACGGCGTCGTCGTCCAGGCGAGGAAATACGCGTCCTCGTCCTTCACCTTGAAGCGGACGACCGCGGAGCGCTCCTTCACCAGCTTGTAGCCCTGCGCCACCTCATGCGAGGAAAGCGGCGTGCCGCAGCGCGGGCAGTAGGGCACGATCTTGAAGCCCTTGTAGAGCAGGCCTCTGTCCCAGATCTTTTTCAGAGCCCACCACTCGGACTCGATATAATCGTCATGATAGGTGACGTAAGGATCGTCCATATCGGCCCAGAAACCGACCGTGCCGGAGAAATCCTCCCACATGCCCTTGTATTTCCAGACGCTCTCCTTACATTTCTCAATAAAGGGAGCCATGCCGTACTCCTCGATCTGCTCCTTGCCGTCGAGACCCAGCTCGCGCTCGACCTCCAGCTCCACCGGCAGGCCGTGCGTGTCCCAGCCGGCCTTGCGCGGAACGTCGCAGCCCTTCATCGCGTGGTAGCGCGGGATCATGTCCTTGATGACACGCGTCAGCACGTGACCGATGTGCGGCTTGCCGTTCGCGGTGGGCGGCCCGTCATAGAATGTATATTTCGGGCATCCCTCGCGCATCTTGATGCTCTTGCGGAAGGTATCGTCCTCCTTCCAGAAACGCTCCACTTCCTTCTCGCGCTCCACAAAGTTCATGTCTGTGTTTACCTTGGCGTACATCTTTCACTCCTCCTTGAAATTAGAATGCGCCTTGGCGCATTCTCGCGCCGAGCGCGGTCGCTTTAGCGACATAATTCACTACGCGCGAGTGCGCATCCTGATGGCTGTTTTCATTCATAAGAAATCTTTCCTATGAATGAAAATGGCCTCCCGTCCTGCAACAGGACGGGAGGCCAATATCTGCCCGTTTTTAAACCACCTCTTACAACATACCAGCATATGCGTCCCGGTAACGGCGGGAACCCGTCGGCGCCTACTCAAGAAACCCTCCAGCGAATCCTTTCAGCCCGCGGCTCGGAAGTGATCTTCGGATATCCGTCTACTCTGGCCGGGCTCGCACCCTCCCCGGCTCGCTGCGCATTTGAACGGCTCCTACTGTCTTCGTCAATGCCTTTTTCTCAACCGCAATTATAAGGGGGAGACTTTTAATTTGTCAAGGGCTTTTGCGAAATTCAGCGGCGAACCTCCGTGCCGGTGATATGCTCGTAAAACTTCAGGATCGCGCTGTGATCGCTCGATCCCTCGCCGTTGTTGTGCAGCCACTGCAGCATCTCCTGCACCGCGGAGGTCAAAAGCAGCGGAGAGCCGAGTCCGTGACCGGTGTCGAGCGCGTTGTTCAGATCTTTAATTTGAAGATCAACGCGGAAACCCGGCTGAAAATTGCCGTCCATCATCATCGGAACCTTCGCGTTCATCACCGCAGAACCCGCCAGGCCGCCGCGGATCGCCTCAAAGACCTTTTCCGGCTCCACGCCCGCCATCGTGGAGAGCGAGTATGCTTCCGCGCAGGCCGCAATGTTCACCGCCACAATGATCTGATTCGCGAGCTTCACGGTATTACCCGCGCCATTCACCTCGCCGCAGTGGACGACGGAGCCTCCCATCACTTCCAGCAGCTTCTTATATTTGTCAAACAATGCTTTGGGACCGCCGCACATAATCGAGAGCGTACCGTCGATCGCCTTCGGCTCTCCGCCGGACACCGGCGCGTCCATCATATGGATGCCCTTCTTCGCGCAATCCTCCGCGATGTCACGTGATTCGAGCGGTGCGATGGAGCTCATGTCGATCAGGTCGAGTCCCTCATGCGCGCCCTCCGCGATGCCGTCCGCGCCGAAAATCGCCTCCCGCACCTGCGGCGAATTCGGAACCATCGTGATGACCACATCGCTCTTCGCAGCCACGTCCGCGTTACTCATTCCCCGGGCCGCGCCGCAGGAGACCACATCGTCCAGCGCCTCCTTTGAATGCGGCACATAGGCGGTCACCTCATAGCCCGCCTTCAGAAGATTCTTACACATAGGCCTGCCCATGACGCCAAGCCCTACAAATCCTACCTTCATAATTCTTTACCTCCGATCATTCTCCGTATCTTCTTAATAGAGCACCAGCCCTGCGACCGCCTGCTCCAAACTGTCACTTCAATTCTACCATGCGGCTTCTTCCGCCTCAAGCGAAATCTGTGAACTTTTCCGCGCGCCCTTGCATGGCATCTGAAAATCCATTATACTGAAATCGGCTCCCGGAACCCTGAGTCGCACACGAAAAAGGACGCACAAATTCCGGGATGGTATTTCAGGCTTATCGGAGGAATCTTCATGTCCCGTTTATACAGATATACAGCAAAATTTCTGACCCTGACGCTCATTCTGAGCATGATCTGCGCGCTGCCTGCAGCCGCGACCGGTGACAGCGACTCAGAATCTGAGGCGCGATACAACAAAACAATCGAATCCGACTCCTGGGAAAACTGGCCCTCGGGGCCGCAGATCTACGCGGAGTCTGCCATCGTGATGGAGGCCTCCACCGGCGTGATTCTCTATGCGAAGTCCATCGACGAGCAGCACTATCCCGCCAGCATCACAAAGATCATGACCATCCTGCTCGCCCTTGAAAACCTGGAGCTCGACGAGGAGGTCACCTTCTCGCACACCGCAGTCTACACCGTCGAGGCGGGGAGCAGCAGTATTGCGCGCGACGAGGGCGAGATCCTGACCGTGGAAGAGTGCCTCTACGCAATCATGCTGGAATCCGCAAACGAGTGCGCGAATGCGATCGCAGAGCAGGTCTCAGGCTCCATCGAGGCTTTCGTGGAACTCATGAACGATCGCGCAGCGGAGCTCGGCTGCACCGGCACACACTTCGCGAACGCAAACGGCCTGCCCGACGAGGAGCATTACACGACCGCGCACGACATGGCGCTGATCACGCAGGAGGCCATCAAGTACGAGGAATTCCGCAAAATCAGCAGCACCGCGCGCTATACGCTGCGGGCGACAAACAAAAAAGACGAAGAGCTCGTGATGAACAATCATCACTACATGATCTCCGGCAATGTGACGACCAGATACCTGGATGACACCGTCTTTGCCGGGAAAACCGGCTATACGGTCGCCGCCCAGAACACGCTGGTCACCTGCGCCACGCGAAACGGCATGGATCTGATCGTCGTCACGATGATGACCCAGGCGGGCAGCGAGACCGGCGTCCCGGTCTACACGGATACCGCGGATCTGCTCGACTACGCCACGGATTATTTTCAGAAGGTAAATATCTCGGAGAATGAGACGAATTTCACAATCGGGCAGAACAATCTCTTCGACACCGGCGCCTCTATCTTCGGAAGCTCTTCTCCCATCATCGAGATGGATGCGGAGGGCTATGTCGTCCTGCCGGTCACCGCATCGCTCACCGACGCGGAGGCCAGCCTCAACTTCCTCGAAGATCAGGAGGACGATGTGATCGCGACCCTGAGCTACAGCTACGCCGGGCAAATCATCGGCTCCACAGAGCTGTATCTGGCGGAAAATACCCTGCAGGAATTCGATTTCGGCAGCCTGGACGCTGACGGGGAGACAGAAGAGGAAACCACACAGCGCCTGATCCGCATCGACCTGCGCATCGTGGGACTCGTGGCCGCCATCCTGCTCTTCCTGCTGATCCTCATTCTGCTGCTGCGAAAGATTAAAAAAGAGTATAAAATAAGCTTCCGCCTCTCTGCAGACCGGAAGCTGAAAAGACAGGAACGGCATCAGTTCGGAAATCCGGACCGACGCCGCTATAAGAGCCGGAAACGCAGAAAACATCGCCTCTTCAGGAAATAATATCACAGTCTGCGAAGCAGATTTTCCATCGTTTCTTCATTCGTCAGCACCATGAGATGGTCGTCGCTCCCGATCACAGTCTGCGGTCCCGGCATGAACTCTGTACCGCCCGCAGCGCGTATCACCGCGACAATGTAGACGTCGTACCTTGCCCGGACATTGGAATCAAGGATACTCCTGCCGACCCATTCCGGCAGCGGCGTGATCTCATAGACCGAATATCCGTCCTTCAGGTCAACGTAGTCGAACACGTGCTCGCTGTTGTACTTCACCGCCGCACGCTTCGCCGAATCACGGTGCGGGTGGATGACCTCGTCCGCGCCAATCCTCAGCAGAAACTTCTTATGCGCGTCGTTGGCAGCCTGACTGACCACATACTGCGCGCCGAATTCCTTTAAAAGACTTGTAACCTCGAGGCTGCTCTGGAAATCATGGCTGATGCACACAAAACATACGTCAAAATTTCCAACGCCTATTTTTTTCAGCACGCTCTCGCGCGTGCAGTCCGCGATCAGGCTGCTCGTCGCCACATCGAGCAGATCCTCCAGCGCCCGCTCGTTCCTGTCGACAATCATGATTTCATTCTTCATCTTCGCCAGATCGCGACAGAGGTATTTCCCAAAATCGCCCAGTCCGATGATTAAAAATGACTTCTTCATGCAGTTTCCTCCTCCTGTCTAACCCACCACAATGTCTTCCTCCGGGTAGCGCAGCTCACCCGTGTGCCTTCGCTCTGTGAAGGACATTGCGAAGGACAGGCTGCCAACTCTCCCGAGAAACATCAGCATCATAATCACAATCCGCGACAGGGCGTTCAGCTCCCGTGTCAGGCCGGTTGACATGCCCACCGTGCCGATCGCGGAGAAAGCCTCCAGCAGAACATCAGCGAGCGGCAGATCCTGGCCGGTCAGCAGCACCATGACCGCGAAGATCGCGAGTGAAAAATTAATAAAGATAACGACGCTCGCGCGTTTTACATTGTCCGCCTCCAGCCTGCGCCGGAACACTGTGCAGTCTCTTTCATGCAAAAGATAGGACCGGATATGGAGCAAAATCACGACGAGCGTCGTCGTCTTGATACCTCCCGCCGTAGAGCCGGGACTTCCTCCGACAAACATAAGCATCATCGTCAGCACCTTGCCCGCGC
Source organism: Lachnospiraceae bacterium (assembly GCA_020860645.1). Taxonomy (GTDB): domain Bacteria; phylum Bacillota; class Clostridia; order Lachnospirales; family Lachnospiraceae; genus Hominiventricola. The sequence goes on along the minus strand of JAJBTX010000115.1, from coordinate 2,501 downwards.
TCGACATCGCCGCCAGATCGATCGTGTTAAAACCCGCCGTACGGGGCGTGACCGCTGCGAAAAATGCCGCGAGGAAGCGCTCCCCCGCTCCCATGCCCGCAAACAGCCCGTCCCCTTCCGTCAGCAGGAACAGCAGCGTGCCTCCCGCCAGCAGCGCCGCCGTCGCCGTCAGGACGATCTTCGTCTGCAGCCGATAGCGCCGCCAGTGCCAGCGATTCATCAAAAGATCTTCCCACACGAGAAAACCGATCCCGCCGATGATAATCAGCGCGCCCAGCACGAGCACGACGAGCGGATCGCCCGCATAAGCCGTAAAGGATGTATACGCCGCCTGGCAGCCCATCAGGTCGAAACCCGCATTGCAGAACGCGGAGACCGCATGAAAAATACTATAATAGACGCCGCGCAAAGGGCCAAACTCCGGCACGAAGCGGATCGCGAGCAGCGCCGCCCCGACGCCCTCAAAGAACAGCGTCCCGACGATGATCCTGCGCACCAGCTTCACCGTTCCGCGAAGCTGCAGGGTGTTCAGGCTCTCGTGAATCAGCTCCCGCCCCTTAAGGCCGATCCGTCTGCCAAGTGCCATCATGGCAAAGGAGCCGATCGTGATGAAGCCAAGTCCGCCGATCTGGATCTGCACGAGCAGGACCAGCTGTCCGAACAGCGTCCAGTGCGTCCACGTGTCATAGACAACAAGTCCCGTCACGCAGGTCGCCGACACGGAGGTAAAAAGAGCGCCCAGAAACGAGGTCTCTTCCCCCGCCCTGGACGCAAAAGGCAGCATCAGAAGCAGCGCGCCAAGCAAAATAATACCCAGAAATCCGAGCATGATCATCTTCGTCCGGGAAAGCCGAACGCCGGAAAACGCGATGGAACTCCTGTCGTTTTTCATCTCGTACGCGCCCTCCTTTTCCCATGAACGACGAACGGTATGCTACAATGAAATAATTGTACCATACCGTCCAAAACTATGCCACTGAAAAATCTGCACTTCAGTTTCCATATACCATTGTCGTTATTTCTCCTCCACCATAAAATAAGTGAAATTCATCTGGCTGAACGCGCCCTCCGCGAGGTTGACGCAGCTGTTTCCCATGCGGTCGATACAGTTGAGTACTCTTGTGAAGGGAACGGTCAGCTCCTTTTTGCACAGGCCCTCGCGCACGCGCTGCATGTGCTGTTCACGCATCACAACGTCCAGATTCAGTATCTTTTCATTATCTTTCAGAAGATTACCGAGCATATCCCGGTCGCCCCTGATCATGGCGCCCATCGCACTCTCATACATCTGCTCAATCTGTCCCAGCGAGTCCTTCAGCTCTCCCGTTGCCTCCTTTGAAAATCCATATTTATGCTCCATATTTTCCAGTACCGCTTCGGCCATCTCCGCAGACAGATCTCCCATCCGCTCCACATCGCTGAGCACACACAGGAGCCGGGCCGTCTGTGCCGCCTGCTGCTCTGTCAGCGAGCCGGAGGAGAAAAGCTCCGAGAGATAATCGTTGATCTCCGTCTGCAGCGAATCCAGCGCGTTTCCATTCTCCCTGACGCCCTCCAGCACCCGGACATCCTCATTTCCAAGCGTGCCGGTCAGGTCAAGCAGCATGCTCTTTACCATATCGCCGCAGCGCAGCACCTCCTGCGCCACCAGGCGAAGTGCCGCCGCCGGCTGCGCAATGACATTGCGGTCCAGATAGATTGGCCGCGACGGATTGAATTTTTCTTCCTTTCCATCCGGTATAATCTTCATCACGAGCTTTACCATGAAGCCCAGAAGACCGATCCAGATGAGCGTCATCGTGATGTTAAAAATGGTGTGCGCGTTCGCGATCTGCCGGGAAATCACATCCACCTCCGCGCCCGACGGCGAGATCGCCTGGATCAGCGCCGCATAAGGCTTTACAAACCAGATGAACAGCAGCGCGCCCGATATATTGAACAGCGAGTGCGCGACCGCAGTCCGCTTCGCGTCCTTCGACTGACCGATCGAAGCCAGAAGCACCGTAATCGTCGTACCGATATTGTCGCCGAGGAGAATCGGGATCGCTCCGGTAAGACCCAGGATACTGGTCACACCGTCCGGTCCCGCCTGCGAGGCGAAATTCTGCAGCACTGCGATCGTGGCCGAGCTGCTCTGCACAACAAGCGTCATCAAAGTACCGACCGCAACGCCCAGAATCGGCATATTCGCCACCTGTGCAATCATACTGGTAAACACCGGGCTCGAGGCGAGCGGCTTCATCACGCTGCCCATCGTCTCAATGCCAAGGAACAGAAGGCCAAAGGCAAAAATCGTCCGCCCGATATTCTTGATCCTCTCATTTTTGCAGACAAAGGAAATGATAAATCCAACAAAAATAAAGACCTGAATATAATCCGTAATCTTGAATGCAATAATCTGCGCCGTGATCGTCGTACCAATATTGGCACCAAAGATAATGGAAATCGCCTGCGGCAGCGTCATCAGCCCCGCACTGACAAAACCGATCGCCATAACCGTC
>JAJBTX010000096.1 GCA_020860645.1 Lachnospiraceae bacterium | reverse complement strand
TGTTTGTAATGCCTTCTTGTTTTTCTTTACCCGCTACCTCTCAGTTTCAAACTTTCTCACCTACATTCTTTCCGAGCACGCCCGCCGGACGGATCAGGAGTACCACGATCAGAACCAGATAAACAAAGGTGTCCGACATGGACGAACTGATATAAGTGTTCGTGAGCGACTGTACCATACCGATCAGAAGGCCGCCCAGCATCGCCCCTGGCAGGGAACCGATGCCGCCCAGCACCGCCGCGACAAAGGCATAAATACCAAGCGTCGCCCCCATTGTGGTGAAGACCTTCGGATACTGCGCGATATACATCAGCGCCGCCACAGCGGCGAGTCCCGCGCCGATGCCAAAGGTGATGATGATCGTGTGGTTGACATTGACGCCCATCAGGATCGCGGCCTCCTTGTCCTCCGACACGCAGCGCATGGCGCGGCCGATGCGGGACTTCTGCGTGAAGAAATAGAGCGCCACCATGATAACGGCGGAAACTACGATCGTGATAATTGTCGCGCTGCTGACCGACACACCGCCGATCGAAATCGAAGCGCCAAACAGTGTATAGGGAATCTTCGGATCAGGACCAATCGCCGGGATCGCCTGCGCCAGATTTTCCAGCACGAAGCTCATCGCGATGGCCGTGATCAGGCTGGTCAGCTTATTTCCCTTCTTTCGCACCGGACGATAGGCGAGCAGCTCCACCAGCATACCGACGCAGGCGCAGATGATGCACGCGGGCACCACTGCCAGCCAGCCCGGCAGCCCCAGTCCCATAAAGACCGGAATCAGGAAAAACAGCGAATAACCGCCCACCATGATGAAATCGCCGTGCGCGAAGTTGATCAGCTTGATGATGCCATAGACCATCGTATAGCCGAGCGCGATCAGCGCGTACACGCTCCCCAGGCGCAGTCCCGTTATGACAAACTGGATAAAGGTAACCATAAATCAAACCTCTCCCTTTCCGTTTTATAAAGCTGAAAAGCCGCAGCCCGGGCAGACTGTTTCCAGGTCTGCCCGCACTGCGCGTTCCGTATTTCTTCTGTGCGCTTTCTCCTGGATTTCTCAGACGTTCGCGCGCCCTGCTTCCTGAATGGCGGGCGAAAACCTGTTCCCTTCATTACGCACATAACAGGATCGTTATTCTACGCTCAGGGTCTTGACCGCGATCTTCGTCACTTCCTCGTCGCCCTCGTTGTACTCGTAGCCCATCAGGACGCCGGTCTTGATCGGCGTACCGGTTTCGTCAAAGGAGAAGGTACCGGTGGCAACCTCATACGTCACGGAAGTATCCGCCAGCGCGGCCTGTACACTCTCAGCGTCGCATGCTCCGCAGCTCTCCATCGCCTGCGCGAGAATCAGCACGCAGTCATAACCGAGCGCGTCGAAATTGTTCGGCGTATCGCCGTAGGTCGCCTCATAGTTCTCCACGAAGCTCACGGACACATCGCTGGTGGCCAGCTCCGTCGAATAGTGGTTCACAAACAGGAAATCATTGTAAACGGAGAGGTCAGTGCCCTCGGAAATCGTGGTCTCGGTATTATCCACACCGTCCGCGCCGAGCAGCACGCCGTCAAAGCCCGCGCTTCTCGCCTGCGGCACCAGGTAGGGACCGGTCACATCATAGTAGAACGGAACGAAGACCAGCTCTGCTCCCGCGGATACCATCTTATTGAACTGGTTCGTGTAATCCACCTCAGTCATCGTCGCCACGGACTCCTCCGCCACGACCTCGATGCCAAGCTCCTCACAGGCCGCCGAGAAAGAATCCCTGAGTCCCGCAGAATAAGTATCCGCCGAACAGTACACGATTCCAACCTTCGTGTAGCCCTCATCCGCCGCGTACTGCGCCGCCAGCTCGCCCTGGAAGGAATCCTTGAAGCAGGCACGGAATACGTAATCCATCTCCGTCGTCAGCGCGTCCGCCGTCCCGGACGGGGTAATCAGCACGACGCCCTCGGAATTCGCAACCGAGGTAATGCTGGACGTGCAGCCCGAAGTCGCGGAACCGATCACAAGCTCGATGCCGTCTGCAATCAGCGCGTTCATGGCGTTCAGGCACTCCATAGAATCACCCTGGTCGTCCTTCGAGGAAACGGCCAGCTCATAAGCTCCGTCGCTGAGCATGACGCCTCCCGCCGCGTTGATCTCGTCAACCGCCATCAGGACGCCGTTGGAAACATGGGTTCCGTACACGGCCAGGCTGCCGGTCATCGGTCCGATCATGCCGAGCGTAATGGTTCCGACGAAGTCACCGTCGGCCTCGCTCTCCTCCGCATCGCTCGCTTCTGCCGTCTCCGTCTCCGCAGTCGCAGAACCCGAGCTCGAACTGCCACAGGCTGTCATCCCCAAAGCCAGGGTCACTGCCAGAATCATGCTGATGATTTTCTTTTTCATAACTTTTTCCTCCTTCTTTTTACACTGCAGTTTCCTCTTGTCAAACGCCGTGAAGCGATCAATGGCAAATCGCTTTCACGAAAAAAAGACGCATGGATGGCAATCATCCGTGCGCCTTTGCGTTTATGCTAATTATTGTACGACCGAATTTCCATTCTGTCAATTTTAAAAATTTTCAAAAAAGATGTTTATTTCCAAAAATAATTGTGAACATTACACGAATTTGCGAACAGAAGTCCAATTTATTTTACTAAGACAGCATTCCGCCCAGCATCCCGCCGCCCATACACAGCAGAAAGGTCGTGGCAAGACCCGCCCCGCTGCTGCCCAGCTCCCGGTTCACGGCGAGCGAAACCAGCGTCAGAATGGCAAAATACAGCAGTCCCAGCAGTGCGCCCCACAGAAATTTACGGCTTCCCATCATCTTTCCACTCAGAAAGCCTCCCGCGAAGCTCGACAGAATATAGGTCAGAATAATCGCGACCCGGACCTTTCCTTCATCAAGCTGAAAACGGTACAGGAGCGCTGCAGTCAGGAACAGCAGCAGAGCGGTCACGATATAGGCCGCAAGCAGCGCTTTTATGATCCGCAGCACACGGCTGACATACTGTACGGGATATTTCATCGGATGAACCTCGTCCCTGATTTTTATATTTCATCTATATGAAAAGGGCCGATAAATTATGCCAAAGTCTTGCTTTTATCACGAAAATAGCGTATATTTGTAACTATTCAGAAAGGAGTGAACTGTTTTGGACCCAAGCGACGCCATACAGGTGTTGATTCTCGTAATTCTTGTGGCCTGTTCCGCGTTTTTCTCATCCTCAGAGACTGCCATGACGACAGTCAGCCGCATTCGCGTGCGAAATCTCGTCGAAGAAGGCGATCGTCGTGCTGAGATCTTAAGCAGTCTGATCGAGGAGCCCGGCAAGATGCTGAGCGCCATTTTAATTGGAAACAATATTGTCAATATATCCGCCTCGGCCCTGGCTACGACACTGGCCGCCAAATGGCTGGGAGGCGTCGGACCCGGCATTTCTACCGGCGTCCTGACTCTGATTATCCTTGTCTTCGCGGAGGTAACGCCGAAGACGAAAGCCACGATCCGGGCGGAAAAGATCGCGCTTAAAAACGCGCGGGCCATCTACATCTGGACAGTCATCGCCACCCCGCTGATTTTCATCATCAACAAGCTCTCCATCGCCCTTATGTTCCTCATGGGCGTCAACCCGGACGAAAAGACGGATTCCTACACGGAGCAGGAGATCCGCACGATCGTGGATGTGAGCCACGAGGAGGGCGTCACCTCGCACGAGGAACGCGAGATGATTAACAATGTCTTTGATTTCGGCGACTCCACGGCAAAGGACGTCATCGTCCCGAAGGTCGATATGGATTTCGTACAGGTTGATGCCACCTATGAGGAGGTCATCGAGCTGTACCGGCAGAAGAAATACACCCGCTATCCGGTCTATGCGGACAATACGGACACGGTCATCGGCATGATCAATGTCAAGGATCTGCTGATTTACGAAGATAAAGAGCACTTCAGCGTCCGCAACATTCTGCGCAGCGTGCTCTACACGCACGAGCTGAAAAAAACCTCCGATCTGATGCTGCAGATGCGCAAAAGTTCGATCAACCTCGCGATTGTACTCGATGAATACGGCGTGACCTGCGGCATGGTCACGATCGAAGACCTGCTCGAAGAGATCGTCGGCGATATCCGCGATGAGTATGACGACGACGAGGATGAGCTGATCCGGAAACTCTCCGACTACGAATATATTGTAGACGGCGCCATGAGTCTGGACGATCTGAATGAAAAACTCGGCCTCGAGGAAAAGGGCCTGCTGCTGGAGTCCGAGGGTTACGATTCTGTCGGCGGCGTCCTCATCGAACTTCTGGATCATCTGCCGGCTGCAGGAGAGGAAGCGTTCACGGAGGGCGGCGTTCATCTGCTCGCCGAGACCGTTGAACACAACCGGATCGCGCAGGTTCACATCTGGCTGCCGGATTCGGAAGAAACCACGGAACAAGAGGAGGATTCATAACATATGGGAAACATTTTCTTATTTCATACGGACGTTGACACTGACCAGATCATCGCGTCCCAGTATCTGCTCTTCCCGACGATTGATGAGATGAAATCGCACGCTTTCGAGTCGCTCGACCCGGACTTCGCGTCGCGGGTGCGTCCGGGAGATTTCGTCGTCGCGGCGGAAAACTTTGGCTGCGGCTCCTCCAGAGAACAGGCTCCGAGCGTGCTCAAAGCGCTCGGCGTACAGGCAGTGGTCGCGAAATCCTTTGCGCGTATCTTCTACCGCAATGCGATCAACATCGGCCTGCCCGTCATCGTCTGCAAGGATCTCTACGATCACGTAAAGCCCGGAGATGAGATGGAGCTCTCGCTCACCGAAGGCGTCGCCACCGTAAACGGACAGCAGTTTGCCTGCACAAAGCTTCCGCCCTACATGCAGGGCATCCTCGATCAGGGCGGCCTGATCGCATCGCTGAACAGGGAGGGTGAATGACATGGGAATGACAATAGCGGAGAAAATCATTGCGCGCGCCGCGGGCGTGGATTCTGTGAAGCCGGGCGACATCCATACAGTGGAGCTCGACCAGCTCATGAGCAACGACGGAACCACGCACCTGACGATCGACATGTACAACAATAAGCTGAAACACCCCCACATCGCGGATGTGAGCAAGCTGGTCTGGATCGTGGACCACAATGTCCCGGCCGACAGCCCGAAGACCGCCGCGTCGCAGAAAAAGATGCGCGACTTCGCGCGGGAACACGGCATCACCTTCTATGAGGGCAAGGGCGTCTGCCACCAGATCATGATGGAAAATCACGTCCGCCCCGGTGAGCTGATCTTCGGCGCGGACAGCCATACCTGCGCCTACGGCGCGCTCGGCGCCTTCGGCACCGGCGTGGGCTGTACCGACTACCTCTACGCGATGGTCACCGGCCATTCGTGGGTGCTCGTGCCTGAGACGCTCCGCTTCAACCTGCACGGAAAGCTGCCGGAGGGCGTCTACGCACGCGACCTGATTCTGACAATCATCGGACAGATCGGTGCGAACGGAGCAAACTATAAAGCAATGGAATTCGCGGGAGACGGGCTGAAGACGCTGACCATGAGCGACCGCATCGCGGTCTGCAATCTCTGCGTCGAGGCCGGCGCCAAGACCGCGCTCATGGAGGTCGACGACGTCACGCTTGACTGGCTGCACGCGCACGGACGCGAACCGAAGGCCTGCTTTACGAGCGATGCGGACGCGAATTTCTCCGCCGTCTACGACATCGACCTCGGAAGCATCGTCCCGATCGTCGCGAAGCCCCATTTCGTGGACAATGTCTGTCCGGCAAAAGAGGCCGCCGGCGTCAGAATCGACGAGGCCTTCCTTGGCTCCTGCAACAACGGGCGCATCGAGGACCTGCGCGTCGGCGCAGCGATTCTCAAAGGAAAAAAAGTACATCCGCTCGTGCGTTTTCTCGTCGTCCCGGCCTCTTTGAGCGTCTACGAACAGGCGCTGAAGGAAGGGCTGCTGAAGATCTTCATGGACGCGGGTGCGATCGTCATGAACCCGAACTGCAGCGTCTGCTGGGGCAGCTGCCAGGGCGTCATCGGCGAGGGCGAAACGCTGATCAGCACCGGCACGCGCAATTTTAAGGGCCGCGCCGGGCACAAAGACTCCTTCGTCTATCTCGCGAGCGCCGCAACCGTAACGGCCTCTGCGATCGCAGGCGAGATCACAACGGCGGACGCCCTGTGCCAGTGAGATTCACCGCCGCGGACATCACCGGGCAGAAATATCCATCGCTTTTCACTGAGAGAGGGAGGAAACTCCCTCTTGAAATCTCTTCCTGTATCGTGTATTCTTATGAAAGGTTAAAAGTCGGCTGCTTTGCGCTATCGCGCTCCCACAGCCGCCGCCCGGAACTTTTATAATACATATCCAGGAGGTATCTATGCGACATCTGATGAGTCCTCTGGATTTCAGCGTCGAGGAGCTGGACGACCTGCTTGCGCTCGCCCACGACATCGAACTGCATCCGGAGAAATACGCGCACGCCTGTGACGGAAAAAAACTCGCGACCCTTTTCTATGAGCCCAGTACCCGCACCCGTCTTAGTTTCGAAGCCGCCATGCTGAATCTCGGCGGCAATATCTTTGGTTTTTCTTCCGCGGCGAGCAGCTCCGCAGCCAAAGGTGAAAGTGTTTCCGATACCATTCGAATGATTTCCTGTTACGCCGATATATGTGCCATGCGTCACCCGAAGGAAGGGGCGCCGATGGTGGCGAGCCGCGTTTCCTCCATTCCGGTCATCAACGCCGGGGACGGCGGTCATCAGCACCCCACGCAGACACTGACTGACCTTCTGACCATCCATTCTCTGAAAGGACGGCTCGGCAACTTTACGATTGGTCTCTGCGGCGACCTGAAATTCGGCCGCACGGTCCACTCCCTCGTACGTGCGCTGGCGCGCTATAAGGACGTGAATTTCATCTTCATCTCCCCGGAGGAGCTGCGCATTCCGGATTATATGAAGGAAATGCTCGACGAGAACGGGCTGCCCTACCGTGAGGTGGAGCGTATTGAGGACGTTATGCCGGAGCTCGATATCCTCTACATGACCCGCGTGCAGCGCGAGCGCTTCTTCAACGAAGAGGATTATGTCCGTCTGAAGGATTTCTACATACTGGACAAAAAGAAGATGAGCCTCGCAAAGGAGGATATGATCGTCATGCATCCGCTTCCCAGGGTCAACGAAATCTCCGTGGAGGTAGACAGCGACCCAAGAGCTGTCTATTTTAAGCAGGTACAGTACGGCGTCTACGTGCGCATGGCTCTGATTCTCACACTTCTGGAGGTGAAAGTATGCTGAACATCGGAGGAATCCATGAGGGCTTCGTGCTCGACCACATCGAGGCCGGACGGAGTATGGAGATCTATCATTATCTGAATCTCGACAAATTCGACGGCTGCGTCGCCATCATCAAAAACGCCCGCAGCAACAAGATGGGAAAGAAGGACATCATCAAGATCGAGTGCCCGACCGATGCGATCGACCTCGATGCGCTCGGCTTTATCGATCACAATATCACGGTCAATATTATTGAAAATGATGAGATTATAAGAAAGGCAACCCTGTCTCTCCCGAAGGAGATCAAGAATATCGCGCGCTGCACGAACCCCCGCTGCATCACATCCATCGAGCAGGAACTCGACCATATCTTCGTCCTGACTGATGAGAAGCGTGAGATCTACCGCTGCAAGTACTGCGAGGAGAAATATCACAGGCAGAAATAACTCATTTCTGTCTGTCCAGCCTGTCGCGCACCCAGCCGCCCAGGAGCTGGTAGATGAAAGCGAAGATCGGCGTGCCGATGACCATCCCCACAAGTCCGAACAGCCCGCCGAACAGGAGGATTGCAAAGAGCACCCAGAAGCTGCTCAGATGCGTGTTGTCGCCGAGCAGCTTCGGACCCAGGATATTTCCGTCAAACTGCTGCAGGACAAGGATGAAGATTACAAAGTACACGAACTTGACCGGGCTGACCAGCAGAATCAGGAGCGAACAGGGAATCGCCCCGATAAACGGTCCAAAGAAGGGAATAATATTCGTCACGCCGATGACAACGCTGACCAGCGGCGCGTAGGGCATATCGACGATCGCCGTAAATACCATGCAGATCAGACCGATGATCAGCGAATCCACCAGCTTCGCCTTCACAAAGCCGCCCAGATAATCGTTCAGAATACCGGCCTCGCGGATGATCCAGTCCGCGGGCTGTTCTTTTCCCTCCGCAAGATTCTTTCTGGGCGGAAAGATGGCATGCACCAGCATTTTGCTCTGCAGAGCCAGATTTCTGCGGCTGTTCAGCAGATAAACCGCCACAATCACACCGATAATCAGATTTTTCGCGACCGTGACCACATTCCACAGCCCCGTGTACACGCCGCTGATGATGCTGTTGATATTCGGAAGGATATTATTCTTTGCAAAATTCTGCAGGCTTTCGAGAATCATCTCCGAATACTCTTCCACATAGTTGAGCAGTATCGGATTGTCCTCCACCAGCTTTTCCAGCCAGATCGTCGTCGACTCGACATAGCCCGGCGTCGCGTCGATCAGCGCAATTACGCTCGCGATCAGCTGTGGGATTACCATCGCCAGCAGGGCGTAGATGATCAGGAAGAAAAACAGAAGGCTGAACAAAATCGACAGGCCTTTCGCAAACCGGCGCAGCTTTTCCGGCTTTCCGGTCTTTTCTGCCCACTGGAGCAGCTTCGTCTCAATACGGGTACAGATCGGCGCAAGCAGATAAGCGATCACTGCCCCATAGACAAAAGGCGTCAGAATGTTTCCGATCAGCTTTGCATAGCCCCGCAGCTCTTCAAAGCGGAATACGCCGAAGAAAAACAGGATACACATGGCGACCGTCAGAAATACCGCTACACCTTTATAGAAATAATCTCTCCACTTCTCATCCATCTTGATCACCTCCCAACCAATGTAACACCTGTGAACGGACTTGTCAAAAGATGTTTATTGTTCCTTGTATTCCGCGAAACGTTCAAGTATAATGAGAGCTGTCAGGAGGTATGTGTTATGCAGTTCAAAATCAGCGAAGACGACCGGAGCAACCACCGCTACAGCGGCGTGCTCGTCCATCCCACCGCCTTCCCCTCCCCCTATGGTATCGGGGATATGGGGCAGAGCGCCTACGACTTCATCGACTTCCTCGCAGCGGCGGGGCAGCATCTCTGGCAGGTGCTTCCACTCGTGCCGTCCGGCAATGGAAATTCGCCTTATCAGGGCTTTTCCGTGTTCGCGGGGCAGCCGCTTCTGATCAGTCCCGATCTTTTAATTAAGAAAAAACTGCTGACGCAGGAAGATCTCCAGCCGATCCCGGATTTCGAGACGGAGCGTGTGGATTATGAACGTGTGACCGCGTATAAGACTGTTCTTCTACGGAAAGCCTATGCGCATTTTCTCCACACTGCGGACAAGAATCTTCTGGAGGAATACGAAGCCTTCCGTGAGACAAACCACTACTGGCTTGAGGACTACTGCCTGTATATGGCGGGCAAGGATTATCACAATGGCCTGCCCTGGTACGAGTGGGAGGACTCTCTTCGCTGCCCGACGCCCGCCGATAAGGAGGCGTGGCGGGAGCGCCTGAGCGGCGAGGTTGACTACCACCGTTTCGTCCAGTTCCTGTTCTTCGGCCAGTGGTTTGAGCTGAAGGCCTATGCAAATAAAAAAAGAATCGCCATCATCGGCGACATCCCGATCTTTCCCTCTCCCGACAGCGCCGATGTCTGGGGCTACAAGGAGATGTTCTGTCTGGATTCCGAGGGGCATCCGACCGAGGTGGCCGGCGTGCCGCCGGACTATTTCAGTGCGACCGGGCAGCGCTGGGGCAATCCGCTCTACGACTGGGATGCACATGCGGAGGACGGCTATCGCTGGTGGATCGAACGCATCCGCAACCAGCTCGATCAGGTGGATTACATCCGCATCGACCATTTCCGCGGTCTGGAGGCCTACTGGGCGATTCCCGCTGCGGAGGAGACCGCTCTGAACGGCTGCTGGAAAAAAGGACCCGGAGAGGCGCTGTTCCGCGCGATGGAACAGGCACTCGGAGATAATCTGCCAATCTTCGCGGAGGATCTGGGCATCATCACGCCGGAGGTGGAAAAGCTGCGCGACACGCTCGGCTTCCCGGGCATGCGCGTGCTCCAGTTCGGCTTCGACGGCCCGGGAGAGAGCACTTTCCTGCCGCACCAGCTCGACACGCGCAACTGCATCTGCTACACCGGCACGCACGACAATGACACCAGCCGCGGCTGGTACGAGCATACAAATGAACAGAACCGGGACAAGATCCGCCGTTACATGAACACCGACGCGAGCAGCGTCAGCTGGGATTTCATCCGCACCTGCCTCGGCACAATCGCGAAATACGCGATTTTCCCCGTTCAGGATATCCTCGGGCTCGGCAGCGAGCATCGCATGAACACCCCCGGCACGCCCACCGGCAACTGGGAATTCCGCTTCCGCGCCGGTCAGTTAAATGAAGGGATGGCGGCAGGCCTCAGGAAGATGACAGAGCTGTATGGTCGCTTCGGCTGAGGCCCTGGCTTCTGAAGCATGAAGACGATCCTGACAGGCATAGAATGTCGGAAGAACAGAAATTTTCCGGCGCCTGTACACAGGAGCGCATTCAGCAGATGCCGGACAGACACCAGCAATTGATTCAGGAGGAAATTCAGATGAAAATCGTCGTTTTGGCCGGCGGCATCAGCATGGAACGCGATGTATCGCTGTGCAGTGGAAAAAACATTTACGAAGCGCTGAAGGAGAAGGGGCATCAGGTGATTCTCCTTGATCTCTTCCTGGGGCTTCCCGATGAGGAGGAGCCGCTGGACCGCCTCTTTGCAGAGGAGCGGGACTGGGCCGCGCAGATCGGCGCGGTCGCGGAGAATATTCCCGACATCGATGCGGTCAGGGCGCTGCGCCCCGGCTACCGCAGCCTGCTCGGGCCCAATGTTCTGCGGCTCTGTCAGCTCTGCGACATCGTATTTCTCGGACTGCACGGAGAGGGCGGGGAGGACGGACGCCTCCAGGCGCTCTTCGACCTGATGGGTATCCGTTATACCGGCACCGGGCACAGCAGCAGCGCTCTGTGCATGGATAAACATATCACCAAGCAGATGTTCCGCGGCTTCGGCGTACCGACGCCTCCCTCGGTCACGGTCCGCAAGGGACAGCAGTTCCGTCTGCCGGAGAGTATCGGCTACCCCTGCATGGTCAAAACCTGCTGCGGCGGCTCCTCCGTCGGCGTCTACCGTGTGGAATCGGAGGCAGAACTCGCCCACGCGCTGGACAAAGCCTTCTACTATGAAGAGCAGGTTCTCGTCGAGCGCTGCATCATTGGACGGGAATTCACTGTCTCCGTCGTGGATGGTGCGGCCCTGCCGGTCATTGAGATCGCGCCGCTTGACGGCTTTTATGACTACAAAAACAAATATCAGCCGGGCAGCACCGTTGAGACCTGCCCCGCCGAGATCTCGCCCGAGCTCACAAAGCGCATCCAGCGCCACGCCGAGCAGGCCTGCGCCGCCGTGAATATCGAGGGCTACGCCCGTGTGGATTTCATGTACGACGAGCGCTCGCAGGAGGATTACGCGCTGGAAGTCAACACGCTGCCGGGTATGACGCCGACGAGCCTGATTCCCCAGGCCGCGGCCGCGATCGGCTACTCCTTCCCGGACCTTTGCGAGTGGCTGATCCAGGTTTCCATGAAGAAGTATGACAGTACCGGAATTTGAGTCTCATAAATCGGTCGCATCAGCGTAAGGCCGTTTCATCAGGAGCATAAGCGTAATGAAGCATTTCACTTTAAAACAATTTGCCGAAGCCTGCCATGCGCAGTTCTTTGGCCCCGAAGAAATTCTTGCGCAGGACATCCGCGGCGTCGTCCAGGACAATCGTCTGATCGAACCCGGCTTTCTCTTCGTCGCGATCCGGGGCGAACGCGTGGACGGGCACTGCTTCATTCCGGATGTGTATGAAAAGGGCGCGCTCTGCGCACTGAGCCAGCAGAAGCTCGAATATCCCGCCGGACCCTATCTCCTGGTAGAGGATACGCTGCAGGCATTGAAGGAGGCTGCGGAGGCCTACCGCCGGACGCTGACCATCCCCATCATCGGCGTCACCGGCAGCGTCGGCAAGACGAGCACGAAGGAGATGATCGCCTCCATCCTGAGTCAGAAGTACTGTGTGCTGAAGACCCCCGGCAATCTCAACAATGAGATCGGGCTTCCGCTGACGATCTTCCAGATCGACGAGTGCCACGAGGCAGCCGTGCTCGAAATGGGCATGAATCACTTCGGGGAGATGCACCGGCTCAGCAGGATTGCACGCCCCACCTGCTGCGTCCTGACCAACATCGGCACAGCACATCTGGAGTACCTGGGCTCCCGCGACGGTATTTTCCGGGCCAAGTGCGAGATCTTCGACTACGCCAGTCCGGACGCCGCCGTCTTCGTAAACGGGGACGACGACAAACTGATCGCGCTCGCCGAACGGGCCACGACCTTCGGCCTCGGCGAAGAAAACTGCGTCCGCGCCGATCAGATCGAAAAACGCGGGTTTGACGGCGTGCGCTGCCGCATTTTCACGGACGAGTTCGCCTTCCACGTGACGATCCCGCTCCCCGGCGTCCACATGGGGTACAACGCGCTGGCAGGCGTCTGCGTCGGCCTGTCTCTCGGGCGTGACACGGATGAAATTCGCCGGGGAATCGAAGCCCTGCGTCCACTGCCGGGCCGCAGCAATATCCTGCACACCCCGCACTACACGCTGCTCGATGACTGCTACAACGCAAACCCCGCCTCCATGATCGAGGCGCTGAATATCCTCGAGGATACCAGAAGCCGCAAGGTGGCGATCCTCGGCGACATGGGCGAGCTCGGACCGCAGTCCCCGGAGCTGCATGCCTCCGTCGGCAGACATATCGGAACGCTGCACATCGACCTGCTGCTCACAATCGGAGAAAACAGTGCAAAACTGCACGAGGCCGCCGCAACGGCCGCCCCGCAGACTCATTGTATTCATTTTTCAGATCTGGAAAGTTTTCTTGAGGAGAAAGACTCCCTCTTAAAAGACGGCGACGCGGTGCTCATCAAGGCGTCGCACGCGATGCATTTCGAAAGGATCGTGGAGGCGCTGTGCTCTTAAGCGCTACGCCTTCTCCATCTCTTTCTCCTGGATATGCTCGCAGATAAACTCCTCTATCTCGCCCTTCTCTTTTCCCAGAACGAAGGCCAGCTCCCCGTAGAGGGAATCCTGCGCCATCTTCAGGTAGCGCTCATCCACAGAGGCCATCTTCTTGCCCTGCGCGATTCGCTCCTGCCTGCGATGATAGAGCGTCTTGATGATGCTGACCCAGCTGTGATAATCACCGGAATAGAGGGCCTTTTTGTAGCATTCCTCACGAAGCTTGTCGACAGTCACGCGGATGGTCTCGATCGTCGGAATCTCATCGAGCAGCTGCAGCGCCGCCTCCTTCGTGATCACCGGGCGTACATTCTGCTTCTCCCGGTCAACCGGATAGTAAATCCTGCTCCCTCTCGTGTTCAGAGGAACCAGCACATAATACAGCTTCTGTTTATCCACGCCGGAAATGTCCAGATGCGTAATGTCTTCCACCTGACAGACGCCGCTCTGTCCATAAATGATATATTC